>DASTZY010000082.1:0-76803 GCA_035764085.1 Gaiellaceae bacterium
AGGCGCAGGTCGCGCACGATCTGGATCCGCTCCAGCGTGTCGATCTCGGAGTGGAGGTACCGCGCCTTGACGCCCGACTCGAGCAGGTAGTCGGTCAGGTCCTCGGCCATCTTCTTCGTCAGCGTCGTGACGAGCACGCGCTCGCCCGCCGCCTCGCGGGCCCGGATCTCGCCGAGGAGGTCGTCGATCTGGTTCTTCGTCGCCCGCAGCTCGACCTCGGGGTCGACGATGCCGGTCGGCCGGATCAGCTGCTCGGCGACGACCTTCGAGTTGCGGAGCTCGAACTCGCCCGGCGTCGCGGAGACGAAGACGAGCTGCGGCACCTTGCGCAGGAACTCGTCGAAGCGCAGCGGCCGGTTGTCGAGCGCGGACGGGAGCCGGAAGCCGAAGTCGACGAGCGTCTGCTTGCGCGAGCGGTCGCCCTCGTACATCCCGCCGAGCTGGGGCACGGTCTGGTGCGACTCGTCGACGAAGACCACGAAGTCGTCGGCGAAGTAGTCGAGGAGCGTGAACGGGTGCGTCCCCGGGGCGCGGCCCTCGAGGATGCGCGAGTAGTTCTCGATCCCGTTGCAGAAGCCGAGCTCCTTCAGCATCTCGAGGTCGTACTCGGTGCGCTGCCGGATCCGGTGCGCCTCGAGCAACTTCCCCTCCTCCTCGAACATCGCCACCTGCTGCTCGAGCTCGTGCCGGATCTCGTCCACCGCGCGCTCGACCGTCGGCTGCGAGGTGACGTACTCCGTCGCGGGCCAGATCGAGAGGTTGTCGAGCCGCGCGAGCACCTCGCCCGTGAGCGGGTCGAAGTGGGTCATCGCCTCCACCTCGTCGCCGAAGAAGGAGATGCGGTACGCCGTCTCCTGGTTCGCCGGCTGCACCTCGACCACGTCGCCCTTCACGCGGAAGCGGCCGCGGCCGAGCATCGTGTCGTTGCGGACGTACTGCGAGTCGATCAGCTTCCGCAGCAGCAGGTCGCGGTCGTGCTCGGCGCCGACCTCGACGTAGATCATCCGCTCGCGCCACTCCTCCGGCGAGCCGAGGCCGTAGATGCAGGAGACGGACGCGACCACGACGACGTCGCGGCGCGTGAAGAGGGACGACGTGGCGGACAGCCGCAGGCGGGCGATGTCGTCGTTGCGGGACGAGTCCTTCTCGATGTAGAGGTCGGCCTGCGGGACGTACGCCTCGGGCTGGTAGTAGTCGTAGTAGGAGACGAAGTACTCGACGGCGTTGTGCGGGAAGAACTCCCGGAACTCGTTGCAGAGCTGCGCCGCGAGCGTCTTGTTGTGGGCGATCACGAGGGCCGGCCGGCCGATCTTCTCGATCGTCCACGCCATCGTCGCCGTCTTGCCGGTGCCGGTCGCGCCGACGAGCGTCTGGAACTGCTCGCCGGAGAGGATCGACTCGGCGAGCGTGTCGATCGCCTTGGGCTGGTCGCCGGTCGGCGTGTACGCGGAGGTTGTGCGCAGCTCGGCCATGGGAACAGGGTATCCGTGTCGGACACGCCTCCTTACGGCGCGTACGCAGCGATCATGGCCGCATTCGGCGGCGGGCTCGCGGGTGCGGGCGCGCTCGCGCGGGCGCTGGGGCGCGACCCGCAGGAGCAGAGCGCGCTCGACCTCGTGACTCTCGCCCTGGCGACGTACAAGGCGGCGCGCACGCTCTCCCGCGACGAGGTGACGAGCTTCCTCCGCGACCCGTTCGTCGAAGGACACGCCCACGAGGGGGGCGAGGAGCCGCTGGAGAACGGCGGCATGCGGCAGGCGATCGGGGAGCTCGTGACGTGCAGCCGCTGCGTGGGCACCTGGGTCGCGGCGGGCCTCGGCGCGACGCAGATAGTGGCTCCCCGCTTCGGGCGCCTCCTGTCGTGGACGCTCGGCGCCGCCGGGCTGAACGACTTCCTCCAGGCCGGCTTCGCAGCCCTCACGAACAAGAGCAACGAGCTCGAGGCCCGAGCGCCGGAGAGCTAGTAACCGAGCTGGCTCGCGTACGCGCGCCGGTAGATCTTCTTCAGGCGCTCCACCTTGTCGACGTAGTCCCGCGTCTCGTGGAACTGGATCCCGACGTGCGCGTTGCGCCAGCTGTCGACGTTCTGCTCGCCGGCGTTGTACGCCGCGAGCGCGAGCCGCTCGTTCCCGTACCTGTTCAGCAGGTGCCGCAGGTACCAGGCGCCGTAGCGGACGTTGATCTCGGGGTTCGTCAGGTCGGTGAGGCGGAAGTCGTGCCCTCCGGTGTACCTGGCGATGCCCTTCGCCGTGCTCGGCGTCAGCTGCATGAGCCCGACCGCGCCGGCGCGGGAGCGCGCGTTCGGATCGAACTTGCTCTCCGTCTCGATCACCGCGGCGAGCAGCGCCGGGTCGAGGTCGTAGTTCGCGGCATGGCCGCGGACGATCGCGTCGTAGCGGAGCGGATACCAGAGCCGCGCATACCACGGCGGCTCGGCGTGCTGGAGGTAGGCGAAGACGCCGAACCCCGCGACGACGACGACAGCTAGGACGAGCCAGCGTCTCAGTGGGACGCTCGTAGCTCCTCCAGCACACCGGCGACGAAGGCGTCGAGCTCCTCGAGCGAGCCGTCGTTGACGTACGAGAAGTCCGCCCGCCGCACCTTCTCCTCTTCGGGTACCAACCGGCGCTCCCTCTCGGCGACCGCCCCGCGGCGCGTCTCCCGCACCTCGAGAGGCGCCGTCACGACGACGACGCGGTCGAAGCGCTCCTCGCCGCCGGTCTCGAAGAGCAGCGGGATCTCCGCGACGGCGACGTCGGCGGTCTGCTCGGCGAGCCAGGCCGCGGTCGCCGCCCGCACGCGCGGGTGCAGCTCCGACTCGAGCCACGCGAGCTCGGCGCAGTCGGCGAAGACGATCCGGCCGATCTCCTCGCGATCGACGCGGCCGTCGCGAAAGACGCGCTCGCCCCAGTGCTCGCGCAACGCCGCCTGCAGCCCCTCGTCCTCGCGATAGAGGCGGTGGACGACGTCGTCGCTCGAGATCACGGCCGCGCCGTGACGCGCGAAGGCGTCGAGCGCCTCGCTCTTTCCTGCCGCGATGCCCCCCGTCAGCGCGACCGCGAGCGGTCGCTGCACAGCTACTCGGCCGGAGCCTCGTCGGAGGCGTCGGCTTCGGGAGCCTCGGTCTCGGGCTCGGCCTCCGCCACCGGCTCCTCGGCGGCCGGCTCTTCGGCGACCGGCGCTTCGGCCTCGGGCTCCTCCGCCGCGACCGGCTCCTCCTCGGCGACCTCGGCTACCTCCGCCTCGGCGACGGGCTCCTCCGCGGCGACAGGCTCCTCCGCGGGAGCCTCGAGCGACTCGGCGGCGGGAACCTCGTCGGCGAAGACCTCGTCGGACAGCCCGAGCGCGGGCGGCTCGGCCTCCTCGCCCGGCTTCGGCTGGATGGGCATCCCGTCCTCGACGCGCTTCAGGGAGAGCGAGAGGCGCCGCCGCTCGGCGTCGACCTCGAGGATCCGGACGTTGACCTGGTCGCCCTGGGAGACGATCTCGCGCGGATTCTCGACGTGGTGCTGCGCGAGCTCGGAGATGTGCACGAGCCCCTCGACGCCGGGGAGGATCTCGACGAAGGCGCCGAACGTGACGACCTTCGTCACGGTGCCCTGGACGACGTCGCCCTCCTGGTAGCTCTCGAGCACCTGCTGCCAGGGGTCGGTCTGCGTCTGCTTGAGGCCGAGCGAGATCCGCTGCCGCTCGCGGTCGATGTCGAGCACCTGGACCCTGACGGTCTGTCCGATGTCGAGCACCTCGGACGGGTGGTTGACATGGCTCCAGGAGAGCTCGGAGATGTGGATGAGGCCGTCCATCCCGTCGAGGTCGACGAAGGCGCCGAAGTCGACGATGTTGGAGATCGTGCCCTCGACGACGTCGCCGGGGTTGAGCTTGTCCAGGATCCGCTGCCGCTGCTCCTTGCGCTCCTCCTCGAGCACGGCGCGGCGCGAGAGCACGACGTTGTTGCGCGAGCGGTTGAGCTCGATGACCTTGCACTGGAGCTCCTGGCCGAGGAACTCGTCGAGGTCCTGCACGCGGCGGATGTCGACCAGCGACGCAGGCAGGAAGCCGCGCACGCCGAGGTCGAGGATGAGGCCGCCCTTGACGACCTCGATCACGCGGCCGTCGACCGGCTCGCCCTTCTCGTAGGCGCCCTCGATCGCCTTCCACGCGATCTCGAAGCGCGCGCGCTTCTTCGAGAGGATCAGCCGGCCCTCGGCGTCCTCCTTCGTCAGCACCAGCGCGGCGACCTCGTCGCCGACCGTGACCTCGTCCTCCGGGTTGATGGAACGCCGGATCGACAGCTCGGAGACCGGGATGACGCCCTCCGACTTGTAGCCGATGTCCACGAGCACCTCGTCCTTGTCCACGCGGACGACGGTGCCGTTCACGACCTGCCCCTCCTCGATGGTGGGGAAGGTGGACTCGTAGTCGGGGACGAGCTCGCCGCTCTCGGGGTCGGTCGTCCAGACGCCTTCCTCGAGCCGCGGGTCGTTGATGGTCTCGTTCGCCATGCGGCCGGTCAATATAGCTCGGTCACCCCGGCGACGGGGCTAGGCTGGGCGCGTGGACGAGCGGTACCCGGTCGGCGTCACCTCCTCGTGCGCGGTGCACGTCCTGCGGCACGACGGTGGAGGAGCCGGCTACGCGGGCTGGTCGGCCACGATCGGACTCCGTAGCGGGGAGGCGACGATCCGCATCCCCGGCCATTACGCCGGCGTTCTGGCCGAGCGGCTGCGCGGCGCGGCAGACCGCTTCGAGCCGGGCCGTCGACTCGCGCGAGACGAGTACCTCGACGTGACGGCGGTCGCGACGGACGACGGCGAGACGGTGGCGCTCTCCTCCACGGCGCGATCGCCGGTGCGGGTGACGATCGAGGTGCCGCGGGAGGAGATCGACGAGCTGGCCACGCTTCTCGCGGAGGCGCAGCAGCTGATCGAGACGTTGCGGCAGGGCCTCGGGCTCGTCCCCGACTCGCTTCCGGAAGCGTTGTGAGCGTAGGCTCGACGGAGCTCACCCAGGAGCGGAGGCGGCGGCTTCGCCGGCGCCGAAGCGGGAAATGAGCGCATTTATCGACTACTGCACGGCCGGCGCGCGGGTCGCGGAGCGGTCGCTGGCGCAGCGGCCGAGGCTGGGGCGCGAGGAGCGGCTGGTCTTCGTCGTCGGCTGTCCGCGCTCGGGCACGACGTTCCTCGGGCGCGCGATCGGCGGCCTCCCCGGCTTCGTCGACTTCGGCGAGGTGACGCCGTGGAAGGCGGTGCTCCCGTCGGGACCCTCGGCGGAGGACCTGCGCCGGATCCTCGAGCGCATCCGCCGGATCGGGCTCGCGCGGGGGCTGCGCGGGGTGGAGCAGACGCCCGAGACGGCACACGTGCTCGACGCGGCGCTGGAGGCGTATCCCGCGGCGCTCGCCGTGCACGCGGTGCGCGACGGCCGCGACGTCGTCTGCTCCCTGCTCGAGCGCGGCTGGCTCAACGCGGACCAGGAGGGCAAGGACGACGCCGGCCTCCCTTACGGGCCGGAGCCGCGCTTCTGGGTCGAGCCCGAGCGGCGCGAGGAGTTCTCGCGGGTCAGCGACGCGCGCCGCTGCGCGTGGGCCTGGCGGCGGTACGTCGAGGCCGTCCAGGCGACGGACGCGGGCGACCGCCTGCTGGAGGTGCGCTACGAGGGCCTTGCGTCGGTGGCCGACCGGCTCGCGGCGTTCCTGGGCGCGAACGAGACCTCGACGCACCGCGCGCTCGACGGCTTCCGCGACTCGTCCATCGGCCGCTGGCGCAAGGAGCTGACGCTGGAGCAGGTCGCGGACGTCGAGGCGGAGGCCGGTCCGCTCCTGCACGAGCTGGGCTACGCCTAATACGCGCTTAACAGCACTCTCGCTACGCTCGGCACATGTTCGGTTGGATCGAAATCGCCGTCCTCTACCTCCTGGGGATGGGCTTCCTATGCTGGCTCGGCGGCATCTCGTCCGCGGCCGACGCGATCTCGCGCTGGGGCCGGGAAACGGCGGAGCGCCGCCGTTGCGCGCCGTCGCCCTGTTCCTAGCGCGCTAGCTCGCGCAGATCAGTCGGCGTGGTCGGCCGCGAGGATCGGCCTGGGGGGCGAGGCCGCACGGCGCTCGTCGAACTCGAGCACGGTGAGGGCCACCAGCCGATGGCAGCGGGTGTCGGGGCACTCGCAGAAGAAGTCCCACCACTCGCCTGCCTGATCCTCGTGCGCCAGCCGGCGGATCGAGTCGTTGACATGTGCGAAGAGGCCGTTCGAATCCATCGTGCGTTCCCGATGCGCTACAATCTGCCGACTCATAATACGCGACACTATATACACGATCTTTGTATCGCATGTCAAGCGACCACGAGCCGAAGAGCTGGACCTTCCTCACGAACCACGCGCAGGTCCTCCTGTGCCTGGCCAACGAGCCCGACATCCGGCTCCGCGACGTGGCCGAGCGCGTGGGAATCACCGAGCGAGCGGCCCAGCGCATCCTCGCCGAGCTCGTCGACGCCGGCTACGTGACGACCGAGCGCGTCGGCCGCCGCAACCGGTACACGGTCGACCGGGACCACGCCATGCGGCACGCGGCGCAGGACGGCCTCGACATCGGCTCGCTGCTCAACGCCATGAGCACGAACACGCCCTAAAGAAACCGGCGCTCCTCTAGCGTCGTACGCGTGATGGTCGAGGAGCTCGAGGTGCTGTACCGCGAGCGGCTGGGCGACTTCACACGGGCGGCGACGGCAATCGCGGGCGACGAGGAGTCCGGGCGCGACGCGGTGCAGGAGGCATTCGCCAAGGCGCTCCGCAAGCGACGGCGCTTCCGGGGCGAGGGAAACCTCGAGGCGTGGTCTGGCGGATCGTGGTCAATGCGGCCCGCGATGCCGGACGGCGGGGCCGCCGCAAGCTCGCGGCCCCGTCGCCTGTCGAGACGCGGGCTGACGAGCTCGGGCTCCCGCTCGAGCTGCTCACGGACGGCACCGCAACGACCCTCCCCGTGGTCGACGGCTTATTCCTGGGCGCGTTGCACCAGAGCTTGCACTGGCGCCTACGGCCGAGGCTCGTCTCGGTGATCGCGAGAAACTCGCACGGTCATGTGGTCGGGTTCCTGAAGCTGGCCTCGCGCTAGCTCTTCGCGTCCGCCCAGGAGTCGCCGGCGCCGACTTCGACCGCGAGCGGTGGGTCGAGCGGATACGCGCTGCACATCTCCTCGCGCACGAGCTCCTTCACCACCGAGGTCTCGGCGTCCGGCGTCTCGAGCAGGAGCTCGTCGTGCACCTGGAGGACGAGCCTCGCGCTTCTCCCCTCCTCGCGCAGCCGGCGCTCGATGGCGACCATCGCCACCTTGATGATGTCCGCGTTCGAGCCCTGCATCACGAAGTTGACCGCGACCCGCTCGCCGAAGGCGCGCGTCGCCCGGTTCCGCACGCGGAGCTCGGGGACCGGACGGCGCCGGCCGAGCAGGCTCGTCACGTAGCCGTCGCGCTCGGCCTGCTCGATTGTGCGGGAGATGAAGTCCTGCACGAACGGGAACCGCGCGAGGTACGCGTCGATGTACTCCTGCGCCTGCTCGCGCGGGATCTCGAGGTTCTCGGACAGCCCGTAGGACGAGATCCCGTAGACGATCCCGAAGTTGATCATCTTGGCGATCGAGCGCTCCGCGGACGTCAGCCTGGCGGGATCGACGCCGAGCACCTCGGCGGCCGTCGCGGTGTGGATGTCCTCCCCGCGCTCGAACGCCTCCCGCAGCTTCGGCTCGCCGGAGACGTGCGCGAGGATGCGCAGCTCGATCTGCGAGTAATCGGCGGAGATGAGCCGCGCGCCGGACTCCGCGACGAACGCCGAGCGGATCTCGCGGCCGAGCTCGGTGCGGATCGGGATCGACTGGAGGTTGGGGTTCGTCGTCGAGAGGCGGCCGGTCGCCGCAACGGCCTGGTTGAACGTCGTGTGCAGTCGCCCGTCGTCGCCGATCATCCCGGGCAGCGGCTGGAGGTAGGTGTTGAGGAGCTTCGAAAGCTCGCGCCACTCCTCGATCACCGCCACGATCTCGTGCTCCCCTCGGATCGAGCGCAGCACCTTCGTGTCGGTCGAGTAGCCGGTCTTCCCCTTGCGGCCGGGCGTCAGCTCGAGCTTCTCGAACAGGATGCGCCCGAGCTGCATCGGCGAGCCGAGCACGAACTCCTCGCCGGCGAGCTCGTAGGCGCGGGACTCGAGCTCCTCGACCCGGTCCGCGAGGCGCGCGGTGATCTCCCCCATCCGGTACGTGTCGATGCGCACGCCCGCCTCCTCCATCCGGCGGAGGACGCCGACGAGCGGCATCTCGACGTCGCGGTACAGCGGCTCGGCGCCACGCTCGCGGACCCGGTCGAGCAGGGGGTCGCGCAGGCGCAGCGTGACGGCCGCATGGCGCACGAGCCGGGCCGTCTCCTCCTCTGCGTCGGGCTCGGGCTTCACCTCGACGGCATACTCGGCCTCGAGGTCGTCGAGGAGGTACTCGCTTCGTGCCGGCTCGATCAGGTAGGCGAGGATCATCGTGTCGTCGTCGGCCTCGACGCGCAGCGCCTTCGCGTCGTGCGCCGCGAACGGCCCCTCGACCCGCTCCGGCCGCGGCGAGACCACGACCTCGTCGCCGAGCGCGACCGCGATTCGCCCCTCGTCGGCCGCGATGCCGGCGATCGAGTCGATGCGAGGCACCTCGCCCTCCCGCCACGGCACTGCCGTCCCCGGCGCGCCGATCCGCTCGCGGGCCGGCACTGCCTCGTCCAGCTCGTCCACCCGCCCCAGCAGAGCGCGGAACTCGAACTGGCGGAACGTCTCGCGCAGCTGCGCGCGGTCCGGCGGCGCCAGGACGAGCTCCGCCGGATCGCAGTCGACGTCGAGGTCGCGCCGCATCGTCGCGAGCACCTTCGCCGCCCGCGCCTGCTCCGCGAACTCGATCAGGTTCTTCTTGCGCGCGGGCGAGAGCTCGTCGACGTGCTCGAGCACGTCCTCGAGCGACCCGTACTGCGCGACGAGCTGCCCCGCGGTCTTGTCCCCGATCCCCGGGACGCCGGGGATGTTGTCGGAGGTGTCGCCCTTCAGCCCGATGAAGTCCGGGATCTGCTCGGGCCGGATCCCGTAGCGCGCCTCGACGCGGTCGGGCGTGTAGACGTTGACGTCGCTGACGCCGCGCGGCGTCATCATCAGGCAGACGTTCTCGGAGACGAGCTGGAACGCGTCGCGATCGGTCGAGACGACGCACGTCCGGATTCCGGCCTCGTCGGCGCGCGTCGCCAGCGTCGCGATCACGTCGTCGGCCTCCCAGCCCTCGAACTCGAGGTTCCGGTAGCCGAACGCCTCGACGATGGGCCGGAAATGCGGGAACTGCTCGGCGAGCAACTCGGGCATCGGCCGGCGGCCTTCCTTGTAGACGACCTCGACCGCCTCCGCCTGCGCGTGTCGGTGCACCGGGCGCGTGTCCCAGGCGACCGCGACGCCCTTCGGCCGGTAGTCGGAGAGGAGCTTGAAGAGCATGTTCGTGAAGCCGAGCAGCCCGCCGGTCGGGAATCCCTCGGTGGTCGCAAGCTCTTCCGGCAGCGCGAAGAACGCGCGGTACGCGAGGTTGTTGCCGTCGACGAGGAACAGCTCGGCCTCGCGCGCAGGCGCGTCGTTGAGGTCGAGCTCCGCACCCGTCAGCGTTTTCGGCGACATCTCTGCGAGTGTACGGCGCTGTGCAATCCGAGCCTGTGGAGATCGTCCCCTTCGCCGACGAGCACCTCGAGGGTGCCGCGGCGCTACTCGCCGAGCGGCACGCCGCCCACCGGGCAGCGGAGCCGCTCCTGCCCGAGCGTGACGACCTCGTCGCGGAGATCGGGAAGGAGCGGGAGGACGCGAGCGGCGTCGTCGCGCTCGAGGGCGGCGAGGTCGTCGGCTACCTCCTCGGCCAGCACCGCGATAACTGGATGGGCAAGCACGTCTGGAGCGGAGTCGCCGGCCAGGCGGTGCGCGAGCCGGAGGTGGCCCGCGACCTCTACGCGGCCGCCGCCGGGCGCTGGGTCGAGGACGGCTACACGCGCCACTTCGTCTTCGTCCCGTCGCACGACTCCGAGCTCGTCGACGCCTGGTTCCGCCTCTCCTTCGGCGCGTCGGCGGCGCTCGCCATCCGCGAGACGGCCGCGGAGCAGCCGGTGGACGCGGGCGTCGAGATCCGGCACGGGACGCGCGACGACCATCCCGAGGCAGCCCGGCTCGAGCTCGAGATGTCCCACGCGATGCAGCCGTCGCCGAGCTTCTCGGGCATCGAGCTGCAGACGTTCGACGAGGTGCTGGCCGAGTGGAACGAGGAGGACCACGAGGACGAGTTCGAGCTGTTCGTCGCCGAGCGCGACGGCCGCGTCGTCGGGCAGTTCCTCCTCTACCGCCGGCCGCCCGACCTGCGGGTTCCCGACCGCAACATCGACCTCGCGCAGGCCTCAACGGAGCCCGAGGCGCGCGGGACCGGCGTCGGCCTCGCCCTCATGGCCCACGTCTTCCGCTGGGCCCACGAGAACGGCTACCCGACGATGACGACCGACTGGCGGATGACGAATCTCTGGGCCTCCCGCTACTGGCCGAAGCGCGGCTTCCGCCCGGTCTTCCTCCGGCTGTACCGCTCGATTCCCTAGTGCCGCGGGTCCCGCTTCTCTCCGGGAGCCGGCTCGTCGTCGCGTCGGCGCCGGCCGACGCGCGCATCCTGCGACCGCCTCCGCCCGGCCGGGCGACGGACGTCGCTGCGGCGACGAGGGAGGCGCTGCGCTTTCCGCTCCAGGGACCGCCGCTGGAGGAGCTCGCGGCGCGCGGCGCGCGCGTGACCATCGTGGTCGAGCCGCCCGCCCTGCCGGTCGGCAGCGTGCTCGGAGACCCCCGTCCGCTGGCCGTCGCGGCGGTGATCGAGACGCTCGAGGGGCTCGGAGTCCCGACCGAGAACCAGACCCTGCTCGTCGCCGGCGGCCTCGCGCGCCGGGCGAGCCGGCGCGAGATCGCGTCGCTCGTGACGCCGGAGCTACGGCGCCGCTTCCGCGGCCGGCTGGCGGTGCACGACGCGGCCGACCCGGATCTCGCCGGCATCCCCGAAGGCGCGCCGAGGGCTCGTCTCGCCCGCGAGCTCGTCGAGACGGATCTCGTCGTCGTGGTGAGCGCCGCCGAGACGGTCCTCCACGGCGGCCCGGCGACGCTGCTCGCCGCCGCCGACGCAGAGACGCAGCGTCGCGCGACGTCCGAATCCCTCCTCGTGACGGGCGGCTCGGAGGGCTGGCGCACGGCGACTCTCGTCGAGCGGACGCTGGCGGCGCGCGTGCCGCTCTTCGGCGTCTCGCTCGTCCTCAACCACCCGCACTTCACGGGGCCGCTGCGGGGCTATCCCTACGAGCTCGACGCGGCCGACCGGATCGCGCGCTCGCCGCTACGGCTCGCGTTCGCCGCCGCTCCGGAGGCCGTCCGCCGCCGCGTACTCCGCTCGCTCCGAGGCGTGCGCACGGTGGCGGCGGTGCTCGCCGGGCCGCCGTCGGTCGTCCACGCCGAGGCCCTGCTCCGCGCGATCGAGCTGCGGCGGGCGATCCTCGACGAACCCCTCGACGCGCTCGTGATCGCGATCCCGGGCACCACGCCGTTCCTGCCGCGGGAGAAGCCGAACCCGCTCCTCGCCGCCCACCTCGGCCTCGGCCACGCCCTCGGCCTGTGGCGGGACGCCTTCCCCGTCGCCGACGGCGGCGTCGTCATCCTCGTCCACCGCTTCCGCCGCGTCTTCGCCCGGCCGACACAGACGCCGTACCACGTCTTCTTCCGCTCCGACCCCATCGCCCGCGACCCGGCGCTGCTGGCCGCCGCGGAGGATGCGGTCGCCGCCGACGCGCGCGCTCTCGAGGACTATCGCGCCGGCCGCACGGTGCATCCGCAGCTGCCGTTCCGCGACTGGGATTCGTGCCGGCCGGCCCTCGAGAGGCTGGGCGCCGTCTACGTCGCGGGCGCGCGCGACGCCGCCGCGGTGCGGCAGCTCGGCTTCGTCCCGATCGGCGGCGTCGGCGCCGCGCTGCAGATGGCGCGCGGGCACCGCGGCCCGGACGCGCGGATCGGCTTCCTCCTCGCTCCGCCCTACTTTCCCGTCGTCGTCGGCGAGTCATGACGCTCGTAATCTCATCGGCAACCGAATAGGATCGAGGCCCCGCGCGCTGGGCCGCGGCACCCGAGAGCACGGGGGAGTCGCCGGTCGTCGACGAAAGGACGGGTGTCAATGAGCGTCAGGAAGCTGGGGGGCCTCGTGCTCCTCGCCGGGGCGACAGCAGCGCTGGCAACGGCCGCCGCGAGCGCCCATCTCATGTCCGGGAGCCACACAGCCGGCCTCCCGAACACCTGCAGCAAGCCCGTAGGCAAGGGCAAGTACGTGATCGCCAGCGACTTCCCGCTCCAAGGGTCGCTTCGTCCGCTCTCCGTGCAGATGTCGCAGGCGGTCAAGTTCGAGCTGCAGAAGATGCACTTCAAGATCGGCAAGTACACGGTGCAGTACGTCAGCTGCGACGACTCGACCGCCGCCAAGGGGTCCTGGGATCCGCAGACCTGCACGAACAACGCCAACAGCTACAGGAGCGTCTCCAACCTCCTCGGCGTGATCGGCACCTACAACTCGGGCTGCGCGGAGATCATCGCGCCGATCCTGAACCGCGCTCCCGGCGGCGGGATCCCGATGGTGAGCCCCGCGAACACCTACGTCGGCCTGACGAAGGCGGACGGTGTGGCGGGTGAGCCGCAGAAGTACTTCCCGACCGGGAAGCGGAACTACGCCCGCGTGGCGGTGCCCGACAACTTCCAGGGTGCGGCGGACGCGGTGTATCTGAAGCAGAAGAAGATCAAGACCGTCTATGTCCTCAACGACGCCGAGGCATACGGCCTCGGAATCGCGAACAACTTCGTGCGGGCCGCGAAGAAGCTCGGGATCAAGGTGCTCGGCAACTCGAAGTGGGACCCGAACCAGCCGAACTACCAGTCGCTGTACCAGGGCATCGCCTCGAAGCACCCGCAGGCGATCTTCCTCGGCGGCATCGTCTCGAACAACGGCGGCCAGCTGATCAAGGACAAGGTGTCCGTCCTCGGCAACAACTCGAAGGTGCTGCTGCTCGCGACCGACGGCTTCAACGACTCGGCGACGGCGAAGGACGCCGGCTCGGCTGCCAACGGCATGTACGTCACGATCGGCGGCTCCGATCCGAACAAGCTGTCGAACGCGAGTGGACGCGCCTTCGTCAAGGCGTTCCGGAAGGCGTACCACGTCAAGCAGCTCGAGGCCTACACCGCCTACGCGGCGCAGGCGACGCTCGTGCTGGCGAACGCGCTCGTGAAGGGGAACGGGACGCGGGCCTCGACGGATCAGCACCTCTTCAACCAGAAGTTCCCGAAGGGGATCATCGGCTCGTTCAAGATCGACTCGTCCGGCGACCCGACGCTCGCCGGGGTCACGGTCGACGTGATCAAGGGCGGCGTCATCAAGGCCGTCACCGAGATCAACCCGCCGATCGCCCTCGCGAAGGCGGCGCTCGGCTGATCCTCTAGCGGAACGAGCTGAGTCATGGGGACGAGCGTGGGGACGGCCGCCGCGAGCAGGCGGCCGATCCTCGCGCTCATCCCCCGCGTGCGGAGCCGGATCGTCACCGGGCTCGGGTTCCTGCTGCTCGCGTTCGTGGTGTTCTGGCTCGTCGAGAACGCCGTCCACAACATCCAGCAGTTCGGGCTCGTCTCCCTGAACGGGATCACGAACGGCTCGATCTACGCACTCGTCGCAATCGGGTACACGCTCGTCTACGGGATCATCGAGCTGATCAACTTCGCCCACGGGGACGTCTTCACGTGGGGGGCGATGATCACCTACAGCGTCGGGATCAGCTGGCTCGGCGCCGACACCCACTCGGGCTTCGCGCTGTTCGGCATCCTCGCCGTCGCCCTCGTCTGTGCGGCGGCGTTCTGCGCCGCGCTCAACATGGCGGTGGAGCGGGTCGCGTACCGGCGCCTCCGGAACGCGCCTCGCCTGGCGCCGCTGATCACGGCGATCGGCATGTCGTTCATCCTCTCGAACCTGATCGCCGTGGTCTTCGGCTTCAACTACGTGAGCACCGAGCCGCTGCTGCCGCGCGACGCGATCTTCACGATCGGGGGACAGCCATTCGGCTGGGACAAGCTGATCGTGCTCCTGATCACGGTGCCCACCCTCATCGTCACGATGGCCGTGGTCAAGCGGACGCGCTGGGGCAAGGCGATGCGCGCGACCGCCCAGAACCGCGACGCCGCCCGGCTGATGGGAATCAACATCGACCGCGCGATCGCCTTCGCGTTCGGCCTCGGCGGCGCGCTCGCGGGCGTCGGCGGCTTCGTCTACTTCGTCTACTTCACGCAGGCACGCTTCGACCTCGGGTTCCAGATCGGGCTCTTCGCCTTCACCGCGGCCGTCCTCGGCGGGATCGGGAACATCCTGGGCGCCGCGCTCGGCGGCTACATGATCGGCTTCATCGAGAACTTCAACAGCGGGCTCACCTGGCACGCGCCCGGCCCGAGCTGGACGACCTCGCTCATCTTCGTGATCCTGATCCTGACGCTCGTCTTCAGGCCGCAGGGCCTCCTCGGCGAGGAGCTGAGCACCCGGTCGTGAGGGGCATCCCGCGTCCGCATCCGAGGCCCGAGACGAGGAAGCGGCTCGTCCGGCTGCTGATCGGCCTGGTCTTCGTCCTGCTCCTGATCTACCCCTGGCTCTACTCGAACTACCTGACGACGGTCCTCACGCAATGGCTCCCGGACACGTCGACGGCCTTCGTGATCCTCGCCTTCACCGTCATGGGGCTCGGGCTCAACTTCGTCGTGGGCTACGCGGGCCTGCTCGACCTGGGCTATGTCGCCTTCTTCGCGGCCGGCGCGTACGTCGCCGGCTGGCTCGCGTCCGAGCAGTTCGCGAACGCCGGCTCCGTCATCTTCGGCGGCACCGTGCTGCCCGGCACGCCCGGGATCCACCTCTCGCCGTGGCTCGTGCTCCTCATCGCGGCGGTCTTCGCCGCGCTCCTCGGCGCCCTGATCGGCATCCCGACGCTGCGCCTGCGCGGCGACTATCTCGCCATCGTCACGCTCGGATTCGGAGAGATCATCCCGCAGTTCGTGCGCAACGGCGACAGCCTCGGCGGCTTCAACCTCACCAACGGAGCGTTCGGGATGAACGGGATCGACGGCCTCGGCTTCGGCGTCGCCGTCCACCACACGATTCACCAGCTGCCGGAGAACTTCCTCAACGAGCTGGACTCGCGCTGGTTCTACTGGACGGCGCTCGCGCTCGTCGTCGTGACCATCGTGACCTCGCTCCTCCTGCGCGACTCGCGGATCGGCCGGGCCTGGATCGCGATTCGCGAGGACGAGGATGCGGCCGCGGCGATGGGAGTCCCCCTGATGCGCACCAAGACGCTCTCCTACACGATCGGAGCGTTCTTCGGCGGCGCCGCGGGCTGCCTGATCACGCTCCAGGCGGGCTCCACCTCGCCCGACGCGTTCAGCCTCCAGGTGTCGATCTTCGTGCTGTGCATGGTCATCCTCGGCGGGATCGGCAACGTCTGGGGCGTCACGCTCGGAGGCCTCCTCCTCGCGTACGTCAACTACAAGGGCCTGTTCGCCGCCGGGCACACGTTCAACTCGACGTTCGGCACCAACATCGACATCCCGGAGTACTCGTACCTCATCTACGGCGTGGCGATCGTGCTCTTCATGCTGATCCGGCCCGAGGGCCTGATCCCGAGCGCGCGGCGGCGGGCCGAGCTGCACGAGGAGGAAGAGGAGGAGAACGTGATCCCGGAGGCCTCGACGGCGTGAGCGCCGACGCGCTCGTCGACGCCCGCTCGGTCCGGAAGGAGTTCGGCGGGCTCGTGGCGTGCAGCGACATCGACTTCACCGTCGAGCGCGGCTCGATCGCGAGCCTGATCGGCCCGAACGGCGCCGGGAAGACGACGTTCTTCAACATGCTGACCGGTGCCTACACGCCGACCGCGGGCGAGATCGTGTTCGACGGCCGCGACATCGTCGGCCTCCCGCAGCACAAGATCACGGCGCTCGGCATCGGCCGCACGTTCCAGAACATCCGCCTCTTCGGCGCGATGACCGCGCGGGAGAACGTGCTCGTCGGGATGCACTCGCGCCTGAGTAGCGGCCTCTTCGGGAGCCTGTTGCGCACGCCGCGGCAGCGCCACGAGGAGCGGGAAGGGCGCGCGCAGGCCCGCGACCTGCTCGCCTACTGCGGCGTGCCGGCGCGTGCCGAGCACCAGTACGCGCGGCACCTCTCGTACGGCGACCAGCGTCGCGTGGAGGTCGCCCGCGCGCTCGCGACCGATCCGAAGCTGCTGCTGCTCGACGAGCCGACCGCGGGCATGAACCCAAGGGAGACGACTGCGTTCGTGGAGTTCGTGCGGCGCGTGCGGGACGAACGCGGGCTCACGGTGCTCCTGATCGAGCACGACATGAGGGTCGTCGTCGAGGTCTCCGAGCGCGTGACCGTGCTCGACTACGGAGAGAAGATCGCCGAGGGCACGCCGGACGAGGTCACCGCCGACGAACGGGTGCGCTCGGCCTATCTCGGCACGAAGCCCGTCGCATGAGCGAGGCGGCGACGAACGGCGCCCAGCCGCTGCTCGAGCTGGAGGCCGTGCACGTCTACTACGGCGCGATCCACGCGTTGAAAGGCGTGTCCCTGCGGGTCGATCCGGGCCAGATCGTGACGCTGATCGGCGCCAACGGCGCAGGCAAGTCGACGACGCTGCGCACGATCTCCGGGCTCCTGCGCCCGCGCAAGGGGACGATGCGATTCGCCGGCGAGGACATCGTGCGCGCAAGCTCGCAGAGGATCGTCGGGCTCGGCATCGCGCAGGCTCCGGAGGGCCGCCAGCTGTTCTCGCGCATGACCGTCCTCGAGAACCTCGAGATGGGGGCGTTCCAGCGGCGTGACCGGGAGGAGGTCGCGGCGGACATGGAGCGCGTCTACACGCTCTTTCCCCGCCTGGCCGAGCGCCGGACGCAGAAGGCCGGGACGCTCTCGGGCGGCGAGCAGCAGATGTGCGCGATCGGCCGGGCCCTCGTCGCACGGCCGCGCCTGCTCATGCTCGACGAGCCGTCGATGGGTCTCTCCCCCCGTCTCGTCGACCAGATCTTCGAGGTGATCGCGGACATCAACCGGCAGGGGACGACCGTCCTGCTGGTCGAGCAGAACGCCGCCCGGGCGCTCGAGATCGCCCACCGCGGCTACGTGCTGGAGACGGGCCGGGTCACGCTCGCCGACGCGGCGGAGGCGCTGCGCTCGAACGAGCGCGTGCGCGCGTCGTACCTCGGCGAGGGGTAGGTCAGGCCGGGCGCAGCCCGAGGACGTCGGCGGCCGCGGCGACCTCGTCGTCCTCGACCGCGAGCGGGCGGGCCGAGACGAGCCGGAGCGCGGGGGCGGCGCGATCGAACAGCGTCACGTTCAGCCACTGCGACTCGAACGTCGACCACCAGCGCAGGCCTGCCGCGCCGGGGTGACGCTCGTAGAGCGCCCGCGCCTGCGGCTGCGTCACCTCCCGCGCGCGCGTGGCGACGACGGAGGGCCGCAGCTGCTCCCTTCGCAGCACCGCCGGTTCGTCGAGGTCGACGAGCTCGGCGTCGTCGGCCAGCTCCAGCTCGGCGAGCGCGAGGGGCAGGCCGCGCCGCACGAGCAGGGCCGGAAGCAGACGCTGGCCGCGGAAGCGCGCGAGCTGCTCCACGACGCACGAGAGCGGCCGCTCGGACAGGTAGAGGCAGCCGTACAGGTCGGCGTTGTCGTGGCGGCCGTCTCCCTGGTACGGGCGCGGGAACCAGACGGCGCCGTCGAGGCCGTCGGGACGAGCGCGCCGGTTCCAGGCGAAGCAGCGGTACAGGATCACGCGAAGACGTCCGAGCGCTCGGCCCGGATGGCGCGCATCAGCTCCTCGGTGCGGCCGGCGCGGATGAGGTCGATCGGGCGCCGGTCGCCGAGGAACGGGTTGAGGCCGAACAGCCAGGCGAGCGCGGCCTCGCGCTCGTAGAGGCGGAGGAGGTTCGCCCACACGAGCTCGAGCAGGTCGACCTTCTCGGCGTTGAGGGGGTCGATGCCGGACCCGCGCAGCCAGCGTGTCACCTGCGCACGACTGACGCCGAGCATGTCGGCCAGCCGCGCGGCCGAGCCCACGTCGATCCGGAGCGCGTCCACCTTGGCAGCGATCGCGACGGGCATGTGGCTCACCTTAGCGCAACGGTTGTTGTTGCGCAACATATTCTGTTGCGCTGAACGTGCGCCGGGGCACCAGTACAATCGCGGAGCGCGGCGGTGGCGGAACTGGTCTACGCGCCGGACTCAAAATCCGGTGCCCCTCTGGGGCTTGTGGGTTCGACTCCCACCCGCCGCACTCGATGGCGAACACGATCGGAATCCTCACCGGCGGCGGCGACTGCCCCGGACTGAACGCGGTCATCCGCGCAGTCGTGCGCCGCGCCGACGCGGCTGGGTGGGACGTGGTCGCGGTGCGCGAGGGGTGGCGCGGCCTGGTCGAGCCGATCTTCGAGGACCTCGGGCCGCAGCAGGTGTCGGGGATCCTGCCGCGCGGCGGCACGATCATCGGCACGAGCCGCACCAACCCGTTCAAGGTCGAGGGCGCGGTCGAGCGCGTGCTGCAGAACTTCTCCGACCGCGCCCTCGACGCGCTGGTCGCGATCGGCGGCGAGGACACGCTCGGCGTGGCGGCGCGACTGTACGCCGAGCACGACTTCCCGGTAGTGGGCGTGCCGAAGACGATCGACAACGACCTCTCGGGCACCGACTACACCTTCGGCTTCGACACGGCGGTCTTCATCGCGACCGAGGCGATCGACCGCCTCCACACGACCGCCGAGTCTCACAACCGCGTCATGGTCGTGGAGGTGATGGGCCGCCACACCGGCTGGATCGCGGTGATGAGCGGCATCGCCGGCGGCGCCGACGTGATCCTCGTCCCGGAGATCCCCGTCGACTTCGACGAGGTCGCGGAGTCGATTCGCAAACGGCACTCCCGCGGCAAGAACTTCTCCATCGTCGTGGTCAGCGAGGGCTGCGAGCTGCCCGGGCTCGCGGACGGCGGCGAGCAGGATCAGTTCGGGCACGTGATCCTGGCGAAGCGCGGCGTCGGGGAGGCGCTCGGCCGGGAGATCGAGCAGCGCACGGGCTACGAGACGCGAGTCACGGTGCTCGGCCACGTACAGCGCGGCGGCTCCCCCACTCCGCGCGACCGCGTGCTGGCGACACGATTCGGCCTCGAGGCCGCCGACCTCGCCGTGGCGGGGAAGTTCGGCCAGATGGCGGCCCTGCGAGGGGACGACGTGGTCGCCGTCCCGCTCGCAGAAGCGACCGCCGAGCTGAAGGTCGTGCCGCGCGAGTGGTACGACGTCGCGCGCGCCTTCTTCGGCTAGCGGCTAGGCCGTGGGTACCGCCTGCGCCTCCGGCGCCGGCGGGGCTCCGTCACCTCCTTCGGCCAGCACCGACCCGAACTGCGCGACCTTGTCCGGCGCGCCGACGTGCAGCCACAGCAGGTAGGCGACGCCGAGCACGAGCCAACCGAGCGCGACCCAGATCGAGTAGCTGGTCGGCGCCGGCGGGCGGGGAGTGATCGACCAGTAGATCGTCAGGCCGCACACGACGATCGCGGCCACCGGCAGGACGACGTCCCAGAGGACGTTGTACGCGACGGCCGACGCGGTCCGCGTCCTCCAGAAGTACGCCATCCCGCCGAGTGAGACGAGGATGTACGTGCCGAGGATCCCGAAGGTCGCGGTCGTCGCCATGAAGGCGAAGTACGTGAACGGGTCGTTCCAGACACCGCGCGCGAGCCAGCTCACGAGGATCACGGTGAGGGCGAGAGACGCGATGATGGCGACCCACGGCGTCCTGAAGCGCGGGTGCGTCCACGCGAACCCCTTTGGCAGGCCGCCCTCGCGTCCCATCGCGAACGCGGTGCGCGAGACGAGCGCCGTACCCGCCAGCGCGGCCACGAAGGCGTCGACGACGACTGCGACGTCGACGAGGGTGGCGAACCAGCTGCCGACGTACCGCGTGGCGAGCGTGTCGAGCGCCGCGGGGTTGCTCGCCCACGCGGCCGAGTTGTTCACGCCGAAGCCGACGGACATCGCCCACGTCACGAAGACGTAGAAGACGAGCGCGACCAGCACGGCCGAGAGGATCGCCTTCGGGATCACCTTGAGCGGCTCCGCCGACTCCTCGCCGAGCGACGCCGCCGCCTCGAAGCCGATGAAGCCGGTGAAGGCGAAGACCATCGCGTAGAAGAAGTCGTGGGCGCTGTGCGCCTGGTTGAAGTTGAACGGCTGGAGCGTCACTCCCGAGGCGCCGCCCTTGCCGAGGATCACGAACGCCATGATCACGAGCAGGAGCACGCCCAGGCCCGCGAAGAGGAGCTGCGTGCGGGTCGCGAGCCGGATCCCGAGCAGCGCGAACACGGTCAGCAGCGCGACGAGGATCCAGAAGCACTGGAACCAGCTCAGGTCGAGCGACGTGTGCACCGTGAGGACCGTCGAGAGGAAGAAGGACGAGATGATGAGCACGAACGAGATCCCGGCGGCGAAGCCCCACGCGTAGAGCCAGCCGCCGATGAAGCCAGCGTTGCAGTCGAGGCCTCGCGCCGTGTACGTGTAGAGGCCGCCCGCGCTGGCCATCCGCCGGGTGAAGCGGATGATCACGGAGGCGAGACAGAGCGAGCCGACGCCGGCGGTGAGGTAGACGAGCGGCACGGTGGGCCCGGCGAAGCCGGCCGCGCTGCTCGTGGCGAGCGAGCTCGCCATGACGAGGGCGAGCAGGGCGAGGGAGAGGCCAAAGGTCTCCCCCAGGCCGAGGATGCCGCGGCGAAGGGATCCAACGCGGCCGAGCGATTCGAGCATCTTTCCCTCCCTGCTGGTCGGAGCTTGCTAGTCCGGGACGAGGGCGAGCACGCGCGCGGGCGCTCCGTTCGCCGCGCGCACCTTCAGCGGCGCGACGACGACCTGTGTCCGCGCCGGCAGAAGGCCGAGGTTGGTGAGGTTCTCGAGGATCATTCGACCCGCGCCGAGCCAGACCTTGTGCAGGTCGAAGGTCTCGGTGTCGACCGGGTCGGCCGACGGCCCGTCGAAGCCGATGCCGACGATGCCGCGCTCGGCGAGTGCGCGCGACGCCTCGGCGTCCGGATAGGACCAACCCGTCCAGTAGTCCTCACTGCCCCAGTTGCGGCCGTTGTCGGAGTAGAGGAAGAGCCAGTCCCCCTCGTGGAGGTCCGCGGCCAGCGGCTCGAGCTCGCTCCACCCCACGGCACCGGGCTCGCGGCCGGAGAGGTCGAGGGTCACCGCGTCGGTGACGAACGACTCGAGCGGGATCTCGTCGTGGCTGGCCCCGCCCGCGATCTGGTGCGAGGGGAAGTCGACGTGGGTGCCGATGTGGTTGAGCAGGGTGTACTCCGACATCGCGTAGCCGTCGCGCTCTACCTGCGCGAAGTCGTGGAAGGACGGCGAGGGGAGCCCCGGATAGAGCGGCATGTCGTCCGCGTAGGCGTGGCTCAGGTCGACGATCCGCACGGGGCCGAGTATGCAGCCGCGCGCGGCGGTCGTGCTTAGCGCAGCCGCGCCGCGACGATGACCGCCATCTCGGGAGTAGCGAGGATCTCGGCGGCAGCGAGCCGCGGGTCGCGGAGGAGGAACTCGCGCACCTCGTCTCCTTCGACAGGGCGGCCCGGGGTCAGGTCGTCCTTGACCAGGATCCCGCCAGGCTCGACGAGGGCCAGGATCGCCTCCCACTTCTCCTCCGTCACCGGCCGCAGCCCGGCGTCGACGAAGACGAGGCCGAAGGGGCCGCGGCCCTGCAGCAGCTCGTAGGCGTCGCCGTCGAGCAGCTCGACGTTAGGGATCCCGGCGAGGCGCTCGCGTGCGACCGCGACGCGCTTGGGATCCCGCTCGACGGTGACCACGCTGCGCGCGGTCTCGGCGAGGATCGCGGCCGTCTCGCCGAACGCGGCACCCATCTCGGCGACGTCCCGTCCCGCGGCGAGCACGCGTAGCAACGCCTGGACCTCGGGGATCGCGGTCGCGCCGTAGGTCAGAGGAGTTCTCGGTCGCGGACGATCACCGCGTCGACGCCCGCCCGCTCAAGCTCCTCGAAGAACGCCTCGTCCGTCTCTCGCAGCTCGGCGATCACGAGCTTCCCGGCCGGCACGTCCGCGAGCAGGTCGAGGACGCTCTCGAAGGTGCCGTTGAGCAGGAGCAGCTCCGGATCGAACCGCTCGAGCACCTCCTGGAGCTGCTCCTCGTCGTCGACCCACAGCGCCAGCTCGAGGTCCTCTCCCGCCTCGACCCGATGCGCGTCAGAGGCGCGGACGACGCAGGCGTCGGCATGCCGGATCCCGTCCTCTCCGGCGTTGACCCAGAAGCAGAGGATCGGCAGCGTGGTCGCGTCCCGCACCGCGGCGACGTCTCCCACGACGGCGACCGCCTCGGCGCCGTTGGCCTCGGCTGCTCGTGCGGTGTCGGCGTCGCCGACGAGCGCGACGAGCGAGATGCCGTCGCCCTCGGCGATCGCGTGGCTGACCGGGCGGTCGGTCACTGCCCCATCGGGTGCCAGACGGTCTTCAGCTCGAGGAAGGAGGCGATCTCCCACGGGCTCTGCACGTCGGTGCGACCGCGCACGACGCGCTTCACGTTGTCGGCGGCGAGGCGCTCGAGATCGGGCGCGTCGCCGTCGGCGCCGCAGAGGTCGATCGCGTTCACGTCCATGTGGGACGCGAGCACGGGCGCGAGCTCGGCGTGGTGGCCCGTGAGGAGGTTGACGACGCCGCCGGGCACGTCGCTCGTCGCGAGCGCCTCGGCCAGCTCCACCGCCGCGAGCGGGCGCGTCTCGGACGCGACGGCGACGACGGCGTTCCCGCCGACGAGCGGCGGCAGGAGACGTGTCAGGAGCCCGAGCAACGGCGGCTCGTCGGGCGCCAGCACGGCGACGACGCCGGTCGGCTCCGGGACCGTGAAATTGAAGTACGGGCCGGCGACGGGGTTCGAGCCGCCGAGCACCTGAGGCAGCTTGTCCGCCCAGCCCGCGTACCAGACCACGCGGTCGATCGAGCGCTCCACCTCGTCGCGCCCGCTGCACAGCTCGGCGAACTCGGCCGCACGCGCCTCGACCATCTCGGCGATGCGGTAGAGCACCTGGCCGCGGTTGTACGCGGTGGCCGCGGCCCACTTGGGCTGCGCGTCGCGGGCGGCGCGGACGGCGTCGCGGACGTCCTTGCGCGAGGCACGGGCGACGTTCTGGCCCTCGGCCTCGTACGTGCGGCCCGACTCGCTGCGCGGGAAGGCGCCGCCGATGAACAGCTTGTACGTCTTCTTGACGGGAAGGCGCTCAGCCACCGAACGTCTCCGAATCCTCGAACTTCAGGTACGGCTCGAGCCCGTGCAGCCCGCCCTCGCGGCCGAAGCCGGACTCCTTGTAGCCGCCGAACGGCGAGGTCGGGTCGAAGCGGTTGAACGTGTTCGCCCACACGACCCCGGCGCGCAGGCGCTGCGCCATCCAGAGGATCCGCGAGCCCTTCTCCGTCCAGACGCCGGCGCTCAGGCCGTACGGCGTGTTGTTGGCCTTCTCGACCGCTTCGTCCGGCGTGCGGAAGGTGAGGACGGAGAGGACGGGGCCGAAGATCTCCTCCTGCGCGATCCGGTAGCTCTGGGCGACGTTGGTGAACACGGTCGGCGCGAACCAGTAGCCCTTCTCCGGTAGCACGCAGGGCGGCTGGTAGATCTCGGCGCCCTCGTCGACGCCGGACGCGACGAGCTCCTGGATCTTCTCGAGCTGGGCGGCGGAGTTGATCGCGCCGACGTCGGTGTTCTTGTCGAGCGGGTCGCCGACGCGCAGGGTCGAGAGGCGGCGCTGGAGCTTCGCCACGAGCGGCTCGTAGATCGACTCCTGGACGAAGAGGCGCGACCCGGCGCAGCAGACGTGGCCCTGGTTGAAGTAGATGCCGTTGACGATCCCCTCGACGGCCTGGTCCAGCGCCGCGTCGTCGAAGACGATGTTGGCGGCCTTGCCGCCGAGCTCGAGGGTCAGCCGCTTGCCGGTGCCGGCGAGCTGCCGCTGGATCGCCTTGCCCACCTCGGTCGAGCCGGTGAACGCGATCTTGTCGACGTCCTCGCTCTCGACGATGGCGGCGCCGGTGCTCCCGTCCCCGGTGACGATGTTGACGACGCCGGCCGGGAGCTCGGCCTGGCGGAGCACGTCGGCGAAGAGCAGAGCCGTGAGGGGTGTCGTCTCGGCCGGCTTGAGCACGACCGTGTTGCCGCACGCGAGCGCCGGCGCGATCTTCCACGCGAGCATCAGCAGCGGGAAGTTCCACGGGATGATCTGGCCGGCGACGCCGACCGGCCGCGGGCGGCGGTTGGGGAAGGCGTACTCGAGCTTGTCCGCCCAGCCGGCGTAGTAGAAGAAGTGGGCCGCCGCGAGCGGGAGGTCGACGTCGCGCGATTCCTTGATCGGCTTGCCGCCGTTGAGCGACTCGAGGACGGCGAACTCGCGCGAGCGCTCCTGGAGGAGGCGCGCGATGCGGAACAGGTACTTCGCCCGTTCGGAGCCGGGAAGCGACGACCAGCCGTCGGCGTAGGCGGCGCGGGCGGCGGCGACGGCGCGACCGACGTCGGCGGGCGTGCCCTGGCCGACGGCCGCGAGAGGCTCCTCGTCGCGCGGCGCGATCGTCTCGTACGTCTCCGCCGCCTCCAGCCACTCGCCGCCGACGAAGTGGCCGTAGCGCTCGGCGATGTGGACGATGTCGCGCGACTCGGGCGCGCTCGCGTACGTCCAGTCGCCGGGGACGCCGACCTCGCGCTGCTGCTTGTCGAGCTCAGACACGCCCGCTCCGGACATGGTCGGGGCGGACGGGTGTGGTGTGCGGAGCGCGCGGACCCCAAACCCGCCCCCCACCCTTGTGGGAGGGGGCGAGCTTAGGCTCGCAGGGCTTGTGCGATCGTGCCGATTGCGTCACGAAACCGTGCCTTCTCAATCCTTCGTGAAGTAGTCGCCGCTCTGGTACGCGCCCGTCTGCTCCTTGCGCAACTGCATGAGGATGTCGTTCAGCAGCGACGAGGCGCCGAGCCGGTACAGCTCCGGCCGCAGCCACTCCGGCCCGAGCGTCTCGTGGACGAGTACGAGGTGCTGCACCGCCTGCTTGGCCTGCCGGATCCCGCCCGCGGCCTTGAAGCCGACGCGGCGCCCAGTCTCCTCGTACACGTCCCGGATCGCCTCGAGCATGCAGAGCGCGACCGGGAGCGTCGCGGCAGGTGCGATCTTGCCGGTCGACGTCTTCACGAAGTCTGCCCCGGCCGCGATCGACAGCAGGGTCGCGCGCCTCACGTTGTCGTACGTCCCGAGCTCGCCGGTCTCGAGGATCACCTTCAGATGTGCGCCGCCGCAGGCCTCCTTGACCTGGACGATCTCGTCGTACACCTTCGCGTACCGGCCGGAGAGGAACGCGCCGCGGTCGATCACCATGTCGATCTCGTCCGCACCCAGCTCCGCCGTCGCGCGAACGTCCGCGACCTTCACCGCGGTCGGGTACTGCCCGGACGGGAACCCGGTGGCGACCGCCGCCACCTTCACCTCGCTGCCCGCCAGCCGCTCGCGCACCGCCGGCACGAGGTTCGGATACACGCAAACGGCGGCCACCGCCGGCACCGAGGGGTCGGACGGGTCCGGCCGGCGTGCCTTCGAGGCGATCGCAGCCGCCTTGCCGGGCGTGTCGGCTCCCTCGAGCGTCGTCAGGTCGGTCGTCCGGATGGCGAGCTGCAGCGCCCAGACCTTCGCCTCGCGCTTGATCGAGCGCTTGGCGAGGGACCCCGCGCGCTCCTCGAGCGCGACCGCGTCGACCGCGCCGATCCGCGGCAGGCGGGCCTCGAGCGGCAGCTCGAACCCGGCGGGAAGCACGGGAGCCTGGGCCATGCGTTGAGTCTAGTCCGGGCCGCGTCCCGGCAATCGCCGTCCACGAGGAGGCCGGAGAGGAGGGCTACCCTGTGGACTCGTGAAGAGGGCGATTGCCTGTCTCGCGGCCGTCGCGGCGGTCGCCGTGGTGACGGCGTGCGTCAAGCCGGGTCCGACGAGCTCGGGCGTGGCGGCGGCGACGCACACGCACATCACCGCGACAGCCGGCTTCTCGAACACGGCCGAGACCGTGATGGGCACTCTCGTCGCCCCGCCGAGCGCGAGGTTCCTCTCCCGGATCCGCAACGGGAAGATGGGCGGCGTCCTCCTCCTCGGCAACGGCTGGCTGACCCGCAGCACGGCCGCCACCGTCACCGCCGAGCTGCAGCGGGCCGCCTGCACGCGGGGCGAACCGCTGCTCATCGCGGTCGATCAGGAGGGCGGCATCGTCAGGCGCCTCGCGTGGGCGCCGCCGACCGAGGCGCCGGACGAGATGGCCAGCGCCACCGCCGCGCAGGAACAGGCGTCGGAGGCCGCGGCGGCTCTCCGCTCCGTCGGCATCGACGTCGACTTCGCGCCCGTCGCAGACACACCCGGCTCGGCGCGCAGCTTCCTCGGCTCGCGGGCCTTTTCGCATTCCCGCACCTGGAACGCGCAGATGGCCCACGCCTTCGTCGACGGAATGCAGGCGGGCGGGATCGCGGCCACGGCGAAGCACTTCCCCGGCCTCGGCCTTGCGGGCGGGAACACCGACCACGGACGGATCATGATCCGGTCGGCCGCCTGGAAGGTCCGGCAGGGGCTGCTCCCCTTCAAGAGTTCGGTCGAGGCCGGCGTGCAGCTCGTGATGCTCTCGACGGCGATCTACCCGAAGCTCGACCCGGCGGACAGGCCTGCCGCCTTCTCGCCGGCCATCGTGAGCGGGATCCTGCGCAAGCAGCTCGGCTTCAAGGGCGTGACGGTCACCGACTCCCTGACCGCCCCGGCCGCCGACCGGATCCCGCACACCGCCACGCGGGCGATGCTCGCCGGTTCCGACCTGCTCATCTTCGGCGCCGAGAGCGCGAGCGAGCGCGGCTACGCGACGCTGCTCGCGGACGAGGCCGGCTCACCTCGGCTGCAGGCCCGGCTCACGCAGGCCGCGGCCCGCGTCCGGGCGCTGAAGGCGTGGCTCGCCGAGCACGGCAGCGCCACCTGCTCCTAGCTAGAGCCCGAGCCGCTCGAGCGTCGAGGTGTCGCGACGCCAGCGCGGCCGCACCTTGACCTTGAGCTCGAGGAAGACCGGGTGGCCGAGCAGCGCCTCGATCTCCGGCCTCGCCCGCGTCCCGATGCCCTTCACGACCGAGCCGCTCTTGCCCACCACGATCTGCTTCTGCGACTCGGTCTCGACGAGGATCGACGCGCGCACGACCTTCTCCTCGATCTCCTCCACCTCGACGGAGATCGCGTGCGGCACCTCGTCGCGCGTCAGCCAGAGCGCCTTCTCGCGGATCAGCTCGGCCAGCTGCAGCTCCAGTGCGAGGTCGGTTCGCTGCTCCTGCGGGAAGTAGAGCGGCCCCTCGGGCAGGAGTGCGACCAGCTCGTCGCGGAGCGCCTCGATGCCGTCGCCGGTCTTCGCGCTGACCGGGTGGAGCGCGTGGAAGTTGCCGAGCTTCGCCGCGGAGTTCATCTGCGTCGCGATGTGGCCCGCCTTGAGGCGGTCGACCTTGTTGAGCGCGATCACGACGGGGACGCCGAGCCCGTAGACGCGCGACGCGATGAAGCGGTCGCCGGCGCCGATCCGCTCCCGCGCCGAAAGGACGAACAGGACGGCCTCCACCTCCTCGAACGCCGCGTCCACCGTCTTCTGCATGCGCTCCGTGAGCTCGTCGAGGGGACGCTGGAAGCCCGGCAGGTCGGCGAGGACGAGCTGGTGGTCGTCGCCGTTGGCGATCCCGAAGATGCGCCTCCGCGTCGTCTGCGGCTTGTCGGAGACGATCGCCACCTTGCCGCCGCAGAGCGCGTTCACGAGCGTCGACTTGCCGACGTTCGGGCGGCCGGCCACCGCGACGATCCCCGACTTCACAGCTCCAGCCCCATCCACGGAGCGACGCGTCCCCACTCCGTGACGTGGTCGCGCAGCCTCCGGCCGCCGAGCTTCTCGTAGAAGCCGACGGCGTTCACCTCGGCGCTCCACTCGAGCCGCCGGGCGCCGAGCTCGCGGGCGCGGTCCGCCGCGAGCCGGAAGAGCCGGCTGCCGAGCCCCCGGCCCATCGCCGCCGGATCGACCCAGAGGTGGTCGAGCACGGCGACGCCGTCGGTCGGCGGCGTGAGCCCGGCCCACGCGACGATCTCGCCGTCCTCCTCGGCGACCCAGCGCTCCTGCTGGGCGGGAAAGTCGAGCCCGCCGGCCCAGCCGCGCACGAGATCGCGGTCGTAGCCCCAGTGCAGCTTCGACGCGAACGTCAGCTCGCGCAGCTGCCCGTTGTCCGCGGCCTCGCCGGCCCGGACGGTTACGACGGGAGATCCCACGTGTCGGGGAGAAGCTCGTCGGCGGCGTAGGTGGCGATCGTCCCGTCGGCCCGGCGGAAGTGGACGCGCTCGAAGCGCCACTCGTGCAGCCACTGGCGGCAGCCGCCGCACGGCGAGGCCGTGATCGCGATCGCCTCCACGTCTCCCGGCCGCAGTCCCTCGCCCGCCGCCCGGGAGATCGCAGACCGCTCCGCGCAGATGCCGAGGGGATAGGCCGCGTTCTCGACGTTCGCGCCGGCGTAGACACGCCCGTCGCGTGCCAGCACGGCCGCTCCGACGAGGTAGCTCGAGTACGGCGCGTAGGCGTTCGCCGCCGCCGCGTCCGCCTGCGCGAGCAGCTCCTCGGCCGTCACGCGAGCGCGCCCCCGCCGACCAGGAAGTGGCCGTTCGCCGTGTCGCAGAGCCGGAGCTCGAAGCCCAGCGGACGGACGCGCTCCGCGAGCTCCGCCGGGGCCCAGCGCCGCTTGACGATGCGGAAGGTGCGCCCGTCGGCGAGCGAGCGCGTCTCCTCCTCGCCGGCCTGGTCGGTGCCGGTGTGCGCCGTGTCGCCGGCGCCGCTGTCCACGAGGAAGACGCGGCCGCCCGGCGCCAGCGCCGCGCGCACGAGCGACCAGAACTCGTCGAAGCGCTCCTCCGGCACGTGCGAGAGCCAGAAGGAGAAGAACACGAGCTCGAACTGCTCGGCCGGAAGCGTCGTCGGCCAAGCCGACGACGCCCGGCCGGAAACCCCGGGCGCCTCTTGCGCCCGGTGGGCCGGCCGCCACTCGAAGACGTCGGCCTGCACGAGCTCGGCGTCCGTCGTGTTGAGCGCGAGCGTCTCGGCGTTCGCGTCCACCGCGACGACACGGTCCGCGAGCTGCACGAGCTTGCGCGTCCAGATTCCCGTCCCGGCCGCCAGCTCGAGCGCGGCGCCGCCGGGCGCGAACGCCTCGAGCGCAGCCTCCGCCTCCGCCACGTCCGCCTGCCAGCGCGCGAGCGCCTCGGGCTCGAGCTCGTAGCGCCCGCGGCGGTGCCACCAGTCGTCGTACTCCGGCGCGCGCTCCGCGTAGTAGCGCTTCTGCTCGCCCAGCAGCTCGCTCATGCCGCCGCCTCCTCGACGAGGAACGTCTCGACTCCGTCGAGCGAGTCGGCGTAGCGAGCGGCCCGCGGGTCGGGTCGGCGCACGAGCACCGCCGGCAGTCCGACCGCCTCCGCGCCGAGCACGTCCACGACGACGTTGTCGCCGACCATCCACGCCTCTGCCGGACGCAGCCGGCCCAGCACCGACGCGTACGCCTGCGCGTGCGGCTTCTCGTAGCCGGTCTCCGCCGAGCAGGAGACGAGCTCCACCAGGTCGTCGAGGCCCAGGGCCGTGACGATCTGCCGCAGCTCCGGCACGTGGTTGGAGAGGATCGCGTGCGTCCAGCCCGCCCGGGAGAGCCGGTCGAGCGCAGGCAGCGTGTCGTCGAACAGCTCCCAGCCGACGTTCGGGTCCACATAGAGCCGCCGCGCCGCCGCCGCGAGCTCGAGCGCCCGGGCGGGCGGATAGCCCGCGGCCTCGTACGCGCGCGCGAGCACCGGCTGCACCGACGCCCACCAGGACTCGGCCTCGCACAGCTCCGGGTGCGCGACCTCGGGCGTGTGCCAGGGAAAGCCGTCGCGCAGGTGCGGCCGGAACGTGTCGGCCGAGTGCCCGTGCCCCGGCTCCTCGGCCTCGAGCGCCTCGGCGAGCAGGATGCTCCAGCCCGTCTCGCCGCGCCGGTGCGCGAGCGTGCCGTCGAAGTCCCAGATCAGCAGCCGCATCGCGCCCGCGCTCACCCGAGCAGCTGGAAGACGACGAGCGTAGTGAGGCCGCCGAGCGCGGCGCCGTACGTGACCTCGAGGAGCGAGTGAACTCCCGATTCGACGCGCGTCTGCGCGACGAGCAGCGCCATGATCAGGGTCAGGGACGAGACGACGAAGCGGTGCTCGTCTCCCACAAGGTACGTGATCGCGACCCAGCCCGCGAAGGCGAGCGCGGCGTGCCCCGACGGCAGCCCACCGCGCAGCGGCGTGCCGCGCCCCGTCCAGGCCTTCGTCGCGATCACGAGGAGCACTACGAGGACGAGCGCCACCAGCGTGATCTCGGCCGGCCCCTTCCGGACGCGGTCGATGACGTGCGTCGTGCGGCTGCCTGCGGCGCTCTCGAACACCAGGTAGCCGACGGCGACCGCGGTGATCGATGCGATCAGGACGGCGCCGGCGGCGATGTCCTTGGCGAGCTTCGCGTTCGGGTCGAAGGAGGTGGTCGAGACGTCGATCACGCCCTCGATCGCCGTGTTCAGCATCTCCGCCACGAGCACGAACGCAATCGCGAGCACGAGCGCGATGAGCTGCACGCGCGAGACGCCGACCGCGATCGCGCCCCCGAAGACGAGCACGGCGGCGAGGAAGTGGATGCGGAGGTTCCGCTGCGTGCGGAGGACGTGGATGATCCCCTCGAACGCATAGTTGAAGCTGTCCAGCAGCGACGGCGCGCGGCCCGGGGCCGGGGGCGAGGAGCGGCGCGCAGGCCGTTCGCGCTGCTCCTCCTCGGGGTCGCGCGGGAGAGGGGTGACGGTCACGGTGCGTACACCGCCTCGCGCGCCTCCATCTCGGGGCCGTGGTCGTAGCCGACGAGGTGGAGCAGCGCGTGCACGAGCGGGGCACGCCATGCCTCGCCGACCACCTCGGGGCAGACGACGACGTCGCCGAGCTGGCGCGGCATGCCGTCGGGCAGCGCCGCGAGCCCGTCGATCGGGAAGGCGAGCGCGTCGGTCGCCTCGTCGACGCCGAGGTGCTCCTGCTTCAGCGCGCGGCTCTCGTCCGGCCCGACGAACGCGAGCCCGAGCTCTCCGGCGTCGACTCCTTCCCCCACGAGGACGTTCCGCGCGAGATCGGCCGCGGCCTGCTCGTCCACCTCACGTCCGGACCGGTTGACCACCTCGATCTCGATCACCGGCTCCGTTGCGTCCCGGTCTGCTCGGCGTGCCGCTTGTACGCCTCGACGATGCGCTGCACGAGCTTGTGGCGGACGACGTCCTGGTGGGAGAACTCGACGAACGCGATCCCGTCGACGGTGGCGAGTATGTCGCGCACCTGGATCAGCCCGGACGCCTGCTCGCGTGGCAGGTCGACCTGCGTCACGTCGCCGGTGACCACCATCTTCGAGCCGAAGCCGAGGCGGGTCAGGAACATCTGCATCTGCTCTGGCGAGGTGTTCTGCGCCTCGTCGAGGATGACGAAACTGTCGTTCAGCGTGCGGCCCCTCATGTAGGCGAGCGGCGCGACCTCGATCGTGCCGCGCTCGAGGTAGCTGTTCAGCCGCTCCGGGTCCATCGTGTCGTAGAGCGCGTCGAACAGCGGGCGCATGTACGGATCGACCTTCGCGAGGACGTCGCCGGGGAGGAAGCCGAGCCGCTCGCCGGCCTCGACGGCGGGCCGCGTGAGGATCAGCCGGCCGACCTGGCGCTCCGACAGCGCGGCGACCGCGAGCGCGATCGCGAGGTACGTCTTGCCGGTGCCGGCGGGCCCGATCCCGAAGGTGACGGTGCAGTCGCGGATCGCGTCGACGTACCGCTTCTGCGTGACCGTCTTGGGCGTGATCCGCTTGCCGCGGTGCGACCAGACGACGTCGGAGAAGATCTCGTGAACGTCCTCGGCCTCGTCGATGGCGCCGAGGATGGCGTCCACGGTGCCGGCGCCGACCTCCTGACCCCCCTCCACGAGCTCGACGAGCTCCTCGACGACCGCCTGCGCCTCGGCGACCTTCAGGTCTTCTCCGGCGAGCGTGAGCCGGTTGCCGCGCAGGTTGACGGTGCAGCCGAGCCGGTCGCGGAGCGCGTCGAGCACGCCGTCGCCGATGCCGGCGAGCTCCGCGGCGACCTCGTTCGAGACGTCCAGGACCGTCTGCACGCGCTCAAGTGTAGGTAGGTCGGCGGCGCCTCCCCGCTGCCGGAAGGGCGGGAACGAGGGTTCGTGGCGACGGCCACGAACATGACTCCGTCGGGTTCATCCGCTAACGTCCCGCCCTTCGGGTCCTCCTTGCAACGCCGTTCCCATGCGACGTCACGGTCTCGTACTCCTCTGCACGCTCGGCCTCGCCACACTCGTGGTCACCGGCGCAGGTGCTCATTCGACGCCGCAGATCCGCGCGCAGCAGCAGCGCGCGCGTTCGGTTCTCGCGCAGGTCGACCAGATCGGGCAGAACCTCCAGGTCGTCGAGGACCAGGCCTGGAACGCGCAGCAGCGGCTCCAGCTCGTCAAGCAGAGCCTCGTCAAGAACGAGTACGAGCTGCAGGTCGCGAGGGCCAATCTCCACGCCGCCCAGCAGCGGATCATGTCCCGGCTCTACTCGCTCTACGTGAACGGCGAGCCGAGCACGATCGACGTGATCGCCGGCGCGAGCAGCATCTCGCAGATGATCGACCGCGCGGAGTCCGCCAAGGTGCTCTCGGACCAGGATGCCGCGCTCGGCCGGCAGGCGGTCAGCTTCGAGCAGTCGGTGCAGCAGCGGGAGCGCCGGCTGAAGGCGCTCAAGCGCAAGCGCGAGGCCGCCCTCGCCGAGCTCGAGGCGAAGAAACGGGAGAAGCAGTCGGAGCTCGCGCAGGAGAAGCGCCTGCTCGCGTCGATCCACACGACGATCCAGCACCTGCAGGCGCAGGAGGCCGAGCGGGAGCGGCAGCTCAAGGCCGCAGCCGAGGCGCGGCTGCGGCAGCAGCTCGCCGAGCAGGAGGCGGCGAGAAAGGCGGCGGCGGCCGCGGCCCAGGCGCCGACGTCCCCCTCCCCGTCGCCATCGCCCGGAGACTCCTCCGGCGGGGTCGTGCCGCCCCCGGTGAGCGTTCCGGTCGCGAACCCGGGCGTCGGCCACCCCGAGGCGGCCTCGATCGCGCTCCGCTATCTCGGCGTCCCGTACGTCTGGGGCGGCTCGAGCCCGGGCGGCTTCGACTGCTCCGGGCTCGTGATGTACGTCTATGCGCAGCTCGGGATCTCGCTCCCGCACTACACCGTCGCGCAGTGGAGCTCCACGATCCCGGTCTCGTCGCCGCAGCCCGGCGACCTCGTCTTCTTCAACGGCCTGAGCCACGTCGGGATCTACATCGGCGGCGGCCAGTTCGTCGACGCGCCGCACACCGGCTCGGTAGTCCGCATCGACAGCATGTCGGGCTTCGGCGGCTTCGACGGCGCCCGCCGCGTCCCGTAGTCAGGCCGCCAGCCGGATCCGCGGGTCGAGCCACGCGTAGGCGACGTCGACCGCGAAGTTGCACACGATGACCGCCACGGTCACGCAGACGACGACTCCGACGACGACCGGCTGGTCGCCGTTCAGCGCCGAGGTCACGAGCTCCTGGCCGAGCCCTGGGAGGTTGAAGACGCTCTCGACGAAGATCGCGCTCCCGACAGCCAGGCCGAGATCCATGCCGAGGATCGTCACCACCGGCAGCAGACTGTTCCGCAGCACGTGGTGGACGAGCAACTGCCGCGTCGACGCGCCTTTCGCCTGCGCGGTTCGTACGTAGTCCTCGGACATCGTCGCGAGCACGTTCGCGCGCACCAGCCGGGTGTAGAGCGCCGCGAAGAGGAACATGACGGTCAGCCAGGGCAGGATCAGGTGGTAGGCCCACGGGCCGGGCCCGGAGCAGCTGCCGGCCTGGTGGCTCGGGAAGAAGCTGCAGTACCCCGCGATCGGCGTCCAGCCGAGCTCGAAGCCGACCACGTACGCGAGGACGAGGCCGATCCAGAACGACGGTGCCGAGACGCCGACCAGCACGAAGACCATCCCGGCCCGGTCGACCAGGGAGCGCGGCCGCAGCGCCGAGACCACGCCCAGCGGAATCGAGACGAGCAGCCAGAGCACGGCACCGCCCAGCACGAGCGAGCCGGTGACCGGCGCGTCCTTGGCGACGATCCAGCGGACGGACGCGGCGTCGCGGAACGAGTAGCCGAGCGAGGCGTGCCGGACCATGTTCCAGACGAACAGCCAGTACTGCTGGTAGATCGGCAGGTCGAGGTGCAGCTCGCGGCGGATCTTCGCGAGGAGCTGCGGAGTCGCGGTGGCGCCGCTCCCGGCCCTGATCAGCCCGGGGTCGCCCGGGATCACGAAGAAGATCAGGTACGTGACGAGCGTCGCGGCGAGGAAGAGGAAGAGCGCCCAGACGAGGCGGCGAGCGACGAAGCCGGCCATCCCGCCGCCGCGGCTCAGCGAAGGGTCTGGCGGCGCACGAGCGCGCCCTGCCGGTCGTACGCCTCGACCGACGTGACGTATCTGCCGGCCGGCACGTCGTAGGCGAAGAACCCCGCGTCGATCGGCGCCGAGACCCAGATGAGCCGCGGGCGGACGCTGCTCCCGTCGCGGAACCGGATCACGACGCCGGCGACCGGCCCGGTCGTGTCGCCGTTGATCCACTCCGGCACGCCCCCGTGCAGCAACGCCCCGGTGCTGAGCGGCTGACCCGAGGTGGAGCAACCTCCACCACCCTCGGGGAGCCAGAGTGAGCAGAAGCCGCCGTTCCTGGCGGGCGCGACCCAGAGCGTGCGGGTCGAGCCGCCGAAGTCGAACCGACCGACCGACCGCGTCTCGCCGCTGACGGCGTGCGGGCTCATGCCGGGCGGGGAGCCGAGATTCAGCTCCGAGAACACGACCTGCACCGCCCGCGGCGCGCGCGGCTGATTCCAGAAGGGCAGGACGCCGCGAACCAGGGCCCGCGCGGCGGGAGTGGCGGCCAGGACGGCGGCGAGCAGGACCGCGGCCGCGAGCACCACGACGAGCGCGCGTCGCCGGCGCTGCGTTCCTCCCCTCCGCTCCGGCTGTGGATCGGCCGCGAGCGCGAGCAGGCGCGAGCGCAGGTCGAGCGTATCGGCGAGGCGGCCGGCTTCCTCGAGCGAGACGGGGTTGGCGTGGCGGAGCTCGGTCAGCATGAGGCGCTCTCCTCGGCTCGGGCGGCGGCAGCCGGCGACAGCGGCGGATCGAGGCGCTCGCGGAGCCGGCGGCGCGCGCGGTGGAGGCGGATGCGGTACGCGGTCGCGGAGCAGCCGAGGACGCGGGCCGCCTCGCTCCCGGAGAGCTCCTCCCAGGCGGCGAGCATCAGGGCCTCGCGCTCCTTCTCCGGCAGCGCCGCCAGCGCGTCGAGCACGCGCCGCGAACCGGGCGAGGCGGCGGGCGTCTCCCGCAGCGCCGCCGGCTCGGCCGCCGCCACGCGCTCCGCGATCCGCACCTGCCGCCGTGCCGCACGCTGCTGGCCCAACAGCACCCGGCGCGCGACCGCGTACAGCCACGGGCGCTCGCCGGCCTCGTCGACCTCGTCGAGCCGGCGCCACGCGACGAGGAACGTCTCGGCGACGACGTCGGCCGCGTCCTCGCGCGACGTGCGCCTCAGTGCGTAGGCGAGAAGGGCCGCCGTGTGCTCCTCGCACAAGCGGCGAAAGCGAGCGTCCCGGTCAGCTGGCGCGGCCACCTACCACTTATGACGAAACCGCGCGAGATGTTTCAGTGCTAGGCGAGCTTCTCGCGCACGATCTGGCTGACCTGCGAGCCGTCGGCGCGGCCCGCGATCTGCGGCATGACGTCGGCCATCACGCGGCCGAGGTCGGCCATGCTGGTCGCCCCCACCTCGGCGATGACGTCGTCGACGATCTCCTCGACCTCGTCCTCGGAGAGCGGCTCCGGCATGAACTCCTCGAGCACCTCGAGCTCCCGCTCCTCCGCCTCCGCCTGCTCCTCGCGGCCGCCCGTGCGGAAGGCCTCGGCCGCCTCGACGCGCCGCTTCCGCTCGCGCTGCAGCACCTGCAGCTCCTCCTCCTCGCTCAACGGCCGCTGCAACTCCTTCTGTGAGTTCTTGAGCGCGTTGAGGATCAGGCGGAGCGTGTCGCGCCGCTCCGCGTCGCGGGCGCGCATCGCATCCTTCAGCTCGTCGTCGATCTCCTCGATCAGGCTCATTCCCAGCCGCCTTTGATGTGCCAGTGCAGATGGAAGACCGTCTGCCCCGCGCTCGGGCCCACGTTGACGGCGACACGGTAATCCGTCAACCCCTGGCGTGCAGCGACGTCGGCCACGAACCCGAGCATCCGCTTCGTCTCCTCGGCCGGGAACTCGGCGATCTCGCGGAACGAGTCGATGTGCCGCTCGGGGAGGACGAGCAGGTGGACCGGCGCCTGCGGGTTGATGTCGCGGATGGCGACGAAGCCGTCGGCCGCCGCGACATGGTCGCCCTCGCGGTACAGCTTGCAGAAGAGGCAGTCGTCGCTCATGCGGCGAGAATCCCCTCCTCCGAGACGGCAGCGCCGCGGACCGCGACGAGCGCGCCGACGGGTGCCGGCTCCGGGACGAGCCACGGCGAGTAGTCGTCGCCGTAGCCACGGCCCGGCCGGTCGACGAGCACGACGTCCTCGTGTCCGACCTTCGAGCGCCAGTGCTCGAGGCACGCGTCGTGGGACGCTGCGCGCAGCCGGGCGCTCCGCTCCTTCTTCACCTGCGGCGGCACGGGATCGTCGGCGGCCGTGCTGGTGCCGGGACGCGGCGAGTACGGGAAGACGTGCACTTTCGTCAGGCCCGCGTCGGCGACGACGCGAAGCGTGCTCTCGAACGCGCGCTCGCCCTCGGTGGGGAAGCCGACGATGACGTCGCTCGTGAGGTTGAAGTCCTCGCGCAGCGGCTCGAGCCGGCGCAGGTAGGTGGCCGTGGAGTACCGGCGTCCCATCGCGCGCAGGACGGCGTCGTCGCCCGACTGCAGCGGAACGTGGAGATGGCGGCTCGCCGTGGGCGTTTCGCGGAGCGCGGCGACGAGCTCGTCGTCGACGTGGTTGATCTCGATCGAGGAGAGGCGCAGGCGCTCGAGCCCGGGCGTCTCGCCGGCCTCGCGGACGAGGCGCGGCAGCTTGTAGCCGGCGGCACGGTCGCGGTAGCAGCCGAGGTTGATCCCGGTCAGGACGACCTCGCGGTGGCCCTGCGCGACGCGGCGGCGGATCTCGCCGAGCACGGCCTCGGCCGAGCGGCTGCGGGACGCGCCGCGGACGAGCGGGATGACGCAGAAACGGCACGAGAACGAGCAGCCGTCCTGCACCTTGACGAAGGCGCGGACGCGGTCGAGGCGGGCGTCCGCCTGCACGCAGCCGATGGCACCGACGTCGCCGGCGACGAACCCGGGCGTCTCCTCGCTCCGGCGCGCGACGACGACCACGTTGCCGGGTAGCCCGGCGAAGGCGTCGCCGGCGAGGTTCGCGCCGCAGCCGGTCACGTAGACGCGCCGGTGCGTGCGCGCCGCGCGGGCCGCCTCCTTGCGCGACTTCGCCACCGCCTCGTGGGTCACGCAGCACGTGTTGACGGCCGCCACGTCGGCGCCGGCGTCGAGCTCGGCGTGCCCGTCGGCCAGCAGCCGCTCGCGCACCGCGTGCGCGTCGACCCGGGAGACCTTGCAGCCGAGGAAGCGGACGGAGAACGTGGTCACGGCCGGAATTCGAGCAGGTCCGCGGCCCAGCCGTCGCGCACGCGCCGCTCGATGCGGCGCCACCCGGCGACGCGCGGCTCGTCGCGCTCCAGATAGCCGGACACGATCGCCCGCTCGACGGGTAGCCCCGGGAGGAGCCGCTCCACGACGTCGAGCGCGATGTTCATGACGCCGAGCCGCGAGGGCACCGCGTCGGTCACGACGTCGACGGCGACTCCGTTGGCGGCGGCGTTGGCCGCGGTCACCTCGAGCGCGACCTCGTCCACGTCGAGCGCGCTCACCGGCGAGAAGCCGAGCTTCGCCGCGGCGACGGAGAGGACGCCCGAGCCGCAGCCGACGTCGAGCAGGCTCGTGGGCTCCACCTCCTGCATGAGCTCGAGGCAGAGCCGCGTCGTGGCGTGCGCGCCGGTGCCGAAGGCGCGGCCGGGGTCGATCACGACGGCGATCGCGTCCGGCGGAGGCTCCTCCCAGGGAGGCCCGACCCAGCAGCGGCCGACCCGGACTCCGTGGTGGAAGGAGCGCCAGGCGTCCTCCCAGCCCTCGGCCACGTCGTCCACCTCGACCACGTCGAAGCCGAGCGGCGCCTCGTCCGCGTACACGGCGTAGGCACCGTCGAGCTCCTCGACTCCCTCGGGGAAGATGTGGAGCAGAAGGGCGAGCTCCGGCTCGCCGCCGACGACGACGTAGCGCCTCAGGGTCAGCGGAACGCGCTCTTGAGCTTCTCGAACAGGCCCTCGGACCGGCCGTACGTGTGTTCGTCGGCGTGCTGGTCGAACTCGCGCAGCAGGCGCTGCTGCTCGTCGGTGAGCCGGCGCGGCACGAGCACGTTGACGAGGATCCTCTGGTCGCCACGGCCGTGCCCCTGGAGGACGGGCATGCCGCGGCCGCGCAGGACGACGATCTCGCCGGGTTGCGTGCCGGGCGAAAGGTCGAGCTGCTCCTCCCCGTCGAGCGTCGGGACGGAAAGGACGGCGCCGAGGGCCGCCTGGGTGAAGGTCAGCTCGACGGTCGAGTAGATGTCGTCGCCCTCGCGCACGAACCGCTCGTCGGGGCGGATCCGCACCTCGACGTAGGCGTCGCCGGCGCGGCCGCCGACGAGGCCGGCGTGGCCCTCGCCGGTGAGCCGGATCCGCTGGCCGTGGTGGATCCCCGGCGGGATCTCGACGGGGATCGTCCGTTCCTCGGCCACGCGCCCGGCGCCGCGGCACTCGGCGCACGCCTGCTCGACCCGGCGGCCTGAGCCCTGGCAGGCCGGGCAGGTCTGCGTGCGGACGAACTCGCCGAAGACACTCCGTGTGACCTGCTGCAGCCGGCCGCTGCCGTCGCAGGTGGAGCAGGTCGTGATCGCGCTGCCCGGCTCCGCGCCGTCCCCGCCGCACCGCGCGCAGGCGACGGCGGCCTCGAAGGGCACGTCGCGGGTGACGCCGTGGGCGGCCTCGACCAGGTCGATCTCGACCGCCGCCGCGAGATCCGCGCCGCGGACGCGTCCGCCGCCGCCGCGGCCTCCGAACAGCACGTCGTCCCCGAAGAAGGCCGAGAAGAGGTCGGCCAGGTTGCCGAAGTCCACGTGACCGGCCTGGAAGCCGCCGCTGCGCAGCCCGGCATGGCCGTAGCGGTCGTAGAGCTCGCGCGTCTCCGTCCGCGACAGCACCTCGTAGGCCTCGACCACCTCGCGGAACCGCTCGTCGGCGTCGGGCGCCTCGGAGACATCGGGGTGGAGCTCGCGCGCGAGCCGGCGGAAGGCACGCTTGATCTCCGCCTCGCTCGCGTCGCGCCCGACTCCGAGCAGCTCGTAGTAGTCGCGGTCGGTGGTCGCCATCGTCGGATGAATGTAGCGGCGGCATCTGCCGCCCAGACCGGCGGCAGAGCGTCAGGCCTCGTCGTAGATCGACTCGACGAAGCGGGAGAGCTCGAGCGCGGCGGAGCGCACGGCTCCGAGCGCCTTCTCGTAGTCCATCCGGACGGGGCCGACGAGGCTGACGGCGCCGAGTGCGCGGTGGACGAGGCCGTAGCACGCGCCGACGAGCGCGATCTCGGCGAGGGCCGGGTGTGCGAGCTCATGGCCCAGGCGGACGAAGGGACGCTGCGACGCGCTCGGCCGGCCGAGCACGTCGATCAGGTCGGCGCGGCGCTCGACGAGCTCGAACAGACTCCTGTAGGCATCGAGCTCCTCCGTGCGCACCTCGCCGAGGAGGTCCGCGGCGCCGCCGACGTAGAGCCGCTGCTCGGCCGAGACGAGCTCGGTGAACGCCGGCCTCAGCGCGGTGAGGAACGCGCGCTCTGCGTGGCTGAGCCCTGCGTCGTCGAAGCGGCGGCGGAGCAACGCCGTGCCGAGCTGCAGGCCGGCGACGGCCTCGTTGAGGTAGTCGTTCGCCCACTGCGCGAGGCCGGCGTCGACGGGGTCGTCGAAGTGGAAGAGCCGCTTCGAGACGCCGCCCGCGGACGTGATCACCACGACCATCACGAGCTGGGGCTGCAGGAGGAGAACCTCCACGTGCCGGACGTGCGTCGCCTCGAGCGGCGGCGCCGACACGAGCGCGAGCAGCCGCGTCACCTGGGACAGCATCTCGGTCGTCGCCTGGAGGGCCGACTCGACCTCGGTGCTCGTCGTCGTGAGGTCGAGCGGGAACGCGGGCGGGTGCGGCTCGAGCCGTCCGAGCAGCTCGTCGGCGTAGTAGCGATAGCCCCGCTCCGTCGGGACGCGACCCGCCGAGGTGTGCGGATGCGAGAGCAGCCCGAGGTTCTCCAGCTCCGCCAGCTCCGCGCGCACCGTCGACGGCGAGACGCGGAGGTCGGACCGCTCGACGAGCGTCTTCGAGCCGACCGGCTGCCCCGTGCCCACGAACTCCTCGACGACGCGCCGGAGGACGGCCCTCTGCCGCTCGCTCAGCTCCTGCACCGTTCCCTCCATTTGCAGGAGATTTTAGCCGCTGGTCAGGCGAGGATCTCGGCCGTGACCGCGCCGCCGAGGAAGCGGCCGCGCCGCGTGAGCGCGAGCGTCGGTCCGCTGTCGACGGCGAGGCCGAGCCGTTCGGCGCGCGCGAGGCCCTCGGCGTCGAGCACCGAGCGCAGGGCGGCCACAGGGAGCGGCTCGTCGAGACGGAGGCCGAGCATCACGCGCTCCCGCGCGCGGGTCTCGTCGTCCAGCAGCTCGATCTCGCGGTCGTAGCGGCCCTGCAGATAGCGCGCGAGCCTCGGCGTGTTGCGGCGGCGCTCGCCGGCGAGCGTGGAGACCGCACCGACGCCTATCCCGAGGTAGTCGTGCCCGAGCCAGTAGCCGAGGTTGTGCTCGGCTCGCTTCCCGTCCCGGCAGAAGTTGGCCGTCTCGTACCAGCGGTAGCCCGCCCCGGTGAGCGTCGCGACGACGCGCTCGAAGTAGTCCTCCATCTGCTCCGCCTGCCGGTCGAGCTCGGCGCCGTGCGCGACCGTGAACCGTGTGCCCGGCTTGGCCTCGAGCTCGTAGGCGCTGATGTGCTCGGGGCCGAGCGCGATCGCGTGCTGGAGGTCTGCGGCGAGCTGCGCCGGCGTCTGTCCCGGGATGCCGTAGATCAGGTCGAGCGAGAGGTTGTCGAAGCCGGCGCCGCGGAGGTGGCCGAACGCGCGCTCGACGTCCTCCGGCGTCGCCTGCCGCTCGAGCACGCGGAGGAGGTGCGGCTGGAACGTCTGCGCGCCGAGCGAGACGCGGCCGGCGCCGGCGCGGCGCAGCTCGCGGGCGAGCTCGGGCGTGACCGTCTCGGGGTTCGCCTCGACCGTGAGCTCGTTCGCCGGCGGCAGCGCGCGCAGCAGGCGGAGCAACTCGGGGAGCGCCGTGTAGGTCGGCGTGCCGCCGCCGAGGAAGATCGTCTCCACGGGCGAGCCGTCGTGCTCCTCGGCGAGCTCGCGCAGCAGCGCATCGACATACGGCTCGTGCAGGTGGTCGCGGCCGGTCGCCGTGACGAAGTCGCAGTAGCCGCACCGGTGCGCGCAGAACGGCAGGTGGAGGTAGAGATGCCTCACGCGACGCATCAGCTCTTCCCTCCCTGGCCGATGTTGAGGACGGCGAGGAACGCCTCCTGCGGCACCTCGACGGCGCCGACCTGCTTCATCCGCTTCTTGCCGGCCTTCTGCTTCTCGAGCAGCTTCCGCTTGCGCGAGATGTCGCCGCCGTAGCACTTCGCGAGCACGTCCTTCCGCTTCGCCTTTACCGTCTCGCGGGCGATCACACGCGCGCCGATCGCGGCCTGGATCGCGATGTCGAACATCTGCCGCGGGATCTCTTCGCGCAGCTTGTCGACGAGCAGCCGGCCGCGGTCGTAGGCGAAGTCGCGGTGGACGATGAGCGACAGCGCGTCGACCGGCTCCCCGCCGACGAGCACGTCGACCCGGACGAGCTCGCCCGGCTTGAAGCCGGCCAGGTCGTAGTCGAAGGACGCGTAGCCCCGGGTGCGCGACTTGAGCTGGTCGTAGTAGTCCATGACGATCTCCGCGAGTGGGAGCTCGTACGTGAGATGGACGCGCTCCGGCGAGAGGTACTCGAGCTTCCCGAACGTGCCGCGACGGTCGTTGTTCAGCTCCATCACCGCTCCGACGTGCTCCTTCGGGACGATGATCGAGGCGGCGACGTACGGCTCCTCGACCTCCTCGACCTCCCGCGGGAACTCGGCGGGGTTGTGCACCTCGATCCAGTCGCCGTTCTTGGCCTTCACGCGGTAGGCGACGTTCGGGGCGGTGACGAGGAGGTCGAGGTCGAACTCGCGCTCCAGCCGCTCGCGGACGATCTCCATGTGGAGCAGGCCGAGGAAGCCGCAGCGGAAGCCGAAGGCGAGCGCATTCGACGTCTCCGGCTCGTAGACGAGCGCCGCGTCGTTGAGCTTGAGGCGCTCGAGCGCGTCGCGCAGCTCGGGGTAGTCGTCCGAGTCGGTCGGGAAAAGCCCGGCGAAGACCATCGGCTTGACGTCCTTGTAGCCGGGCAGCGCCTCGTCCGCGGAGCGCGCGACGGAGGTCAGGGTGTCGCCGACCCGCAGGCGGGAGACGTCCTTCAGTCCCGTGATGACGTAGCCGACCTCGCCGACGGACAGCCGCTCGACGGGGGTCATCGCCGGGGAGAAGACGCCGAGCTCTTCGGCGTCGAATCGGGTGTCGGTGGCCATGGTGCGCAACGCCTCGCGCGTCGAGAAGGAGCCGTCGACGACGCGGACGAAGGCGACCACGCCGCGGTACTGGTCGTACGAGGAGTCGAAGACGAGCGCGCGCGGCGGTGCGTCGGCGTCCCCCGCGGGAGGGGGCATCCGCTCGACGATCGCGTCGAGCACGCCGGCGACGCCGTCCCCCGTCTTGGCCGAGATGCGGAGCACGTGCGTGGGGTCGTCACCGAGGAGGTCGGCGACCTCGACTGCGGTGCCGTCCGCGTCTGCGGCGGGGAGGTCGATCTTGTTCGCGACCGGCACGATCTCGAGCCCGTTCTCGATCGCGAGGTAGGCGTTCGCCAGGGTCTGCGCCTCGATGCCCTGGGCGGCGTCGACGACGAGAAGCGCCCCTTCGCAGGCCTGCAGCGACCGCGAGACCTCGTAGGTGAAGTCGACGTGGCCGGGAGTGTCGATGAGGTTGAGCTCGTGGCCCTTCCAGGTGACGCGCACGGCCTGGGCCTTGATCGTGATGCCACGCTCGCGCTCGAGCTCCATCGAGTCGAGCACCTGCTCGCGCATCTCGCGCGCGGAGACGGCCTCGGTCAGCTCGAGGATCCGGTCGGCGAGCGTCGACTTGCCGTGGTCGATGTGCGCGATGATCGAGAAGTTGCGGATGCGTGCCTGTTCCACGAGCGGCGATGGTACTGGCGCTCGCCCGCTCCGAACGTGGCCGGTTCGGCCGGGCCGCAGCCGCTCCCCCACCCCGGGTGGGGTCCGTCGTCCCTCCGCCCTCGCGATCGACGCTACCGGGCCAACCCTCACGGCGAATGCGCGAGTTCGTCGCAGATCAGTGCCGGGTTCCCGCGGCGACCCGCCACGCGTCGGCGGCGGTTACGCCCGAGCGCGGCGTAGGCGCAGCAACGTGTCCAGCTCGCGCACGTTCAGCAACCGGCACGCCCCGAAGAAGGCCGCGTAGCCGAGCACCAGCCCGGCGCCGAGCGAGACGACCTGCGCCGGGAGCGAGCGGCCGAGGCCCGAGTCGAGCAGGTACCAGATCCCCCATCCCACCGCGGCGAGCGCTAATGACGCGACGACCACCCGGACGAAGCTCGAGACCGTCTCGCCGAGCTCGAAGCCGGCCATTTGCCGCCGGAAAAGAACGAGCAGCGCGCCCGTGCCCGCGATGTTCACGAGCGAGGTCGAGAGCGGGATGCCCCAGATCCCGAACCGGTAGAAGACCGCGTCGAGGACGGCGTTCAGACCAAGGTTCCCGAAGGCGACCCAGCTCGGGATCCACGGCGACTGGAGCGAGAAGAAGCCGCGGTTGAGCATCAGCATCGTCCCGTTGAACGTGAGCCCGAGCGCGAATGCGGCGAGGCAGGCGGCGACGATCGGGGTGTCGCGGGCCGTGAAGTTCTGATGCTGGTAGAGGAGCCGCACGATCGGAGTGGCCAGGACGGCGGCGGTCACGCTCGCCGGCACGAGCAGGAAGGAGATCAGCCGGAGCCCGGTGCCCACGGTGTTCTGGAAGGCTCGCCAATCCTGCCGAGACGCGTGCCGCGAAAGGAGCGGGAACAGGACGGTGGCCACGGCGACCGAGAAGACGCCCTGCGGCAGCATGTAGAGCCGAAAGGCTCGCACGATCGCGGCAGGCGCGAGATGCGGGTTCAGGTAATGCGTCGCGAACAGCTGGTCGATCACGGCGTTGAGGTTGATCAGGCCGAGCCCGATCGTGACGGGCACCATCAGCACGAACGTCCGCTTCACCGCCGGGTCGTGGATGTCGATCACCATCTGCAGCCGACCGTCGAGCCCGCGCAGCCACGGCAGCGGCAGCAGGAACTGCGCGATCGTGGCCACGAGGATCGCGACCGCGTAGATGTAGAGGCGCTCCGAGTGCGAGCTCGTGGTCTGCACGCCGAGCCCGAGGCCGAGCAGGATGATCAGATTCCACAGCACCGGGCTCAATGCGGGCACGGTGAAATGGTCGTAGCTGTTGAGGATCCCGACCACGATCCCGGTCAGCCCGAGGATCAGCACGAGCGGGAAGAGGATCCGCGCGAGCCCCGCGGCAAGAGCGCCGAACTCGTCGTGGGGCCCGTAGCCGAAGAGCGCCATCACCAACGGGGCGACGACGACGAACAGCGCCGTGAGGCCGCCGAGCCCGAGCAGCATCAGCCAGAAGAGGGACGACGCCACTCGCCAGGCGCGCTTCCGCTCGCCCTTCACGAGCAGGTCGCTGAAGACGGGAACGAACGCGGCCGACAGCGCCGAGTCGGCCACGAGCGATCGCACGGTGTTCGGGATGAGGAACGCGATCTCGAACGCGTTGACCGGGCCGGCGATGCCGAAGATGGCCGCCTGCGCGATCTCTCGCACCAGCCCGATCACCCGTGAGAGCCCGGTGGCGATCGCGAAGATGACCCCCGAGCGCGCGAGGCCGCGACCCGTCTCCGTCTCCGCCGCCGGCGGCTGCTCCTCGGCCGGGGCCGCCGGAGGGAGAGCCCCGACTTGCGCCGCCTGGCCCTCCTGGTCGAGGGCCTGCGCCTCGAGCTCGACCAGCTCGCCGCGATCGCGGCCGGGACGGACGATCATCGTCGGCCGCTCCGACGGATCCTGCGCGACCGGCCAGGAGTCGAGCGTCGCGTCGCTCTCGAAGTACGCCGGCTTCCCTTGCTCGCGGCGGCGGCGGTCGCGCGCCTGTCGCCGCTCATGCCGCTCCCGCTCGGCGTCCTCCACGAGGGCAGCATAGGGAGCGGGGTTGCTACCATCGCCCGGCCCGCGAGCTGCGGGTCTTTTTCCGAGATGCCCAATATCAAGCAGCAGGAGAAGCGCGTCCGTCTGGCGGCGCGGCAGCGGCAGGAGAACCTGCGCTGGCGCTCAACCGCGAAGACGCTCATGCGGCGCCTGAACGAGGCGGTCGCCGACGGCGACGCCAAGGAGACGGAGGCGCGGCATCGCGAGCTCGTCCAGTGGCTCGACCGGGCCGCGGCGAGCGGCGCTCTCCACCGCAACACCGTCGCCCGTCGCAAGTCCCAGGCGGCAAAGCTCGCCGCCGGCGCATCCGAGAAGTAGCTGCCCCGCCCTGCCTAGTCGGGGCGGCGTGTGATCTCGACGAGCGTCCGCTCCAGCTGCAGCTCCGGGGGGAGGCGCGAGCCGCCCTTCGCTCCCGCGTCGAGCTCGGCCAGACGAACCGTGGCCTGAGCGAGCTCCTCCGGGGAGAAGTTCGCGGCCTGCCTGGTCGCCTTCTCGGCGACGAAGGGATGCATCTTCAGCCGGCCGGCGATCTCGCTCGAACGGACGCCCTCGTCGGCCAGGCGCGAGACCTTTCGCACCCGACCGACGTGGCCCACGAGCGAGGCGACGAGCCGGATCAGCTCCCCCGAACGCGCGCGGTGGGAGCGCTCGAGCAGCGTTTCGGTCGCGCGTAGCGTCGCCCCCACATCTCGGCGTCCCCAGGCATCGGTGACGGCGAAGATCGGAGTCTCGGCGCGTCCGACGGCGAGCTCCTCGACGGTCGCGCGCGTGATCTGCTCGCCGTTGGCCCACGTCGCGAGCTTCTGGATCTCCGAGGCGAGGTCGCCGACGTCGTCCCCGACGGCTTCGACGAGCGCCCGGCAGGCGTCTCGGTCGACCGATGCGCCGAGGCGCCCGAACTGCTCGCCGACCCATTCCGGGAGCTGCTTCTTCGTCACGTCGTACGCGAGGATCTGGCCCGTCTTGGCGACGGTCTTCGCGAGCGCGGAGTCCTTCTTGATCGCGTCGCCGACGAGAGCGAGGACGGTCGCAGGCGCGGGAGCTGCCAGGTACGTCTCGACCTCCTTGACGTCGGCCGCTTTCCACGCTTCGACTCCGTCGACGACGACGAGACGGGCTTCGCCGCCGAAGAGGCCGAGCGCATTGCAGGCGGCGATCGCGTCCTCGCCGGACGCGTCGGTGGCATGAAGCTGCTCGGTCGCGTCCTCACCGATCCGCCCCCGCAGGCGCTGGAGCGCCACCGCGATCTTCGGCCGGTCCGTCCCCGTCAGGAGGTAGACCGGCTTCAGGTCGCGTTCGCTCGCCACGCTGCCAAGCATAGGCGGCGGCGCCGGCGGCACCCAGGCCGAGGATCGCGGCGACGCGGCCGGAGGTCACCTGCGCCCCGGGCAGGCTGCCGAACAGGTGCGCGCATGCGGCCAGGTAGGCGGCGAGCCACCCGTTGACCCATGCGAGCCCGGCTGCGAGCGGTGGCGCCACCGGCCCGAGCAGCGCGCAGCAGAGCGCGAGTGCGAGCATCGGCGCGGCGACGAAGCCGCCGACCGCGTTGGCGGGCACCGTGAGCAGCGGGATCTGGTGGAACTGGAACCACGAGATCGGTGCCGTCGCGAGACCGCAGGCCGCGGAGATCGCGACGACAGGTCGCAGGGCGGAGGGAAGCGGGTAGCCCTCCAGCCACGTGCTGAACCGCGGCGCGAGAAAAAAGATCGCCAGCACCGCGGCGAAGGAGAGCTGGAAGCCCGGGTCCAGCGCGTTGTACGGACTCCAGGCGAGCAGGGCGGCCGCGGCGACGACGAGGGCATGCAGAGCGTCGCGCTGGCGGCCGGTCAGCCAGGCGAGGGAGCCGAGCGCACCGGCAATGCCTGCGCGGACGACGGATGGCTGGGCCCCCACGGCGAGGACGTAGCCCGCGATCGCGGCGAGCACGGCGACCTCCGCAGGCAGGCGCGGCACGCCGAGGAGCAGCGCGAGCCAAAGCGTCCCGAGCGCGACCACGGCAACGTTGCCGCCACTGACTGCGAGCAAGTGGTACAGGCCGCTGGCACGAAAGTCCTGGCGGAGCGCCTCGGACAGTCCCTGGTCCTCACCGAGAACGACGCCTTCGATGACGCCCCTGCGCACACCACCCACGCCGGGAGCCGACGCGGAGCCAAGCCACGCGTGCAGTCGGTCGGCGAGGCCGGCGAGCCCGCCGCGCCGTCCGACGACGCGCCAGTCGTCCGCGCGCAGCACGGCGTGGATTCCGTGGCGACGGAGCCAGGTGCGTTCGTCGAAGCCGTGCGACGGCCCGCGCGGCGCGCGGAGCTGACCGATCAGCGCTAGGCGGGCGCCCTGCGGGGGGGCGCGGCCGAGCGGCAGCTCGAGCTGCACCGGCTCGTGCGGTGACAGGTCACCCCAACGCAGGACGAGTGCTCGGACGCGAAGCTCGAACGGGCCGTGCCGGACGGGCTCTTCGATCTCGACGACGGCGCGCTCCGCGGTGCCGATGCGCGGGGCGAGCTCGCTCCGGTCGATCGCCGCGAGGCGGGCGCTCCCGAAGGCCCACCCGACCGCTGCCACCCCGAGCCCGGCGAGTGCCAGCGCCGTACGAGGCGAGGTCGCCGCCAGCGAGACGGCGAGAAGCGCTCCGGCTGAGAGCAGCGCAGGCACGAGGCCGACGCGTGCGACTGTCGAGGCCGCTAGGCCGAGGCAGAGCGCGCAGCCGAGCGTGTGCGGCACGCGCAGCGTCACGGGATCACAAGCCCCTTCAGCTCGGCGAGCCTGCCCGCCCCGATGCCCGGAACGCCTTCGAGCTCGGCAACCGAGTGGAATGCGCCGTGCTCCTGCCGGAAGTCGATGATCTTCTGCGCCGTGACCGGCCCGATCCCGGGCAGCCCGTCGAGCTGCTCGAGGGTCGCCGTGTTGAGGTCGAGCGGCGCGGTCGGCGAGGAGCCGGCGGCGGGAGGGGTCGCCGCCGCAACGCCGCCCGCGCCGCGACCCGGGACGACGACCTGCTCGCCGTCGGCGATCGGAGCGGCGAGATTCACCGCGTCGAGCTGCGCCCTCGCCGTTGGGCCGCCGGCAGCCGCGATCGCGTCGTCGATCCGCGAGCCGGAACGCAGGCGATAGAGCCCCGGGCGCCGCACTGCGCCGGCGACGTCGACCACGAGCAGCTTCGCGGCCGCCGGCCGGGCGGAACCGGACACTCGCAGCGGCGTCACGGCTGGAGCCGCAGTCCCGCCGCCCCCGAGATGCCGGATCACGAGGACGAGCACGACCACGACGGCCACGGCCGCACCGAGAAGCTGCCGCCGCGAGAGCCCGGACACACGGACGTCCATGCGTCCAGCGTGACAACGCGAGCGTGACGCGCGGGTCTCAGCTTCGTCGCGGCTCCGTAAACTCGCGCCGTGGCCGACTGGGTGACGATCTCCGCCCTCGCCTCCGCCGGCGGGACGCTCGTGCTCGCCGGCGTAACGGTCGCGTCGGTGCGTTCGGCCAACCGCGCCGCGCGCGTCGCCGAGCAGTCGCTCCTCGCCAGCCAGCGCCCGTTGCTCGTTCCCTCGCGCCTCGAGGACCCGGCCGTCAAGGCCGGCTTCCAGGACGACGTCTGGTTCTCGGTGCCGGGCGGTCAGGGCATCGCGCGAGCGACGGACGAGGCCGACTACTTCGTCATCGCCCTCCGCAACGTCGGCACCGGGATCGCCGTCCTCCACGGCTGGCACCTCCTACCCGAGCCCCGGTTCGGCGCCGACGCCGCGCCGACCTCACTCGAGGACTTCACGAGGCTCACACGCGACCTCTACGTCGCTCCCGGCGACGTCGGCTTCTGGCAGGGCTCCTTCCGCGACCCGGCGAGCGACGGCTACCGCGAGGCCCGTCGGGCGATCGAGAGGCAGGAGCGCATCGGGGTCGACATCCTCTACGGCGACTTCGAGGGTGGTCAGCGGGTCGTCAGCCGCTTCACGCTCACGCCGCGGGAGACCGACGAGGGCGTGCGGTGGTACGCGGCGGTCGGCCGCCACTGGAACGTCGACCGCCCCGATCCGCGCTGACATGCCGGGCGAAGAGCTGCGCTCTTCGCCCGGGTGATAACGAACTGCGCCGACGGGAGACGCGGTCTCCCGTCGGCTCCGTGCAGTAGAGCTTTGAAGGGCTGACGCAAGGTTCGGACCGCGTTTCCGTCGCGAGCGAGCATGCCTGCGGCGTGCACGCTCGCTGCTCCGCGGGCGGCGTAACGCACCGTTACGCCGCCCGCCTGGACCGCATCAGGGTTCGAAACGTCCAAACCACAGCCAGCCCAAGTTCGGAGGCCAAGCCTCGCGTAGCGGGCTTGGCCGCAGGCCGGGCTGCGCTCGCGCCGGCCTTTGCCGCGCGCGAGCGCACGAGGGAGCGAGGCCATCAAGGGATCCGGAGAGAACACAGCACGGAGCGGGCCGGAAACCGCGCTTTCCGGCCCGCGCAGTTCCTTCAAACAGCGAGGAAACGCGCAGCGTTTGCGAGCTAGACGACGAAGTTGACGAGCTTCTTGGGGACGACGATCGTCTTGCGCGGCTCACCGCCGTCGAGGTAGCTCCGCACGCGCTCGCTCTCGCGCGCCCGGGCCACGAGGTCGTCCTCGCTCAGGCCCGCGTCCACCTCGAAGCGGTCCCGTACCTTGCCGTTCACCTGGACGACCAGCTCGAACGTCTCCCGCACGAGTTGCGCCTCGTCGGCCTCCGGCCACGGCTCCTGCCACAGGCGCTCGTGCCCCAGCACCGTCCAGAGCTCCTCCGCGACGTGCGGCGCGTACGGCTGGATGAGCGAGACTGCCGTCTCCGCGGCGAACCGCGCGTCGGGCGCGTCGACCGCGCCGCCGAGCTCGTTGACCAGCTCCATCATGGCCGAGATCGGCGTGTGGAACTGGAAGCGGCGCAGCACGTCGTCCGTCACCCGCACGATCGTCTCGTTCGCCTTCTGCGCCAGCCCTCCCTCGCGCTCGCCCGGGGACGGCGCCGCCTCGGCCACCTCGTGCACGACGCGCCACAGCCGGCGCAGGAAGCGCACGATCCCCTCCACCCCGGCAGGCGTCCACTCCATGTCCTGGTCGGCCGGGCCCATGAACAGGATGTAGAGCCGCACGGCGTCGGCGCCGTACGCGTCCACGACCGCGTCCGGCCCCTCGACGTTCCCCTTCGTCTTCGACATCTTCGTCCCGCCGAGCGTCACCCACCCCTGGTGGAAGACGCGGGCGAACGGCTCCCGGAAGCCGACCATCCCCCAGTCGTTCATCGCCTTGACGAAGAAGCGCGAGTAGAGCAGATGGCCGGTCGAGTGGTCGATGCCGCCGATGTACTGGGAGACCGGCAGCCAGTAGTCGACGACGAACCGGTCGAACGGCGCCTCGTCGTTGTGCGAGTCGATGTAGCGGAGGAAGTACCAGGAGGAGTCGACGAACGTGTCCATCGTGTCCGGGTCGCGGCGCGCCGGCGCGCCGCACTGCGGGCAGTCGACGGCCATGTACTCCTCGTTGGCGGCGAGCGGCGGCTTCCCCTTCGGGGCGTAGTCCTCGATGTCGGGCAGGATCACGGGCAGGTCGTCCTCGGGCACCGGGACGACGCCGCACTGCTCGCAGTGGATGAACGGGATCGGGCAGCCCCAGTAGCGCTGACGCGAGACGCTCCAGTCGCGCAGCCGGTAGTTGACGGTGGCCTTGCCCCGACCCTCGGCCTCGAGCGCGGCCACGATCGCGCGCGCGCCCTCCTCGGCCGGCAGCCCGTCGAACTGCCCGGAGTTGACGAGCTTCCCGCCGTCGTCGATCACGACCTTAGTCGGCAGGACGAAGGTCTCGGCGAACTCGCCGTCGCGCTCGTCGTGGGCGGGGACGGCCATGATCGCGCCTGTGCCGTAGTCCATCAGCACGTAGTCGGCGACCCAGATCGGCAGCCGCTCGCCGTTGATCGGGTTGACCGCATGCAGGCCGGTGAAGACGCCGGTCTTCGTCGTCCCGGCGGCGCGCTCCTCGACGGGCCTCGCGCCCGCGTGCCGCGCGTACTCCTTCGCCTCGCCGCTCCCGTGCGCCTCGACGAACGGGTGCTCCGGCGCGACGACGAAGAACGTCGCGCCGAACAGCGTGTCGGCGCGGGTGGTGAAGACCGCGAGGTCGTCGCCGGTCTCCTCGACGCGGAAGAGGATCTCGGCGCCCTCCGAGCGGCCGATCCAGTTCCGCTGGATCGTCATCGTCCGTGTCGGCCACTCCGCTCCGGGGTACTCGAGCAACTCGTCCGCGTAGGCCGTCGTCCGCATGTACCACTGCGTCATGTTCCGAAGCTCGACCTCCGAGCCGCAGCGCTCGCAGCGGCCGTCCACGACGTACTCGTTCGCGATCACGGTCTGGTCGTTGGGGCACCAGTTGACCGGCCCTTCCCTCCGGTAGCAGAGGTCGTGGGCCACGAACTGCTGGAAGAGCCACTGCGTCCAGCGGTAGAAGGTCGGCTGGTGAGCCGAGACCTCGCGGTCCCAGTCGATCGCCCAGCCCAGCCGCTTCATCTGGGCGCGCATCGTCTCGATGTTCCGCTCGATCGTCTCGCGCGGGTGCCGCCCCTCCCGGATCGCCGCGTTCTCGGCCGGCAGACCGAACGCGTCCCAGCCCATCGGCCGCACGACGTGCCAGCCGCTCCGCCGGCGCACGTGCGTCTGCACGTCGCCCATCGTGTAGTTGAGGACGTGACCCATGTGCAGGCTCGGGCCGGACGGGTACGGCAGCATCTCGAGCTGGTACCAGTGGTTCTCGGCCGCGGGCTCGCCGGGCTGCGGGTTCTCGACCCTGAACGCGCCCTCGTCCTCCCAGACGCGCTGCCACTTGGCCTCGATCGCGTGCGGCTCGTATCTCGGTGTCATCGAAGAAACGTCCTCTGGAACGAAAAAACCTCTCCGAGGAGAGGCCGTGGGAGGCTGGCGCGGAAGCTCCGCGCGTGTCTCCCTGAACTAGGTAAGAAGCAGCTCCTGCATCGGGGTCTCGATACTAGCACCGTGCTCGAGCTCCTTCCCGAAACCGCGCGGATCGAGGACGGCGAGCTGTCGCTGGGCGGCGTCCGCGTGACGCGGCTCGCGGAGGAGCACGGGACGCCGCTCGTCGTCTACTGCGAGGCCACGATCCGCTCTCAGGTGCGCGCGTACCGCGAGGCCGCGCCGGGGGCACTCGTCGTCTACGGGACGAAGGCGTTCGCGAACGTCGCGCTGCTGCGGCTGCTCGCGGAGGAGGGCGCCGGCGCCGACGTCTCGACGCTCGGCGAGCTCGCGTTCGCGCTCGCCGCCGGGATCCCGGGCGAGGGGCTCGTCTTCCACGGCAACAACAAGTCGGAGGAGGAGCTGCGCGCGGCGGCGGAGGCCGGCGCGCTCGTCGTGCTCGACGGGCCGGGCGAGGCGGAGGCGGCCGCGGCGGCGGGCGTGCGTCGGGTGCTCGTGCGGCTGACGCCGGGCGTCGAGGCGGTGACGCACCGCTCGATCCAGACGGCGCACGAGGAGTCGAAGTTCGGGCTGGCCCCCGACGCGGCCGAGCGCGAGGTGGATCGCGCGCGCGAGCTGGGGCTACAGGTCGAGGGCGTGCACGTCCACGTCGGCTCCCAGCTCGGGCGGGTGGACGAGAGCGTCGTCGCGCTCGAGCGCGCGCTCGCGTTCCTCGAGCGGCTCGACTGGAAGCCGCGCACCCTCGACCTCGGCGGCGGTCTCGGCGTCCGGCACAACCGCGACGAGCGGCTCCCGTCCGTGGCCGAGTTCGTGGGCCCGCTCGCCGCACGCGTCCCGGACAGCGTCTCGCTGATCCTCGAGCCCGGCCGCTCGCTCGTCGGCCGCGCCGGCGTGACGCTGTACCGCGTCGGCTCGGTCAAGGAGTCCGGCGGCGTCACGTACGCGGCGATCGACGGCGGGATGTCCGACAACCCGCGCCCGCAGCTCTACGGCGCCCGCTACGAGGCCCTGCTGGCGAACCGCGCGGAGGAGCTGCCCAGCGGCGTCTACCGCGTCGCCGGCAAGCACTGCGAGTCGGGTGACGTGCTGATCGAGGCGGCCGAGCTGCCGGAGCCGCGGCCGGAGGACCTGCTCGCCGTGCCGGCGACGGGCGCGTACACGCTCGCGCTCGGCTCGACGTACAACGGCGTCCCGCGGCCCGCGGTCGTCCTGGTCGGCGACGGCGAGGCGCGTCTGGTGCGGGCTCGGGAGACCGTGGACGATCTCCTACGCTTCGAGAGATGAGGCTCGCGCGGGTACCGGGGGTCGTCCTCATCGCCGTCGCCGCGGCGATGTGGGGAACCGACCCGATCATCCGCAAGACGATGAGCGGGACGACTTCGGCGACGACGATCGTCTTCGGCGAACACGTGATTCTCGTCCTCTGCACACTGCCGTTCCTCCTCCCCGCACTTCGCTCCGTTCGGCGCGCGGGCTCGCGCTACGTAGCCGCCGCGGTCGTGGTCGGCGCGGGCGCCTCGGCGGCCGCCACGATCCTCTTCACGGACGCACTGATCGGACACTCCGACTTCATCACCCCCGTCGTGATCCAGAAGGTGCAGCCGCTCGTGGCCGTCGGCGCCGCCGCCCTTCTGCTCGGCGAGCGGCCGCGCCCGGGCTTCTGGTGGTTCTTCCTCCCCGCGCTCGCGGGCTTCTGGCTCGTCAACCAGCCGCACCCGCTCGAGCCGTCCGCCGGTGGCGTCGTCGTGATCGTGGAGGCGACCGCTGCGGCCGTGCTGTGGGCGCTGGGAACGGTGCTGGGGCGGTACATGTCCCGCGAGCTCGAGTTCCATCACATCCTCTCGCTGCGCTTCTTCTTCGGGCTCATCGCGAGCGCCGTCGCGTTGCCGATCATGAGCGCGAGCGCCTACTCGAACGGCCACGACACCGTGTTGATCCTCTACCTGGCGCTCGTGACCGGCCTGCTCGCGCTGACGCTCTACTACTTCGGGCTGCAGCGCACGCCGGCCGTCCTCTCGTCCCTTGCGGAGCTCACGTATCCGGCCGTCGCGGTGATCGCCGGCATCTACGCGTACGACCAGCACCTGGTCTGGACACAGTGGCTCGGCATCGCGCTGATCCTCGGCGCCGTGACGCTTCTGCCCGTGCAGCGGCAGCGGAAGGTCGTGCGGATCGATCCGGGCGACGCCCTACCGGGGGCCGCGCCCGCCTGAGATAGTCACCGAGTGAACGCCTTCGAGGGCTCGCTCGTCCAGAACGCGATCTACTTCGCGGGCCAGGCCGAGTGGCCGGTCGGGCCGGAGGACTGGGAGGCCGCGGCCGAGTCGGTCCTCGATGCCGGGGCGTTCGGCTACATCGCCGGCGGGGCCGGCGGCGAGGCGACCATGCGGGCAAACCGCGAGGCATTCGAGCGCCGGCGGCTGCGGCCGCGCATGCTCGGGGGGAACCTCGTGCGCGACCTCGGCATCGAGGTGCTCGGGACTTCGTCGCCGGCGCCGTTCCTGCTCGCCCCGGTCGGAGTCCTCTCGATCGCGCATGCGGATGCCGAGATCGGCGCCGCTCGCGGCGCGGCGGCCGCCGGCGTCCCCTTCATCCTCTCGAGCGCGGCGACGAACACGATCGAGGCGGTCGCCGAGGCGATGGGCGGCGCGCCGCGGTGGTTCCAGCTCTACTGGATCAACGACCGCGAGGTCGCGGCGAGCTTCGTCCGCCGCGCCGAGGCCGCCGGCTTCTCCGCCGTCGTGGTGACGCTCGACACGCCGACGCTCGGCTGGCGCCCGCGCGACCTGCGGAACGCATACCTCCCCTTCGTCCGAGGCGAGGGATGCGGCCAGTTCTTCTCCGATCCGGTCTTCTGCGGCAAGCTCGAGCAGCCGCCGGAGGAGGACATGCTCGCAGCGGCCGCGGCGATGCTCATGACGTTCCCGAACCTCGGGCTGACGTGGGACGATCTCGCCTGGCTCCGCGAGCAGACGGCCCTGCCGCTGCTCGTCAAGGGCGTGCTGCGCGGAGACGACGCCGAGCGGGCACGCGAGCGCGGTGTCGACGGCATCGTCGTCTCGAACCACGGCGGCCGCCAGGTCGACGGCGCCGTCGCGTCCCTGGACGCGCTCGTCGAGGTACGCGAGGCGGTCGGCCCCGGCTATCCCCTGCTCGTGGACGGCGGCATCCGACGCGGCGCCGACGTGATCAAGGCGCTCGCGCTCGGCGCGGATGCAGTGCTGATCGGCCGCCTGTACGCGTACGGGCTCGCCGCGGGCGGCTCGGCAGGCGTCGAAGCGGTGATCCGCCAGCTCCTCGCGGAGGTCGATCTCACGCTCGCTCTCTGCGGGGCTTCCTCCGTACGCGAGCTCGACGCATCACTGCTCGACCGGGGCATCCGTTGAACCCCCGTTCAACCCGGCGATAGGCTGCCGACGTGGACCTGCGCGACACGCCGGAGGAGGCGAAGTTTCGCGAGGAGCTCCGTGCGTGGGTCGAGGCGAACCTCCCCGGGGACAAGCGCGGCGGGCGGGGCGGCGCGCAGCGGTTCGACGATCCGTTCATGCGCGAGTGGAGCCGGTCGCTCTACGAGGCCGGCTACGCGGGGCTGACCTGGCCGAAGGAGTACGGCGGCGCGGGAGCGCCGCACAGCTTCCAGGCCATCCTCTACGAGGAGCTCGCGGCGGTGCAGGCGCCGACCCACGTCGGCGTGATCGGGCTCAGCATGGCGGGGCCGACGATCGTCGCGCACGGGACCGAGGAGCAGAAGGCACGCTACCTGAAGCCGATCCTCGCGGCCGAGGAGATCTGGTGCCAGGGCTTCTCCGAGCCGGACGCCGGCTCGGACCTCGCCGCCGCGCGCACGCGCGCCGAGCGCCGCGGCGACGTCTACGTCGTCAACGGCCAGAAGGTGTGGTCGTCGTTCGCGCACATCGCCGACTTCTGCATCCTCGTGACGCAGAGCGACCCGGACGCGGAGCGCTACCGCAACCTCACCTACCTGCTGGTGGATATGCACGCACCGGGCGTCGAGGTGCGGCCGCTGCGCCAGATCACGGGCGAGGCGGAGTTCAACGAGATCTTCTTCAGCGACGTCGAGGTCCCGGTCGAGAACCGTCTGGGCGACGAGGGAGAGGGCTGGCAGGTGGCGATGACGACACTGCTCCACGAGCGCGCGACGCTCGGGTTCGCGCTCACGGCCACGCTCGACGCCCTGTTCGGCCGGCTGATGGAGGAGGCAGACGAGCGCGATCCCGCGCCGCACGTACGCGAGGCGCTCGCACGGGAATGGATCGAGCTGCAGGCACTCCGGTACACCAACTACCGCGCGCTCGGCACCTACGAGCGAACGGGCGTCCCCGGCCCGGAGGGGTCGGGCGTGAAGCTGCGCTGGTCCGAGGCGAACCAGCGGCTGACGAAGCTCGCGCGTGAACTGCGCGGGCAGGACGGGATCCTCGACGACGGCTGGTGGAACCACCAGCAGCTCCGCAGTCGCGGCAACACGATCGAGGCCGGCACGTCGGAGGTGCTCCGCAACATCATCGCCGAGCGCGTGCTCGGACTCCCACGCAGTCGATGAAGGGGTCGCGCTGATGGACTTCGCGCTCTCGGAGGATCAGCTCGAGCTGAAGCAGGCCGCGCGCGCCTGGCTCGCCGACCGCTTCCCGCTCGACCGCGACTGGGACGAGCAGGACGACCGCTGGAGCGAGCTGGAGGAGCTCGGCTGGCTCGACGTCGCGGAGGCGGGGCTCGGCTTCGTCGAGGAGGCGCTGCTGCTCGAGGAGATGGGCTACGTCTGCTATCCGGGCTTCTATCTCGGACACGTCGCGTCGCTCGCGAGAGAGGACGACTCAGCCACCGTCGACCCGACGCGCCGCCCCTCGCGTGTCGAGGAGGAGACTCCGCGCTTCCGAGCCGCCTGCGCGGCCGAGGCGCTCGGCGTCGCGCAGCGGGCCCTCGATCTCGGCGCCGAGCACGCGAAGACGCGCACGCAGTTCGGCAAGCCGATCGGCACGTATCAGGCCGTCTCCCACCCGCTCGCACAGACGTACACCGACGTGGAGCTCGCCCGCTCGCTCGTCTACTGGGGCGCCTGGTGCGTGGCGGAGAACGACGAGCGCGCACCGGTGGCGGCCGCCGGCGCGAAGGCCTTCGCCACCGAGGCGGCCGTCGCCGCCTGCGAACGCTCGGTCCAGGTGCACGGCGGGATCGGCTTCACGTGGGAGCACCCGCTGCACCGCTTCTACAAGCGCGCGATCTGGCTCGAGGGCTTCGGCCGACGCCCCGCCGAGCTTCGGCTCGAGGTCGCGGAAGCGCTGCTCGCGTAGGAGAATGAGCCGGATGGAAGGCCTGATGATGGACTTCCCCCTCACGCTGACGCACCTCCTGCGCCGGGCGGAGACGTTCTTCGGCGAGGGCGAGATCGTCACGCGCCTCCCCGACAGGTCCTTCCACCGCACCAACCACCGCGAGACGCTGCGCCGCGCGCGGCAGCTCGCCGTCGCGCTGCAGAAGGCCGGCCTCGAGCGCGGCGACCGCGTGGCCACGCTGTGCTGGAACCACCATCAGCACCACGAGGCGTACTTCGGCGTCCCCTGCGGCGGCTTCGTCCTGCACACGCTCAACCTGCGCCTCCACCCCAACGACCTCGCCTACATCGCCCAGCACGCCGGCGACCGCGCCGTGATCGTCGACCGCGCGCTCCTGCCGCTGCTGGAGCAGTTCCGCGACGAGACCTCGATCGAGCACGTCTGGGTCGTGGAGGACTCGTACGAGGAGCTGCTCGAGACGGCCGATCCGGACGACTGGGAGGACCCGGAGCTCGACGAGCGCGAGGCGGCGGCGATGTGTTACACGAGCGGCACGACGGGACGGCCGCGCGGCGTCGTCTACTCGCATCGCTCCTCGGTCCTGCACGCGCTCGGCGTCGGCTCGAACAATCCGCTCGGGCTCGGCTTCGGAATCGACGACGCCCTGATGCCGGTCGTGCCCATGTTCCACGCGAACGCCTGGGGCTATCCGTACCTCGCCACGATGCAGGGCGCGAAGCTCGTCTATCCCGGCCCGCACCTCGACCCCGAGAGCCTGCTCGAGAACATGGAACAGGAGCGCGTGTCGTGGGCAGCGGGCGTGCCGACGATCTGGATGGGCATCCTCGACCGCCTCGACGCGGAGCCCGGCCGCTGGGATCTCTCCGCGATGAAGGCGATGCTGGTGGGCGGCTCGGCCGTGCCACGGGCGATGATCGCCGCCTTCGAGGAGCGGCACGGGCTGCGCATCTGCCAGGGCTGGGGGATGACGGAGACGTCGCCGGTCGCGTCGACGGCGGTCCTTCCCTACGACCTCGCCGAGGCCGACGCCGAGACGCGCTGGGACTTCCAGGCGATGGTCGGGTTCCCGCTCGCGTTCGTCGAGATCCGCGCTCGCGCCGGCGACGAGGACGTGCCCTGGGACGGCGAGGCGATGGGAGAGCTCGAGGTGCGCGGGCCGTGGGTCGCGGCGAGCTACTTCGACGCGCCCGAGACCGCGGACCGGTGGTCGGAGGACGGCTGGTTCCGCACCGGCGACATCGTCTCGATCCACCCGCGTGGCTTCATCCAGATCAAGGACCGCTCGAAGGACGTGGTCAAGTCCGGCGGCGAGTGGATCTCGTCCGTCGAGCTCGAGAACGCGCTCATGGCGAACGACGCGGTCGCCGAGGCGGCGGTGATCGCCGTGCCCGACGAGAAGTGGGGCGAGCGGCCGCTCGCCGTGGTCGTCCTGCGCGAGGGCGCCGCCGCCACGGCGGACGAGCTGCGGGAGTTCCTCGCGCCGAGCTTCGCGAAGTGGTGGATCCCCGACCGGGTCGAGTTCGTGGACGAGATCCCGAAGACGAGCGTCGGCAAGTTCCGCAAGACGGCCCTGCGCGAGCAGTTCGCGAGCGAGCCGGCCCAGGCGAGTTGAGAGCGGCCGTCCTCCCGGCGGTCGACGCGCCGTTCGAGCTTCGCGACGTCCCCGACCCGGTGCCGCAGGACGGCGAGGCGCTCGTGCAGGTGCGCGCGGCCGGGATCAACTTCCTCGACGTCCTCATCCGGCGCGGCCGCTATCCGCAGATGCCGGACTTCCCGACGGTGCTCGGCGCCGAGCTCGCCGGCGAGCTCGAGGACGGGACGCGCGTGATGGCGCTGCGCACGTCGGGTGCGTACGCCGAGCTCGCGCCCGTTCCGCGCGCGGCGCTGGTGCCGCTGCCGGAGGGCGCGACGTTCGCCGAGGGCGCGGGCTTCCTCCTCACGTTCCTCACGGCGCACATCCCGCTGACGCGGCAGGTGAGGCTCGCCGACGGCGCGACGGTGCTCGTGCACGCGGCGGCCGGCGGCGTCGGCACCGCGACGATCCAGGTCGCCCGCGCGCTCGGCGCGCGTGTCGTCGCGGCCGCGGGGTCGCCGGCGAAGCTCGTGCGCTGCCGCGAGCTCGGTGCCGAGGAGGCGTACGTCTACGACGAGCTGCCGGACGACCTGCGCGTCGACGTCGTCGTCGACCCGGTGGGCGGCGAGCTGTTCGAGGGAGCGATCGCGCGGCTCCGGCCGCTGGGCCAGCTCGTCGCGATCGGCTACGCGGGCGGGCTCTGGCCCGAGCTGCAGCCGGCCCAGATCGTGGGCCGGAGCGTCGGCGTGCAGGGGGTGTATCTCGGCAGGCTCCTTCGCCATGCGCCGGACGTCGTGGCCGCGGCGACACGCGAGCTGCTCGAGCTCTGGGGCTCCGGCAAGATCCGGCCGCTCGTCGGCGCCGAGTTCCCCCTCGACGAGGTCGAGCAGGCGCACGAGCTCGTCGAGTCGAGGCGCAGCGTCGGGAAGGTCGTGCTCCTCCCGTGAGAGCGATCGTCACCGGCGGCCGCGGCGGGATCGGCACCGCGATCGTCGCGGCTCTGGACGACGCGGAGACCGTGGTGCTCGACCTGCCGGAGTTCGACGTCGGCGACCCGGATGCGTGGCGGTCGCTCGACGGCGAGTTCGATGCCGCCTTCCTCAACGCCGGGACGAGCACGGGCTTTGCGGACGCAGCCGACCTGACGGACGAGGAGTGGCAGCGCATCCTGCGGGCGAACCTCGAGGGCGTCGTCTACGGGACCCGGGAGCTCGCGGCCCGACTAATGCCCGGCGGCGGGTCGATCGTCGCCACCGCCTCGCTCGCGGGCCTGACGGGGATGCCCGGCGATCCGGCCTACACGGCGACGAAGCACGCCGTGGTCGGCTGGGTCCGGTCGGCGGCGCCGGCCCTCGCGGAGCGCGGCATCCGGCTCAACGCGCTCTGTCCGGGCTTCGCCGACACGCCGCTCGTCGACGCGGAGCTGCGAGACCGGATCGACGTCCCGCTGCTGGAGCCTGCGTTCGTGGCGGAGGCAGCGCTTCGAGTGATGGAGGACGCGGAGACGGGGCGCGCCTGGGTCGTGCAGCCGAACCGCGTGGAGCCGTTCCGCTTCCCCGGCGTCCCGGGACCGCGATGAGCCCGCGCTCGCGCAAGCCGTGGGGCGAGCACCCGCCGCCCGACCCGCACGTCTGGAACACGCTCGCGTACCGCGGCCTCGCGCAGGCGGACGGCGAGGCGGTGATCGAGTGGGACGCGCCGGTGGAGTACTGCTTCCACTCGCCGAGCGGGCCGATCGTCCACGGCGGCATGGTCGCGGCGCTCCTCGACACGGCGATGGGCGGCGCCTGCTGGACGTTGATGGCCGAGGACGAGGACTTCCTCACCGCCGACCTGCGCACCGAGTTCCACCGCTCCGCGCGGCCCGGGATCCTGCGGGCGGAGGGCCGCGTCGTGCAGCGCAACCGGCGCGTCGTCTTCTGCGCCGCGGAGCTCTTTCAGGAGGACCAGCTGATCGCAAGCGCCCGCTGCACGCAAATCGTGCGGCGGGATCAGAGCGCCTAGGAGCGATCTGGTCTGGCGGTCGAGCAGCCGTCATTATCGGCGCATGACCTGTGCCATCGTCCTGCCGAGTAAACCCCTCGATCGCGGATGAGAGCGGTCGTCCACGATCAGTACGGCCCTCCGGAGGTTCTGCGCATCGACGAGGTCGAGAGGCCGGCACCGAAGGAGGGCGAAGTGCTGGTTCGGGTCCACGCCTCGACGGTGACGCGCGGGGATGCCATGGGCGTTCGCAGCGACCACTACAGATTCGCCCGTGTCTTCACCGGCATCCGCCGACCCAGACGAACGGTCTTCGGTACCGAGTTCGCCGGACAGGTCGAGGCTGTCGGGGCCGGCGCGAGCGAGTTCGCGACCGGCGAAGACGTGTTCGGCGTTCAAGGCGGCGCGAGTGCCGAGTACGTCACCGTGCCCGAAAGCGGTGTGATCGCGGCGAAGCCGTCGGGACTGACGTACGAAGAGGCGGCAGCCATCCCCGATGGCTCGCTGCTCGCGTTGACGATGCTGCGGCCGCTGGAGCCGTTGCGTGGGAAGCGCGTTCTCGTCTACGGCGCTGCCGGCTCGATTGGCACAGCTGCGGTCCAGCTTCTCGTGCACCATTTCGAGGCCGATGTGACGGCCGTCTGCGACACCAAAGACGTCGAGCTCGTGCGCTCGCTCGGAGCACTATGCGTCCTCGATCGCTTCCATGAGGACTTCACCAAGAACGGCGAGACGTACGACGTGATCTTCGACGCCGTCGGCAAGCACTCATTCCGCCGCTGCCGGCGTTCCCTCAGTTCCGGTGGGGTCTACGTGACGACGGACCTGGGCTTCATGTACCACGTGCTGCTAGCGGCGCTCGTCACGCGACTGGTTGGACGGAGGCGAGCGAAGCTCGGCATCGGGCGCTATCGCAAGGAGGATCTGATCCTCGTCAGGCAGCTCGTCGACGCGGGGAAATACCGGCCCGTGATCGACCGGAGATACCTGGTCGACGAAATCGTCGAGGCCACGCGCTACGTCGAGAGCGGCCAGAAGGCAGGCACCGTCGTGCTCCGCGTCCCGTGACCTAAGCGCGTGGCCACGCGGCTAGACGGTGTAGGCCCAGCCCGGCTGCCAGGTGAAAGGCTCCCCTACGAGGTCCTCGAGCTTCCTGCCGTTCGCGGCAACCTCGAGACCGAGCCGCGTTGCGCTGTGGCCGATCACGAGCACCCGCTCACCGTCACGCTCGCGCCGCAACTCGTCGAGGAAGCCCGCCACCCGCTCGACCGCCTGCCGCCAGCTCTCGCCGCCGGGATAGGGGACGTCGATGTGTGTCGCGCGATCGAGCAGCGGCTCGGCCGTGCCGTTCAGCTCGCCGTAGTCGCACTCGCGGAGCCGCGCGTCCCGGAAGAGCGGAAGCGGCGAGCCCGCGAAGGCGATCTCCGCCGTCTCGACCGCGCGGCGCAGATCCGACGTGAAGACGACCGAGAGCCCGTCGTGGCGGCGCCGCTCGCCGAGCTCCCGTGCCTGCTCGCGTCCCACCGCCGAGAGACGTCCGGGGAGCCACCCCGTCGCGATCCCGGCCTCGTTGTCCTCGCTCGTGGAGTGCGTCTCGAAGACGACCTCGACGCTCACTCCCGCCAGCCGAGCCGCCGTTCGATGCTCGCCTTCGCCTCGGGCCAGTCGTCGTCGATCACCGCGTACCACGCCGAGTCGCGACGCTCGCCCCCGCGGACGAGCTGATGCTTGCGGGCTACGCCCTCGAACGTCGCACCCACCTTCTCGAGCGCGGGACGCGAGCGCTCGTTCAGGGCGTCGGTCTTGAACTCGACCCGGAGGTAGCCCTCGTCCTCGAACGCGTGCCGCAGCAGCAGGTACTTCGCCTCGGTGTTCGCGTCCGTCCCCCACGCCCGCGGGTTGAGCCACGTGTTGCCGATCTCGACCACGCGGTCGTCGGGCCGGTCGTTGAGGAAGCTCGTGTGACCGACGAGCTCGTCGTCGAGGTAGTGCAGGAAGCCCATGTCGACGGACTCGAAGAAGCGCCGGAACTCGTCCCGCTCGTGGCCGTTGAAGCGCATCCAGCGCCAGGTGCGCGGATCCTGCGCGACCGCCCACAGCGCCTCCTCGTGCCGCGCCTCGAGCGGCTCGAGCCGGACGCGCCGGCCCTCGAGCATCACGTGAAGCGCCAGCCGTCCCCCTCCGCGAACGAGCGCAGGATGCGCCGCGCGACGACCGCCTTGTGCACTTCGTCGGGCCCGTCGTAGACCCTGCCGCTGCGCGCCATCCGCCACATGAGCGCGAGCGGCGTGTCGTCGGTGAGGCCGAGCCCGCCGTGCACTTGGATCGCGCGGTCGATCACCTCGCCGAGCACGCGCGCCGCGAAGAACTTGATCAGGGAGATCTCGACGCGCGCTTCGTCCCCCTCGTCGAGGCGATGCGCGGCGGCGACCGTCATGAGCCGGCACGCCTGGATGTCGGCGGCCGACTCCGCGATCCAGTTCTGGACGGTCTGCTTCTCGGCGAGCGGTCCGTCGAACGCCTCCCGCTCGAGCGCCCGCGCGCACATCAGCTCGAACGCGCGCTCCATCTGTCCGAGCCAGCGCATGACGTGGTGGATGCGCCCCGGCCCGAGGCGCTTCTGCGCGAGCCGGAAGCCGTCGCCGGGCTCGCCGAGCGTGTTCGCCAGCGGCACGCGGACTCCGGTGAATCGCGTCTCGCAGTGCGTCCCCCAGCCGCGGCCCTCGTGCCCCATCACCGGGATGCGACGCACGAGGTCGTAGCCGGGCGTGTCGGTCGGGACGAGGATCATCGAGGCGCGCCGGTGCGGCTCGGCCTCGGGCTCGGTCACGACCATCACGATCCCGAACGCGGCGCCGTCGGCTCCCGAGGAGAACCACTTGTGCGCGTCGATCACCCACTCGTCGCCGTCCCGCTCGGCCCGGCCGCGCAACAGCGTCGGGTCGGAGCCGGACACCTCCGGCTCGGTCATGCCGAAGAAGGAGCGCACCTCGCCGGCGACGAGCGGGCGGAGGAACCGCTCCTTCTGCTCGTCGGTACCGAAGAGGTGGAGGATCTCCGCGTTGCCAGCGTCGGGTGCCTGGCAGCCGAAGATCAGCTGCGCGACGAAGCTGCGCCCGATCTCCTCGTTCAGGTGCGCGTACTCGAGGAAGCCGCTGCCCGAGCCGCCCGCCTCCGGCGGCAGGTGCGGCGCCCAGAGGCCGGCGTCCTTCGCCTTCTGCTGCAGGTCGCGCACGAGCGCGTCGGCCGTGTCGTCCTCCCGAGTCAGCGCCTGCTCGTTCGGATAGACGTGCTCCTCCATGAACGCGCGTGCGCGCTCGCGCCGGTCGGTCACAGCGGCGATGATCGCAGACATGCGCGAGGCGCTCCAGGCGGTGCTCGGCCCGGTCTCGGAGCCGGTGCTGCTCGCGGGCGGTGCGTCGAAGGAGGCGTGGGCGGTGGACGCAGGCGGCGAGCCGCTCCTGGTGCGGCGCGCGGCCGTCGGCGTCATCCACCGGCACACGCTCTCGCTGCGGCACGAGTTCGAGGTGCTGCAGGCGGCGTACGAGGCGGGTGTCAGGGCGCCGCGGCCCGTCGCGTACATCGAGGACCTGGACGGGCGCGAGGCGTTCGTGATGGAGCGCCTGGCGGGCGAGACGATCGGGCGCCGCATCGTCCGCACTCCCGTTTCCGATCAGCTGCCGCTGCAGATGGCGGAGGAGCTGGCCAGGATCCACGCGCTCGCGCCGGAGCGGCTGCCGTTCCTCGAGGCGGCGACGATCGACCGGATGGTGGAGGAGCTCGACGAGGTCGGCGAGCCGCATCCGGCGATCGAGCTCGGGCTCTGGTGGCTGCGCGAGAACCGGCCGCCGCCGCGCGAGGCGGTCGTCGTCCACGGCGACTTCCGCATCGGCAACCTCGTCGTGGACGGGAGCGGCCTGGTCGGCGTGCTGGACTGGGAGTTCGCGCACCTCGACGACCCCGCGCGCGACCTCTCCTTCGCGCTCGTCCGCGCCTGGCGCTTCGGCCGCGACGACCTGCGGCTCGGCGGGATCGGTCAGGTCGAGCCGTATCTGGAGCGCTACAACGAGCTGACCGGCTTCGACGTGCGCCCGGAGGAGCTCGACTACTGGGAGCTCGCGGGCAACGTCGGCTGGGCGACCGGCTGCCTCACCCAGGCGCGGCGGCATCTGACCGGGCAGGACCGGAGCGTCGAGCTTGCGATCCTCGGCCGGCTCGGCGCCGAGGTCGAGTACGAGATCTGCCACCTGCTGGAGGCGAGGGGAGTCACATGAGCGAGCGTCCGACCGCCGACGAGCTCGCCGAGGCGATCGAGGAGTTCCTCGCCGGCGAGATCCTGCCCACCCTCGACGACCACCGGCTCCGCTTCCGCACGCTCGTGGCGTTGAACGCGCTCGGGATCGTGCGCCGCGAGCTCGCAGGCCTGCCGCCGCAGGACGACGAGGAGCTGCGCGTGCTCGCGGCCCAGATCCGCGGCGGCGACGTCCCGCCCGGCACGCTCGCGCGCGTCAAGGCAGGCGTCGAGCAGCGGCTGCGGATCGCGAGTCCGAACTACCTCGACCGATACGCGTGAGCGCGTTCCTCGTCGAGCGGATCGAGGCGGACGCGGAGATCGAGCGGTCGATCTTCGGCACGGCCGACCCCCACGAGATCTGGCACGAGGTCCTCGCGATCTGCCCGGAAGCCGTCGACTGCTTCGCCTTCGAGGTCAGCATCGGCGCACTCCTCGGCCTTCGCCTCGCCGGCGGCGAGCGCGTCGCGCTGAAGGTGCACCTCGACCGTGCACTCGACGGCTACCTGGAGGCGATGCAGGCCGTCCAGGAACATCTCCGGCGGCGCGGCTTTCCCTGCCCGAGACCGCTCGGCGTGCGCGGTCGGGCGACGCTCGAGGAGTGGCGGGACGACGGCGAGTATCTCGATGGGCACGACCCCGCCGTACGCAGGGCACTCGCCGAGCTGCTCGCAGAGCTGGTCGAGCTGGCGCGTGACCTCGAGCCGAGCCCGTTGCTCGTGCCGTTCCTCCCGCGGCCGGGCGGTCCGCTGTGGCCGAAGCCGCACAACGTCCTGATCGACTTCGAGGCCTCCGCACCGGCTGCCGGCTGGATCGACGAGATCGCCGCCGCCGCGCGACGCCGCCGCGACGCCGGGACCGGCGACCTCGTGATCGCCCACCACGATTGGAACGTGAACCACGTCCGTTTCGACGGGCTGCGGCCGGTCCTCGTCTACGACTGGGACAGCGTGAGCGCCGACTTCGAGCCGCACTTCGTCGGCGAGGCGGCGGCCGCATTCACCTACACGGAGCACCTTCCGGTCGAGCTCCTGCCGACCCTGGAGGAGTCGCAGGCCTTCATCGACGATTACGAGCGGGCCCGCGGACGGCCGTTCACGGACGACGAGCGACGGACCGCCCGAGCCGCGACCGTCTACACGCGCTCGTACTCGACGCGCTGCATCCACGCCCTCGGTGGCGACGTGCATGCGCTTCGCCTCCACGAGTACGAGCGCGAGTTGCTCGAATAAGCTCTCGCCATGCCCGATCTGAGCGGCAAGGTCGCGATCGTCACCGGGGCGGGACGCGGGATCGGCCGTTCGCACGCGCTCGCGCTCGCCCGGGCCGGGGCAAAGGTCGTCGTCAACGACCTCGGCGCCGGGATCGCCGGCGAGGGCTCCGACTCCGGGCCGGCCGAGGAGGTCGTCGAGGAGGTCCGCGCCGCCGGCGGGGAGGCGGCGGTGAACGGCGAGAACGTCGCCGACTTCACCGGGGCGGGACGGCTCGTCCAGCAGGCGATCGACGAGTTCGGCCGGCTGGACATCCTCGTCAACAACGCCGGGATCCTCCGCGACCGGATGCTCGTGAACATGACCGAGGACGAGTGGGACGCAGTCGTCGCCGTCCACCTCAAGGGCCACTTCGCGCCGACGCAGCACGCGGCGGCGCACTGGCGCGAGCGCTCGAAGGCCGGCGAGGACGTACGCGGCCGCGTCGTCAACACGTCGAGCCCCTCGGGCGTGTTCGGCAACGTCGGCCAGGCGAACTACGGCGCCGCGAAGGCGGGCATCGCCGGCTTCACGATCATCGCCGCGCAGGAGCTGCAGCGCTACGGCGTCACCGTCAACTGCCTCGCTCCGAACGCGCGCACGCGCATGACCGAGGAGACGTTCCAGATGGACGCGCCCCCGGAGGGCTTCGACCCGCTCGACCCCGGCAACGTCTCGGCCGTCGTCGTCGCGCTCTGCGCCGACGAGGCGCAGGCGATCACCGGCCAGGTCATCCACGTCTGGGGCGGCGCCGTCAACGTGCTGCGCGGCTGGAGCGCCGGGGAGCTGCTCGACGCCCCGGACGGCTGGGAGCCGGACGCGCTGCTGGGCGCGCTGCTCGCGCGCTTCCCGGACGGGGCCTCGCCGCCCGGCATGCTCGCCGGCATGCAGTCCGCCGGCGGGCGGTCGCTGCAGGCGGCGGACTGACGGTGGCCCTCCTCGAGCTCGACCGCGCTCGGCTTCGCTTCGGCGGGATCGTCGCGCTCGACGATGTCTCCCTCGCAGTCGAAGACCACTCGATCGTCGGTCTGATCGGCCCCAACGGCGCCGGGAAGACGACCGCGTTCAACGCGATCACGCGCCTCTACCGGCTCGACTCCGGCGACGTCGTCTTCGACGGCCGCTCGCTCAAGCGCGTCCGGCCGAGCCGGGTGATCAGGCTGGGAATCGCCCGCACCTTCCAGAACCTCGAGCTGTTCCCGAGGATGACCGTGCTCGAGAACGTCCTCGTCGGCGCGCACGCCGCGACCCGCCTGCGGCTCGAGCGGGAGCAACGGCGGGCCGCGCTCGAGACGCTCGAAGACGTCGGCATCGCCGAGCATGCGAACCGCCCCGCCTCGGGGCTCCCGTTCGGGACGCTGAAGCGCGTGGAGCTCGCGCGCGCGGTCGCGAGCCAGCCGCGGGTCCTCCTCCTCGACGAGCCGGCGGGCGGCCTGAACCACGAGGAGGTCGACGAGCTCGGCGGCCTGATCCGCCGGCTGCGCGACGAGCGCGAGCTGACCGTCCTCCTGGTCGAGCACCACATGCGGCTCGTGATGGAGGTCTGCGAGCACGTGCACGTCCTCGACTTCGGGCGCACCATCGCCAGCGGCGCGCCCGCCGAGGTGCAGCGCGACTCCGCCGTGATCGAGGCGTACCTCGGGGGAGAGCTCGCGGCATGACCGCGCTCCTGGAGCTCCAGGACGTCGAGGCACGCTACGGCCCGGTGCACGCGCTCCACGGGGTCTCGCTCGCGGTCGAGGAGGGGTCGATCGTCGCCGTGCTCGGCCCCAACGGCGCGGGCAAGACGACGACGCTTCGTGCGGTGTCGGGGACCGTGCGCCGCTCCGGCAGGATCGCGTTCGCGGGACGGCCGCTCGAGCGGATCGGGCCCGACGCCGTGGCCCGGCTCGGGATCGCGCACGTTCCCGAGGGCCGCGGCACCTTCTCCGAGCTCACCGTCTGGGAGAACCTCCGCCTCGGCGCCTACACGCGGAAGGGGAAGATCGACTCCGAGCTCGAGCGCGTCTTCACCTACTTCCCGTGGCTGTCGGAGCGCAGGCGACAGGAGGCCGGCACGCTCAGCGGCGGCGAGCAGCAGATGCTCGCGCTCGCGCGGGCCTTCGTCCACCGGCCGCGGCTCCTCCTGCTCGACGAGCCGTCGCTGGGCCTGGCGCCGGTGCTCGTCGCGGAGCTCTTCCGCATCGTCCGCGAGCTGAACGAGGACGAGGGGCTCACCGTCCTGGTCGTCGAGCAGAACGCGCATCTCGCCCTGCAGGCCGCCCACGCCGGCTACGTGCTCGAGGCCGGCCGTGTCGCCCTGTCCGGAACGAGCGACGAGCTCCGCGCCGACGACGCCGTCCGCCGCAGCTACCTGGGCTACTGATGGCCGCGCTCGAGTCCTCTCCCCGCCCCAGCTTCCGCAGCCGCGGCGCCGCGCTCGGCGGCGTGCCGGCCATCAGCCTGCTCCTCGTCGCCGCGGCGGCGGCGCTGCTCGTCGGCTCGCTGCGCAACCAGACCTTCGCCCAGCTGACGGTCCAGGGGCTCGCCCTCGGGTCCGTCTACGGCAGCCTCGCGCTCGCGCTCGTCCTCGTCTATCGCGCGACGCGCGTGATCAACTTCGCCCAGGGCGAGCTGGCCATGTTCACCACGTACATCGCATGGCAGCTCATCCAGTGGGGCCTCTCGTACTGGGAGGCGTTCTTCGCCACGCTGGGGATCGCGTTCGTGCTCGGCCTCGTGCTCGAGGTCGCGCTCATCCGGCCGGTGCTGCACCGGTCTGCGATAGCCGCCGTGATCGTGACGGTCGGGCTCTTCATCCTGATCGACGGCGTCGTGACCTGGATCTGGGGAGGCGACTTCAAGTTCATCCCCTCGCCGTTCGGGACGACCATCTACCACGTGGGCGGCGTCTCGATCGCCCGGCTCTATCTCGGGATGATCGTCGTCGTCCTCGCCTCGGTGCTGCTCGTCTGGGCGCTCTTCCGGTTCACGAAGCTGGGTCTCGGGATGCGCGCAGCCGCCGTGCGGCCTGCCGAGGCGGCCCTCGTAGGCGTTCGCGTCGACCGGATGCTGGCGATCGGCTGGGGGCTCGCCGCCGTGCTCGGCGCCGTCGCGGGCCTGATGGCCGAGCCGTCGCAGTTCACGCTCGAGCCGACGCTCATGCAGCCCATCCTCGTCTACGCCTTCGCCGCGGCCGTGCTCGGCGGGCTCGAGAGCCCGGCGGGAGCACTCGTCGGCGGGCTCGTCATCGGCGTCTCGCTCAGCCTCATCGTCCAGTACGTGCCGGCGATCACCTCGGAGCTGCAGCTGCCGTTTGCCTTCGCCGTGCTCATCGTCGTGCTGCTGATCAAGCCGTCCGGCCTCTTCGGTCGCCGCGAGGTGCGGCGGGTATGAAACGGCTGCCGGCCTTCGCGTCGCTCGCCGCCGTGGCGGGAGTGCTCGCGGTGCTGCCGTTCCTCCTCAGCGGCTACCACGTCTCCCTCGTCGCGAAGGTCGGGGTCTTCTTCATCGGGGTGCTCGGCCTGAACATCCTCACCGGCTACACGGGACAGATCTCGATCGGCCACGGCGCGTTCATGGCGATCGGCGGCTACACGACGGCAGTGCTGTCGCGCGACCACGACACCAACCTCGTCGTGACGATGCTCGCGGCCTTCGCCCTCTGCTTCGTCGTCGGCGTGCTCGTCGGCATCCCGGCGCTTCGTTTCTCCGGGGTCTACCTCGCGCTCGTGACCTTCGCGCTGGCCGTCTCCGTGCCCCAGCTGCCGCTCAAGTGGTCGAGGTTTCTCGGCGGAAGGGACGGCGTCCAGACTTCGCGGACGGTGAGCCACGTCTGGCTCTACGGCGCTGCCTGGGCGGCGTCGGCGATCCTGTTCGTCCTCGCGTGGCTGATCTTGCGAGGCCGGGTCGGGCGCGCCTTCCGAGCGGTCCGCGACAGCGAGATCGCAGCCGTCGCCTCCGGGATCGAGCTGCCCGTCTACAAGACCCTCGCGTTCGGGATCTCGGCCGCCTACGCCGGCGTCGCGGGCTCGCTCTTCGTCCTCGCGACCAACGGCTTCGCGGCGCCCGACGAGTTCGGCGTCGTGCTCTCGCTCCAGCTCCTCGTCGGCGCGGCGGTGGCCGGGCTCGGGTCGCTCTGGGGGGTCCTCGCCGGCGCCGCGTTCGTCGGGTTGCTCCCCGCGGTCTCGAGCGGTGTCCCCGTGATCGGCTCCGACCACGGCCGGGACGTCGTGTTCGGAGCGGCGGTCGTCCTCGTCATGCTCCTGCTCCCCGGCGGGTTCGCCGGACTGATCGCGCGTCTGCGTCGGGTCGCCCGTGCTTGAACCGCGAGTCAATCTCAATCAAACTGCTCCCGAAATCGTCTCATCGGACACACCCGCAATCGCAGGAGGGGGCGCATGAGCGTCAACCGTAGGAAGCTCGGAGCGCTGCTCTGCGCTCTTCTCGTCACAGCCGCGGTGGCAAGCGCAGCGGCTGCGTCGCACACGAGCACACCGGGCGTGACGAAGAAGCAGATCACGATCGGCGGCACGTTCCCGCTGACCGGTCCGGCGTCGCTGTACAAGACGATCCCGGCGGCGGAGGCCGCCTACTACGCCTACGTGAACGCACACGGCGGCGTGAACCACCGCAAGATCAAGGACATCGTCCTCGACGACCAGTACGACCCGTCGCAGACCGTGCCGCAGACCACGAAGCTGGTCGAGCAGGACCACGTCTTCGCCGTGGTCGGCAGCCTCGGCACCGCGCCGATCCTCTCGACGTGGAGCTACCTGAACAAGAACAAGGTGCCGCAGGTGCTCGTCGCGACCGGCGACGCCTTCTGGGGCAATTGCGTGCACCACAAGTGCCAGGGCTCGACGAAACCGTGGACGATGGGCTGGCAGCCCACGTACCCGGGCGAGGCGAAGATCTACGCGAAGTACATCCTCGCCAACAAGGCGAGCGCGAAGATCGGCGTCATCTACCAGAACGACGCGTACGGGAAGAACTACCTCGCCGGCCTGAAGACCGGGCTCGGCTCGCACGCGAACCAGATCGTCGACGCCGAGTCGTACAACGTCGGCGACTCCGCCCAGGTGATCGCGGCCCACATCGTGGCCCTGCGGGCGCACGGCGCCGACACGCTCGCGATCTTCGCGACGCCGACGCCGACGATCCAGTCGCTCGTGGCCAGGACGCTGATCGGCTGGGATCCGCTCACGTTCGTCAACAACGTGTCGGCGAACCGGCTCTTCGAGCTCGCCGCGGCACAGAACGGCGCCAGCCTGGACGGGATCATCTCCACGGCGTACACCGCCAGCTCGACCACGCAGGCGAACCTGCCGGGGATGAAGCTCGCGACGTCGATCATCCACCAGTACGCGCCCAGCCTCGACCAGAGCCTCGCCCAGGGCGACGGGAACATCGTCTACGGGCTCGGCGTCGCCTGGACGTTCGTGGACGCGCTCAAGCACGCGGGCAAGAACCTGACGCGGGCGAGTCTGATGCACGCGCTGCGGAGCCTGAACGAGACGAAGAACCCGTTCATCTATCCGGGCATGACGGTCCAGACGTCCAAGAAGCGCACCTTCCCCATGGAGCAGCTCAAGCTCCTGCGGTGGAGCGGCGGCAAGACCGGCGACTGGCACGCCTTCGGCAAGATCTACTCGGGCGTGCACTAGTCCGCGCCGCGGTATCCAGACCTCGAGGGGGAGCTCCGGCTCCCCCTCGTCATTTCGGGACCTGGCTTTCCTCGTAACAGACTGTTACTAGCCGCGAATGGCTCGGTCCCGCTGAACCGCTTGACGAGGCCGTTTTCGCCTCGACGTCTGGGCCGCGTCGGGACCGGTCTTCGCAAGTAACAGACTGTTACAAGCCGAGTTCGGCCGGCGCGGTCACGGGTGCCCGGCACGCAAAGTTCGCGCAGACGTAGACCGCGGGCGCGCCCTCGACGAGGGCCTTGCCCTCCAGCAGCGGCACGTCCTCGGCCGGGCCGAAGGCGACGACCGCGTTCGGGTCGAAGCCGCCCAGCGCCGCGCGGGCGACCTCCGAGTCCGGGCCGCCGACGATCGCCAGCTCGCGCGGCGGCGAGAGATGGAGATCCACCGCGCACAGCGCCCAGCCGAAGAAGGTGGGCAGCCGCGGCAGCTGGTCGCGGACGAGCCGCAGCGCTCCCACCGCCTGCCGCTCGAGCTCGTCGTCGCCCCAGATCCGCGCGAGGCGCAGGAGGACGAAGGCGAGCATCGAGTTGCCCGCAGGCGTCGGGTTGTCGTCGAGGGACTTCTGCCGCGCCACGAGTTGCTCGCCGTCCACCGGCGCGAGGAAGAAGCCGCCGCGTTCCGGGTCGCCGAACAGCTCGACGGCGGCGAGCGCAAGGCGGCGTGCCTCGTGCAGCCAGCGGAGCTCGCCGCTTGCGACGTGCAGCTCGTAGAGGCCGTGCGCCACGTTCGCGTAGTCCTCGAGATAGGCGGGGAACTTCGCGCGGCCGTCGCGCAGCGTTCGCCAGAGCGGTTCCGCGCACAGCAGCTCCCCCAGCTCCCGGGCGGCCGCGAGGAGGTCTCGGCGCTCCAGCCGACGCGCTCCCTCCGAGAGCGCGGCCAGCGCCAGGCCGTTCCAGGACGCGATGACCTTGTCGTCGAGAGCGGGCTGCGGCCGGCCTTCACGGATCTCGAGCAGCCGCCCACGGATCTCGTCGTCCAGCTCGCCTCTCAGGACGAAGCGCCCGTGCTCGAACGGCTGCAGCAGCTCCGGCGGCGCTCCCTCCTCGGCCGTCCAGGTGTACGTGAGACCCTCGACGCCGTCGGTGTCCGCGTCCTGCGAGGACGCGAAACCCCCGCCGGGTGGCCGCAGCTCGCGCACCATGTAGTCGAGCGTCTGCTCCGCCACGCGGCGGTACCGCTCCTCCCCGGTGAGCAGCCAGGCGTGGAGGTACGGCGGGACGAGGACCGCGTTGTCGTAGAGCATCTTCTCGAAGTGCGGCACGAGCCACTGCGCGTCGACCGAGTAGCGGTGGAACCCCCCGCCGACCAGGTCGTACATCCCGCCCGCCGCCATCCCGTCGAGCGTCAGCAGGACCGGATCCAGCGCCTCACGGCGCAGCAGGAACTCGAGCGCCGACGCGGGCGGGAACTTCGGCGCATGTCCGAAGCCACCCCAGCGCGGATCGACCTGCGCGAGGAGGCCGCGCTCGGCCTCCGCGAGCAGCTCTTCGGTGAGCGGCTCGCGCGACGGCTCCGTCTCGGCCGAGCGCCGCACCGCATCGACGAGCGCCGTGGCCTGCGCGGCGACGTCCTCCGGGCGCTCGCGATAGGCGTCCGCGACCGCGCGGAGCACCTGGCGGAACGAGGGCAGCCCGTGCCGCGGCTCGGGCGGGAAGTAGGTGCCTCCGAAGAACGGCTCGCCGTCCGGCGTGAGGAAAACCGTGAGCGGCCAGCCGCCCTGTCCGGTCAGCGCCACCACGGCGTCCATGTACACGGCGTCGACGTCCGGCCGCTCCTCGCGGTCGACCTTGACGTTGACGAAGAGCTCGTTCATGACGGTCGCGGTCGCCTCGTCGTCGAACGACTCGTGCTCCATCACGTGGCACCAGTGGCAGGCGGCGTACCCGATCGAGACGAGCAGCGGCTTGCCCTCGGCGCGGGCGCGGCCGAACGCCTCGTCGCCCCACGCATGCCAGTCCACCGGGTTCCCGGCGTGCTGGAGGAGGTACGGGCTCGTCTCCTGCGCCAGCCGGTTCATCGCGTTAGCGTAGGCGCCCATGACCACCCTGCCCGGCGGCACCGTCACGTTCGTCTTCACCGACATCGAGGGCTCGACGCGCCTCCTGCAGGAGCTCGGCGACGAGGGCTACGGCCGCGTTTCGGGCGACCACCGGCGGATCGTGCGCGAGAGCTTCGGCGCGCGGGAGGGCAGGGAGATCGACACGCAGGGCGACGCGTTCTTCTTCTCGTTCCCGCGGGCGCGCGACGCGGCGGCGGCGGCGGTCGACGCGCAGCGTGCGCTGGCCGAGCACGAGTGGCCGGACGGGCGCGAGGTGCGCGTGCGGATGGGGCTGCACACGGGCGAGCCGCACGTCGGCGAGGAGGGCTACCTCGGCCTCGACGTCGTCCGCGCGGCGCGTATCTCCGCCGCGGGCCACGGCGGCCAGATCCTCATCTCCGAGACGACGCGCGCGCTGCTCGGCAACCAGCTGCCGGAGGGAGTCGCAGTGCACGACCTCGGGCAGCAGCACCTCAAGGACGTGCAGCACGAGCACATCTACGAGCTGACGATCGACGGGCGCGCCGCGTCCGCGCGGCCGCTGAAGACCGAGACGCCGAAGAAGTCGCGCCAGGAGGACATGGCGTCGCGGTTCGAGGACCGCATCACGGCCTACGTCGAGAGCCAGCTCGAGTCGGCATTCGACTTTCAGAAGGGCGGCCCGCCGCCGAAGGTGCCGGCGAAGCTCGCGCTCGGCGGCGCGGCGGTCGGGTTCGGCGTGATGCTGATCGGCGTGGTCGTCCTGATCGCGATCGCCCTGCTGATCAAGACCGTGTTCTTCTAGCGCGAATAGCCGACCAGCGTCGCGTGGCGGTGGAAGCCGATCGACTCGTACAGCCCGCACGCCGCGTCGGTGACGCAGTAGACGATCGCCTCCCTCCCGCCCTCCTCGTGCAGGCGGCGCAGCGCGAACGTGCAGACGGCAGCCCCGAGCCCGCGGCGGCGAAACTCCTCCCGTACGCCCACCGGCTCGAGCTCGCCCACGCGGTTCTCGTCGTCCGGCCAGATCAGGCAGTAGGCGGCGAAGCGGCCGTCGGGCGCCTCGACGACGCAGTCGAGGGAGGCGCGGTACGGCCACGACGCCTGGACGCCCGCGAAGCTCGTCTCGGTGACGCGCGAGGGAGCCCAGACGTCGCGGTGGATCGCGACCCGCTCGGCGAGGTCGTCCGGCTCCACCGTGCGGCAGCGATAGCCGTCCGGCAGCGGCGTCTGCCCGGGAGGATCGGGCAGGTCGCGGGCGAGGAAGTGCATGACCGGCCCCTGGCGGTTCACGTTGCTGCTCCGGTCGCGCTCCGTGAAGCCGTGCCGCCCGAGCGCGGCCCGCACCTCGTCGTCGTCCTCGAAGGCGACCGCAGTCCGCGCGGCTGGGTCGGCCAGGATCTCGTCGAGGAGGTCGAGCCGGTCGCGCCGGACGTCGAACTCGAGCAGCCCGCGGTCGCTCTTCAGCCACGACCACGCGACCGTGCGGCCGCCTTGTTCCCAGACGCGGATCGTCCACTCGTCCTCCCGCCCCTCGTGCTGGCGCAGGCCCCAGGTGACGTCGCCGACGTGCCAGGGAGCGCGCAGGCCGAGCTCTCGCCGCTGCTCGAGGGCCAGCTCGTGCATCGCTGCGATGATCTCGGGCGTGAGTCGCACGTACGAGGAGTTGGAGGTCGGGGCGGTCTACGAGAGCCGCTTCGGGCGGACCGTACTGGAGTCCGACAACGTCTGGTTCACGCTGCTCACGCTGAACACGAACCCGATCCACTTCGACGCCGAGTACGCCGCGAGGACCGAGTGGGAACGCCCTCTCGTGGACTCGACCTTCACGCTCGCGCTCGTCACGGGCCTGTCCGTGGCGGATGTGTCCGAGCGCGGCGTCAACCTGGGGTGGCGCGAGGTTCGGCTGCCGGCGCCGGTCTTCGCCGGCGACACGATCCGGGCCGAGACCGAGGTGCTGGAGAAGCGCGAGTCGAAGTCGCGGCCGGGATTCGGGGTCGTC
>DASTZY010000083.1:0-9487 GCA_035764085.1 Gaiellaceae bacterium
GGGGTCTTCGCCGGACCCTCCCCATCAGTTGTCCGCCGAAGACCCCCCCGGACCCCCCTCCGAGTACCTCGAGATAGCCCGAGCCCACCACGGCTCCCTCTCCCACGAGGAGCGCTCCGTAGTAGAGGAGATGCTGAAGTCCGGCGAGCGGCCCTGCCTGGTGGCGACCGCCTCGCTGGAGTTGGGGATCGACATGGGGGCGGTCGACCTGGTGATCCAGGTCGAGTCGCCGAAGTCGGTGACCCGTGGCCTGCAGCGGATCGGCCGCGCCGGCCACCGCATGGGCGAAGTCTCCAAAGGCCGGATCTTCCCCAAATACCGCGGCGACCTGCTCGAGTGCGCGGTTGTCGCCCGCCGCATGCGCGAGGCGGAGATCGAGGAGACGACGATCCCGCAGAACCCGCTCGACGTCCTCGCCCAGCACCTGGTCTCGCTGGCCGCCCACAAGGAGTGGGAGGTCGACGAGGTCGAGAAGCTCGTCACCGCGACCGAGTCCTTCCACGACCTCTCCCGCGAACAGCTGGAGAACGTCCTCGACATGCTCGACGGCCGCTATCCCTCCGACCGCTTCGCCGAGCTGCGGCCGCGGATCGTCTGGGACCGCACCGCCGGCGTCGTCCGCGGCCGCCCCGGGGCGCGACGGCTCGCGGTCACGAACGCGGGCACGATCCCGGATCGGGGCCTCTTCGGCGTCTTCATCGCCGGCGAGACGGGCGGGCGCGTCGGCGAGCTCGACGAGGAGATGGTCTACGAGGCACGCGCCGGCCAGGTGATCGTGCTCGGCGCGTCGTCGTGGCGGATCGAGGAGATCACGCGCGACCGCGTGCTCGTCTCGCCGGCGCCCGGCGTCCCGGGAGCGGTGCCGTTCTGGAAGGGCGAGGGCATCGGTCGGCCATACGAGCTGGGCGAGGCGATCGGCCGTTTCGCGCGCGAGCTGCTCGCGGCCCGCGACCCGAAGGTGCCCGACCTCGACGACCGCGCGGAGCGCAACCTCCTCGCTTTCCTTCGCGAGCAGGAGAAGGTCACCGGAGCTCTTCCGTCCGACCGCACGGTCGTCGTGGAGCGGTTCCGCGACGAGATCGGCGACTGGCGGCTCTGCATCCTCACGCCGTTCGGCGCCCGGGTGCATGCGCCGTGGGCCATGGCCGTCGGGGCGCGGCTGCGCGAGTCGCTCGGCCTCGAGGTGCAGTCGATCTGGTCGGACGACGGCATCGCCTTCCACCTGCCCGACGCCGACTCGCCGCCGGCGACCGATCTGCTGATGCTCGACCCGGACGAGCTCGAGGAGCTCGTGCTCGCCGAGGTGGGGCAGACGGCGCTCTTCGGAGCCCGCTTCCGCGAGAACGCTGCCCGCGCGCTGCTCATCCCGCGGCGGCGACCCGGCGAGCGGACGCCGCTCTGGCAGCAGCGGCTCAAGGCGCAGGGACTGCTCCAGGTCGCGCGCAAGTACGCGAGCTTCCCGATCGTGCTGGAGACCTACCGCGAGTGCCTGCAGGACGTGTTCGACCTGCCGGCGCTGAAGCGCCTGCTCGGCCGGTTGCGCGCGCGTGAGCTCGACCTCGTGGACGTGGAGACGGCGACGGCCTCGCCGTACGCCTCCTCGCTCCTCTTCGACTACATCGCCACGTACATGTACGAGGACGACACGCCGCCGGCGGAGCGGCGTGCCCAGGCGCTCTCGCTCGACCGCGACCTGTTGCGGGAGCTGCTCGGCCAGGACGAGCTGCGCGAGCTGATCGACCCCGCCGCGCTCGCCGAGGTCGAGGCGTCGCTGCGGCCGTTCCCGCAGGATCCGGAGCGGCTGCACGATCTTCTTCGCTTGAGAGGAGACCTCTCGGCGGGCGAGTTCGACGAGGCCCACGCCGCGATCCTCGAGGCCGAGCGGCGCGCGATCCGCGTCGGCGTCGCCGGCGAGGAGCGGCTCGCGGCGGCCGAGGACGCGGGTCGTTATCGCGACGCGCTCGGCGTCGTTCCGCCCTCGGGGCTCCCGGCCGTCTTCCTCGAGCCGGTGCCCGACGCGTTGCGTTCGCTCGTGGCGCGCTGGGCGCGCGGCCGCGGCCCGTTCACGACCGCCGAGGCGTCCGCCTGGTTCGGCGTCGACGTCGAGGAGGAGCTGCGGGAGCTCGAGCGCGAGGAGAAGCTCGTCCGCGGCGAGCTTCGCCCCGGCGGCAGCGAGCGGGAGTGGTGCGATCCGGACGTCCTGCGTCGGCTGCGCCGCGCGTCTCTCGCCGCGCTGCGCCGCGAGGTCGAGCCGGTGGAGCAGGCGGCGCTCGGGCGCTTCCTCCCGAGCTGGCACGGCGTGGACCGCCGCGCGTCGCTGCGCGAGGCGCTCGTTCCGCTGCAGGCGCTGGCGCTGCCGGTCGCGCTGTGGGAGGCGGAGGTTTTGCCGCGCCGCGTGCCCGGCTATCGGGGCGAGCAGCTCGACCAGCTGTGCGCCTCGGGCGAGCTGGTCTGGGTCGGCGCCGGGCTCGACCGCGTCGCCGTGTTCTTCCGCGACGACGCGCCCCTGCTCGGCCGTCCGGCGGCCGCGGCAACGCCGGACGGCGAGGCGCACGAGGCGATTCGCTCGGCGCTCGCCGGCGGCGCCCTGTTCTGGGACGGGATCCTCGCTGCGACGGAGCTCGACGCGGTAACTGCGCTGCCGGCGCTGTGGGACCTCGTCTGGAGCGGCGAGGTGACGAACGACTCCTGGTCGCCGCTGCGGGCCGAGCGGCGCTACCAGGCACCGCGCCCCGACCGGCGCGCCCGCCGCTTCTCACGCGCCCGGGCGCACCGGCCGACCGCGACGCAGGGACGCTGGTCCCTCGCGGCCGAGTTGTTCGCGGGCGGCGAGCCCGACCGCCGCGCGCTTGCGGAGCTCCTGCTCGAGCGGCACGGCGTCGTGACGCGCGACGCGGTCCGTGCGGAGGGAATCGCCGGGGGCTACTCCGCGGTGTACGGCGAGCTGCGCGCGCTGGAAACGCTCGGCTCCTGCCGGCGCGGCTACTTCGTCGAGGGGCTCGGCGGTGCGCAGTTCGCGCTCGGCGGCGCCGTCGAGCGGCTGCGCGAGCTGCGGCCGCGCGAGGACGACGAGCCGGAGCCGCTCGTCCTGGCCGCGGCGGATCCGGCGCAGCCCTACGGCGCGGTCCTGCCGTGGCCGAGGCGGGCGGGGGCGCGCGCCGCGCGAGTGGCAGGAGCGCATGTCGTGCTGCTCGGCGGCGAGCCGGCGCTGTTCGTGGAACGTGGCGGTCGGTCGCTCGTCCCGCTCCGGGAGCCGGAGGAGGAGTGGCTGCGGCCGGCGCTCGCGGCCCTCGTCGGCTTCGTGAAGCGTGGGGGAGCGAAGCGGCTCGCGGTCGAGCGCTTCGACGGGGAGCCGGTGGCGGAGACGCTCGCCATGCCGTTGCTCGTCGAGGCCGGCTTCGTCGCCGGGCCGCGCCGTGCGGTGCTCCGGGCCTAGCTAGCTGCGGAGCTCCCAGCCGGCGGCGGCGTACGCGTGGCAGAGATCCGTCCCGATCCCCTGCCCGAGGTCGTCGTAGACCGCCGCGGTCAAGCGGCCCCGGGCGAGCGCGCAGATGCGGCCGAGGTCGCGCGGATTGCCGCTGTCCGGCGCCAGCAGTTGCGTGTTCCCGCGGAACGCCCAGGCGTCCCCTCGAGCCGAGAGCGTCTCGGCCTGCGAGCGGCAGAAGCGGACGGCACCGACACCAGAGACGACGAGGTTCGCGTCATGGCCGAAGGGCGAGACAGCGCAGCGGGTCACGAGCGCGCGGGGCTGCGGACGTGGGTTCTCGCCGGCGAGCTTTCGACCGAGCACCACTCCTCCGGCGGTCGCCGGCGCGGCCACGGCAAGGGCGGCGACGAGCGCGGCTCCGACGCGCCAGAGCCGCGACCGTTGCGCGTGTCGCGCGGGCGCCGGGAGCGGACGGACGCCGGGAGTCGTCCACGGCGGGAGGAGCCTCCGGCGCGTCGGTGTGACCAGGGTCAGCGCGGGATCGGCCAGGAGCGCTGCCCGAAGCGCCTCCACGAACGCGGACGCCGTCGGAAAGCGGCGATCCGGCTCGTCGGCGAGCGCACGCTCGAACACCGTGCCGACCGGCCCTGTGACACGTCGGTCCGTCGTGGGCAGCCTGCCCGTCAGGAGCTGATGGGCCACGATCCCCAGCGCGAAGCGGTCGCTCGCGGCGGTCGCCCCGCGGCCGTCGATCTGCTCGGGCGCGAGATAGCCGGCGGTGCCCACGACCTCCCCGTGCCCCGTGAGCGTGGTCTCGCCGTCCCTCCGGGAAACGCCGAAGTCGGCGACGGCGAGGTTCTCGTCGGCGTCGAGGAGCAGGTTCGCGAGCTTGATGTCGCGGTGGACGACCTTCTCCGCATGGGCATGGTCGAGCGCAGCGGCGGCCTGTGCGAGCCAGCGCAGGGTCTTCGGATGCGGCGGAATCCCGTGTTCGTCGAGCCGGTCGGCGAGGCTCCCGTTCGGCATGTACTCGAAGACGACGTAGGGCTGCTGCTCGCACTCGCCCGCCTCGTAGGCCGTGACGATGTGGGGATGCGTCCCCAGCCGGCCCGCGAGCGCCGTCTCGCGTGTGAATCGCTCGCGCGCGACTGCGTCGGCAGCGAGCTCCGGAGCGAGGATCTTGATCGCGACCTCCCGGCAGAGCGTGCGGTCCCAGGCGAGCAACACCGCGCCCATCCCGCCACGACCCAGCAGCCGGACGGACTCGAAACGGGCGGGCAGCGACGGCTCGATCGGGCTGTCGGCGAGGGACACGGCCCGCGGAAGGGTACGCCAATAACCCGGAGGCGGCAGGCGTGCGCCCGCGGGCCCCGCCGTGAGCGTCGAGCGACGGTGGTCAGGCTTCGGCGGCGTTCGTTTCCGCCACGAGAACACGCACCAGCTCGGCGGCAGGCAGGTCGCGGCCGCGCGCCGCGCCTGTGCCGCCCATGAACAGCGGCCCCTTGGCCGCGGAGACCTTGCGCTGCTCGGGGAACGGGAGCGGCGCCGGCCCTGCCATCAGCTCCTCGAGCACGCGGGTGCGCGCGGCGCGCATCGGGCGGCCCGTGTACGCGTCGGTCACGACCGTGTCGAGCGACCGCAGCGCCTCCAGGTGCTCGGGCGGCCTCGCCGCTTCGGGCGTGAAGAGGAACGCTGTCCCGAGCGAGACGCCCGCGGCGCCGCGCCGCAGCAGCTCGGCGATCCCGGCGCCGTCCATGATCCCGCCGGAGGCCACGACCGGCAGCGAGACGGCGTCCGCGCAGGAGGCCACGAGCTCGGCGACCGGGACGAGCGGGAAGCCGTCGAGGAACGAGCCGCGGTGGCCGCCGGCCTCGGCGCCCTGGGCGACGACCGCGTCCACGCCGGCTTGCTCGAGCGCCTGCGCCTCCTCCACCGAGGTCGCCGTCCCCAGCACCACGATCCCGGCTCTCTGCAGCGGCTCCGGATCGACCAGGCCTAAGGTGAAGCTGAAGACCGGCGGGCGCTCCTCCAGCACCACCTCGAGCACGCCGTCCCGGAGGTAGGGCGCGGCGAAGAGGTTGACGGCGAACGGGGCGCCGGTCGTCTCTCGCACCTCGCGGATCGCCGTCCGCAACTCGTCGGGGGAAACCGTGGCGCCGGCGATCGAGCCGAGCGCTCCGGCCGCCGAGACCGCGGCGGCCAGCCCGGGCGGTGCATTGTTCGCCATCGGCGCCTGCACGATGGGATAGCGGACGCCGAGCAGCCCGCACAGCGGCGTGTCGAGGAGGCTCAAGCCGGAACGAGCTTGTAGCCGGACCCGCGCACGGTCACGAGCCGCTCCGGCTGGGTCGGGTCACGCTCGATCTTGCGGCGCAGGTTGGAGATGTGCACCTCGCAGGCGTGCTCGTCGCCGACGTGCTCGCTCGCCCAGAGGTGCTGCATGAGCTGGCGGCGCGTGACGACCGCGTCCGGCTGCTCGGCGAGAAGGGAGAGCACCTTGAACTCCGACAGCGTCAGGTGCACGCGCTCGCCGTCCACGAGCACCTCGTGCCGGCTGAGGTCGATCTGGAGGCCGCCGAGTTTCCGCGTGGTCGAGCCGCCGCTTGCGCGGTCGAGCTGGCGCCGCCGCAGGATCGCCCGCACGCGGCTGAGCAGCTCGGCGCTCGAGAACGGCTTGGTCACGTAGTCGTCCGCGCCGAGCTCGAGCCCGAGCACGCGGTCGGACTCCGCGTCCCGGGCCGTGAGCATCAGGATCGGGACGTCGCTCTCCGCCCGCAGCGCCCGGCACACCTCGACCCCGGAGAGCCCGGGCAGCATCACGTCGAGGACGACGAGGGAGTAGCGCCCCGAGCGGCCCGACTCGAGCGCCGACGGCCCGTCACGCTCCTCGTCCACGTCGAACCCCTCGCGGCGCAGCGTGAAGGCCACCACGTCGCGCACTCCCGCGTCGTCGTCCACGAGCAGGATCCGCTCGCCGTGCCCGTTCGGCGGCGCGAGGCTGCTCACGCGGCCGGCACCTCCTCTCGCACGCGGGCCGTCGCGAGCAGGATCCGGAAGACCGTCCCCTGGCCGGGCGAGGAGTCGAGCTCGATCCGGCCGCCGAGCGTCCGCACCGACTCGCGGACGATCGCGAGGCCGAGCCCGAAGCCGTGGGCGTCGCGCTCGCCGCGGTAGAAGCGGTCGAAGACGTGACGCTGCACCTCCGGGTCCATCCCGGGCCCGGAGTCCTCGACCTCCACCGTCACGGTGCCGCCGTCGGCGTAGGCGCGCAGGGCGACCGAGCCGCGCGCCGTGTGCTTCGCCGCGTTCTCGCCGAGGTTGCGAAGCGCTTGCTCGAGCAGGTCGCGGTTCGCCTCGACCGCGAGGCCCGCCGGGACGTCGATGTCGATCGAGACACCTGCGTGGGGCCGGAGCCCGGTCGCCACCTCGCGGAGGAGAGGCGCGAGCTCGACCGCCTCCACGCGCGGCGGCTCCTGCCCCGAGTGCGCGCGGGCGAGCGTGAGCATCGCGCGGGCGAGCCGCGCCAGCCGGCCGGCCTCGCGCTCGATGTGGGCGAGGAACCGGTCGCGCTCGGCGGGATCCTCCTTCGCGCCCGCCTGCAGCACCTCGACCGCGCCGATGATCGTCGTCAGCGGCGTGCGGAGCTCGTGGGCCGCGTTGGAGACGAACTCGCGCTCGGCGAGCTCCCGCCGCTCCTGCTCGGTCAGGTCGTCCACGACGAGCAGCGCCCAGTCGGTCTCGGGTTGGGACGGGATGCCGGTGACGCCGTACGCGTGCTGCGCGTCCGGCGAGACGTGCACCTGGGTGACGGTCGCCCGCTCGTCGAACAGGCGCTGGGCGAAGTCGCGTAGCTCGAACCCCTGCCACGGCTCCGGCAGCGCATCCCCCTCCCGCAGGCGGCCTCCGAGCAGGCGCCGCGCCTCGGTGTTCGCGAAGTGGACGACGAGATCCTGGTCGATCGTGAGCACGCCCTCGTGCAGTCGCTCGAGCAGGAGCCGCAGGCGGTCGCGCTCGGCCTCGATCCGCCGGAAGGAGCGGCGCAGCTGCCGCCGCATCCGGTCGAAGTTGTGCGCGAGGATGCCGAACTCGTCGCGGAAACGGTACGCCAGCGGCGTCTCGAAGTCCCCGTGCGAGATCGCCTCGGCGGCGCGGCTGAGGGTGCGGAGGCGAAGCGCGATCAGCTGCGCGAGGAGCAGCCCGACGATCACGCCGATCACGCCGGCGATCACGCCCGCGCGGAGCGCCTCGCCGTTCACGGTGTCGATCGCCTCCGCGACGTCCGGGAGCTGGTTGACCGCGACGAGCGCGCGGCCGCGGTACGGAAGCCCGGCGACGAACGTCCCGCCGTCCGAGGTCCCCTGCACGAACTGCTCGCCGGCGAGCGCGGAGTCCACCGCGTCGCGCTCGAGCGCCGATCCATGGGCCGGAGGCTTCGCGAATACGTGGTACTCCACGTTCAGCTGCTTGCCGAGGCGTACGAAGGACGCCGGGTTGTCGCGCCGCGCCGCGCGTTGCGCCTCCTTCAGCGTGAGCTGCTCGCCGTGACGGCGGAACGCGTTCTCGGAGCGGTCCGAGAACTGCGAGACCACGATCGCCGTCGACGTCGCGGCGACGACGGCGAAGGCCGCGCCCAGCCACCAGCGAACTCCGATGAACCGTTTCGGCACGGCACGAATCGTAGGCTTCCGGCGTGCCCGAGGGGGATTCGCTTCACCGCGCAGCCAGGCGGCTGCAGGTGCTCGTGGGGCAACGGGTGGAGGTGGAGACCCCGCATCCGCGCGCGGCGGTCAAGGGGCTCGCCGAGAGGCTCGACGGCCGGCTGCTCGAAGGCGTGGAGGCCGTCGGCAAGAACCTCCTCCTGCGCTTCGAGGGTGGGGACGTCCTGCGCAGCCACCTGCGGATGAACGGCCGCTGGCGCGTCGAGCGGCGAGGAACGCCACGCAGCGGGAAGCCGTGGCTGATCCTCCGGGGAGAGGAGCACGAGGCCGTGCTCTGGAGGGGCGCAGTGCTCGAGCTCCTCGGCGCGCGCGGGGCGCCGCGGCTCGGTCCGGACATCCTCGGCGAGCCCCCCGACTACGCGACGATGCTGCGCCGGCTCCGGGCTGCGCCGCCGGAGCGCGAGGTCGGCGACGCGCTGCTCGACCAGCGGCTCGTGGCCGGCATCGGGAACCTGTGGCGGGCCGAGGCGCTGTGGGAGGCGCGCATCTCCCCGTGGCGACGGCTCGGCGAGCTCGAAGACGAGGAGCTGGCGGCGGTGCTCGAGGCGGCGCACGCGCTGATGCGGACGGCGCTCGAAGGGACGCGCCCGGCGCGGCGCGTCTACCGGCGCGCCGGCCGGCCCTGTCCCCGCTGTGGGACCGTCGTCCGCTCGGCGCCGCTGGGCGAGCATGCGCGCACCGCGTACTGGTGCCCCGGCTGCCAGCGGGAGGTAGGAGGCAGCGCGCCGCCGTCGTAGGAGAGCCGGATGCGCGCGCCGCACCTCCACGACACGCTCCGCCGCTTCTGCCTCGGCGCCTTCGCGGTCTTCACACGCGACCTCGAGGACGGCGTCGATCTCCCGTTCGCCTTCGAGGAGCACGGCTCCTACGGCCGGCCGACGCTGTACGAGTACCGCCCGCTCGTGCGCGGCTTCGTCGAGGCGCGAGCGGAGCGTCTCTTCGCTCGCGTCGACGTCCAGGACGCGGTCTCGGACCTGCTACGCGAGCCGGCCGCGCGGATCTTCGCCCACGCCCAGGAGGGAGAGGTCAGGGACGAGCGCCGGGCGGTGTACCGCAGCGTGCTCGTGCCGCTCCTCGTCCGCACCGCCGAGGGCTGTGGCGGCTTCGACTGGGACGACACCGCCTTCACGCGCGCGTACGAGGAGATCGAGGGATCGCTGTTCGGCGACGGGCACTCCTATGCCGCCGTGGCGCCGCTCGTCGGTCTCTCCGTCGGCCAGCAGATCGAGCTCGGCGACGGGATCCGCGTGCGGGTCGCCGCCACGGGCGAGCTCGCGGCGATGTGGCCGGAGGCGGCAGGGCTTCTGCCGCGCGCCTTCGGGCGCGAGCCGGACCGGATCTG
>DASTZY010000084.1:0-29362 GCA_035764085.1 Gaiellaceae bacterium
GTCACGAGAATCCCGCACTGGATCGGCGGCCGCCGGGTCGACGGCGGCTCGGGCAGGAGCGGACCCGTCTACAACCCGGCGAGCGGCCGCCAGACGGGCGCCGTCGACTTCGCGAGCGTGGAGGAGGTGGACGCGGCCGTCCGGGCCGCGCGCGACGCATTCCCGGCCTGGCGGGAGACGTCGCTCGCCAAGCGCGCCGAGCTCTTCTTCCGCATCCGGGAGCTGCTGCACGCGCGCCGCGACGAAGTGGCCGAGATCCTCGTCCGCGAGCACGGCAAGGTGTTCTCCGACGCGCTCGGCGAGATGACGCGCGGGCTCGAGGTGGTCGAGCACTGTTGCGGGATCCCGACCCTGATCAAGGGCGAGCACTCCGAGCAGGCCTCGACCGGGATCGACGTCTACTCGATCCGGCAGCCGCTCGGCGTGGTGGCCGGCATCACGCCCTTCAACTTCCCCGCGATGGTCCCCATGTGGATGTGGGCGCCGGCGATCGCGTCCGGCAACTGCTTCGTCCTCAAGCCGTCGGAGAAGGATCCGTCCGCCTCGCTCTGGGTCGCCGAGCTGCTGCGCGAGGCGGGCCTGGCGGACGGCGTCTTCAACGTCGTCATGGGAGACCGCGTGGCCGTCGACGCGCTGCTCGAGCACCCGGAGGTCGCCGCGATCTCGTTCGTGGGCTCCACGCCGATCGCGCGCTACGTCTACGAGAAGGCAACCGGAGCGGGCAAGCGCTGCCAGGCGCTCGGCGGGGCGAAGAACCACATGATCGTCCTGCCCGACGCCGACGTATCCGCGGCCGCCGACGCGGCCGTCTCTGCGGGTTACGGCTCCGCCGGCGAGCGCTGCATGGCCGTATCCGTGATCGTCGCGGTCGGGGACGTCGCGCAGCCGCTGGTCGACGCGATCCGCGAGCGGATCCCGAAGGTGAAGGTCGGGGACGGGATGGATCCCGCCTCCGAGATGGGTCCGCTCGTGACGGGCGAGCACCGGGACAGGGTCGCGTCCTACGTCGAGAATGCGCCTGCGGAGGGCGCCACCGTGGTCGTCGACGGACGGGAGGGCGTGCCGGGGGAGGGCTTCTTCCTCAACCCGAGCCTGCTCGACGACGTGACGCCGGAGATGAAGGCGTACGTCGACGAGATCTTCGGACCGGTGCTCGGCGTGACGCGCGTCGCGACCTACGAGGAGGCCGTGCGGCTCGTGAACGAGAGCCCGTACGGCAACGGGGTCGCGATCTTCACGCGCGACGGCGGCGCCGCGCGGCGGTTCCAGTTCGACGTGCAGGCCGGGATGGTCGGGATCAACGTGCCGATCCCGGTGCCGGTCGCCTACTACTCCTTCGGCGGGTGGAAGGGTTCGCTGTTCGGCGACCTGCACGTGTACGGGCCCGAGGCGATCAGCTTCTACACGCGCGGCAAGGTCGTCACCTCGCGCTGGCCCGATCCCGCCACCTCGCAGATCGACCTCGGTTTCCCGCAGACGCGGTAGTGCCGGACGGGCCGCACCACCGGCCGCTCGACGCGCGGGAGATGCCCCGCTTTGCCGGGGGTTCGCACCTTCATGCGCGCGCCGCACACGACGGACCTGGCAGGAGTGGACGCGGCCGTCTACGGCATCCCGTTCGACACGGCAACGAGTTTCCGGACGGGGCCGCGTTTCGGCCCCGAGGCGATCCGCTCCGCGTCGGCGCTGCTGCGGCCGTACAACCCCGCGCTCGACGTGAACGTGGTCGAGACGCTCTCGATCGTCGACTACGGCGACCTGCCCGTCTCGCCCGGCGACACCGAGCGCACGTACGGGCAGGTCGAACAGGGGCTGGCTCCGCTCGTCGAAGCCGGCGTCTTCCCGCTCGCGCTCGGGGGCGACCATTCCGTCACGCTCGCCGAGCTGCGCGCGCTCGCGCGCCGGCACGGTCCGCTCGCGCTCGTCCAGCTCGACGCGCACGGAGACACGTGGGACGAGTACTTCGGGCAGCGCTTCTTCCACGGGACGACGTTCAAGCGCGCGCTCGAGGAGGGGCTGATCGAGCCGAAGGCGTCGGTGCAGGCGGGGTTGCGCGGTTCGCTGTACGGCCCGGACGACCTCGACTCGGCCCGCGAGCTCGGCTTCGCCGTCCTCTCCTGCGACCAGCTGCGAACACTCGGGCCCGGCGCCTACGCCAGCCTCGTACGCGAGCGCAGCGGCCGCCGTCCCCTCTTCATCTCCTTCGACGTCGACGTCCTCGACCCGGCCTTCGCGCCGGGGACGGGCACGCCCGAGGTCGGCGGCCTCTCGACCGCGGAGGCGCTCTCCTTCCTGCGCGCGCTGCGCGGGATCGATCTGGTCGGCGCGGACGTCGTCGAGGTGTCGCCTCCGTACGACGGCCCGGGACAGCAGACGGCACTCGCCGCCGCGAACGTCGGCTACGAGCTGCTCAGCCTGCGCGCTCTACGTCACGGATAGCGGAAGCGCATCGTCAGCGCCTTCCGCCGTCCCCACGGGTCGAGCGCCACGACGCGGAGGCGGTAGGCGCCCGGCCGCCAGCCGCGCGCGTTGAGCCGCAGGCGCACGATGACGGTGCCGGGCCTGGCGCGGTAGGCCTGCGCGACGCGGAACGCGCGGCCGGCGCCGAGGCGCACGCCGAGCCTGCTGCCGCTGCCGAGGATCGGGACGATCCGGCCGCCGCGCCCGAGCACCGAGGCGGAGAGTCGCGCCTGTGCGTGCAGCGAGAGGCGCGTCAGCAGGAGGAGGGTGTGGTCGGCTCCGTGCGGCAGCACCTCGAGCGGCCGCTGCGCGTTCAGCGTCGGCCCGTTCGGCGACGTGTAGGTGGGATCGCCGAAGGCGCCTTGCTTGAAGAGGGCGAGCTGGAGCGGAGTCCGGGTCAGCACGTGGGTCCGGTTGGCCGAGTCGACGTACCAGCCGACGGCCGTCCCCGGCGGGAGCGCGGCAGGCTGGAGCGCCGGCAGCGGGTGGTAGACCTTGCCGTCGGTGGAGTAGCCGAGCACCGTCCGGTGCGGCTGCGGCTGGGCGTACATGACGTCGACCGGCCACTTGAAGCCCTTCGACAGTCCCGCCACGCTCAGGGACACCTCGGTCCCCGGCAGAGAGAGGGCGCCGCCGAAGGTGCCGAGCGTCACGGTCTTCCCGACGGGAACCGCGCCGGGCTGCCAGGTGGCGACGGCGCGTCCGTCCGCGGTCTGGACATTTCCGGCGATCCCGCGCCGCACCGTCTGCGTGTCGATCGAGACGGGAGGAAGCGGCGCCGCGACGACGATCCCGGTCTGCGCGGCGGTGGCGGACGCGGAGCCGCCCGTCCCCGTCGCGGTCACGACGAGCGAGAGCGTCGAGCCGATGTCGTCGGGCGTGAGCGTGTAGTGCGAGTGCGTCGCGTGCTGGATCGCCACGCACGTCGCGCCGCCGGCGTTGCAGCGCCGCCAGCGGTACGCGTAGCTCGTCGGCGATCCGGACCAGGTCCCGGACGAGCTCGTCAGATCCTGTCCGGCCTGCGCGGTGCCGATGATCTGGGGCGGGGCGAGGTTCGCCGGCTGCCCGGTCGCCGGAGTGCCTGCGGCAGATACCGCGGCCGTCGGCGCCGACTCGGCCGTCGCGCTCCCGGCGGCCGACGTCGCCGTCGCCACGACCGTGAGCGCGTGCCCGACGTCGGCGCTCACCGGCCGATACGACTCGCTGGTCGCGGCCGTGATCGCCGCGCAGTTGGCGCCCGCCGCGTCGCAGCGTCTCCACTGGTAGGCGAACTGGAGAGGCTTCCCGCCCTCCCACGTGCCCGGGACGGCGGCGAGCAGCTGACCCGCCGACGGCTGCCCGACGACCGTCGGCGGCGTCGAGAGCAACGGAAGGCCGACCGCATATGGCTGGATGGCGACGGCCGCCAGGTTCGCGCCGTTCATCCGGTCGGCGTCCGAGCAGCGCTTGGTGATCCCGGGGATCGAGGCGCAATTCGTCCACTGCCAGAACGTCCAGCCGCCCCCGTCCCAGTTCTGGGCCGGGACGAGTGGGTCGGCGGCGTTCGTCCAGTGGGCGACCCAGAGATCGGTGCCCGCGGCGGCCGGCTCGGTCGAGTTGGCGAGGTTCGCCTTCCAGAAGTTCGGCGACGTGTAGACGAACGGGTTGACGCCGGTGCGGGCGTAGATCTGTCCGAGCCACGCGAGGGTCCACGCGAGGAGCCGCGGCTTGCTGAGGTTTCCCGTCGCCTCGAGGTCGAGCACCGGCGGGAGCTCCCCGGGCTGGGGCCCCGCGACTGCGAGGAAGTGGTTCGCCTGGGTGATCGCGCTCGCGGTCACGCCTCCCAGGCCCGCGCCGGCCGGGCGGGCGAAGTGGTAGGCGCCGAAGAAGAGCCCGGCAGTCTCACTGCCGTTCCGGTTCGTCGTGTACGTCGTGTCGGTGTAGGTCGTACCCTCGGTGGCCTTGCCGAAGGCGAAGCGGTAGCCGGCGCCGGCGACCTTCGCCCAGGCGATCCGGCCGTTCCAGTTCGAGACGTCGAGGCCCTTCGCCCGCGTGGCCGAGCCTGCCGCCCACGTGCCCATCGGAAGGAGCGCGGCGAGGGCCACGCCGACGGACGCGAGGAGCCACAGCCGCCCGCGTCGTGAACCGATGAACGCCCCCACGACTCGCATGAGGCTAGCGCAGCCTTTGTTCGTCCGCAGTAAAGAAAGCCCTGCTAGGAGGGCACGGCGGCGCCCGTCTCGAGCTGCTCGCCGAACCTGGCGCGGCGGACGAAGCGGCCGGTGCCGGGCGTGGCCACGAGCTCGCCGTCCTCGACGAGGACGTTGCCGCGGAGCAGCACGTGCTCCGGCGCGCCGACCACCTCGGTGCCCTCGTAGAGGCTGTAGTCGCACCTCGAGTGGTGCGTGGAGGCCGAGAGCGTCTCGCGCCGCTCGGGGTCGAAGATCACGAGGTCGGCGTCGGCGCCGACCGCGACCGTCCCCTTGCGCGGGTAGAGGCCGAACAGCCTGGCCGGCTGCGTCGCGAGGAGGTCGACCATGCGATTGAGGCCGATCCGGCCCTGGCGGACGCCGAAGTGGTGGATCATCTTCAGCCGGTCCTCGAGCCCCGGGCCGCCGTTCGGAATCTTCGTGAAGTCGTCCTTGCCGAGCGTCTTCTGTCCGTCCCAGAGGAAGGCGCAGTGGTCGGTCGAGATCGCCGAGAGTGCGTCGGTACGCACCGCGTCCCACAGCACGTCGTGGTTCGCCGCGTCGCGCGCCGGCGGCGAGTACACGTACTTCGCGCCCTCGAAGTCCGGTTGCGCCAGGTCGTCTATCGACCGGAAGAGGTACTGCGTGCACGTCTCACCCCAGACGTCCCAGCCCTGCGCGCGTGCGCGGCGAATCGGCTCGACCGCCTCCCGGCAGGTGACGTGGACGACGTAGAGCGGGCTGCCGGCGATCCGGGCGAGCTGGATGGCGCGGTTCGTCGCCTCGCCCTCGAGCTCCGGCGGCCGCGTGAGCGCGTGGTGGATCGGCGCCGTGTCGCCGCGCGCGAGCGCCTCGCGGACGAGGACGTCGATCGCGTCGCCGTTCTCGGCGTGCACCATCACGAGCGCGCCGCTCTCCGCCGCGACCTCCATCGCGCGGAACAGCGTCTCGTCGTCCACCTGCAGGACGTTCTTGTACGCCATGAAGAGCTTGTAGGAGGTGATGCCCTGCTCGGGCAGCGTGGCGAGCTCCGCGAGCCGCTCCTCGTCGGCGAGATCCGTGATCGCGATGTGGAAGCCGTAGTCGATCAGCGTCTTCCCGTTCGCCTTCGCATGCCAGCCCTCGAGCGCCTGGGCGAACGTCTGGCCTTGCCCCTGGATGCAGAAGTCCACGTGGCAGGTGGTGCCGCCGCACGCTGCAGATCCCTGGCCCGACTCGAAGTCGTCGATCGTGACCGTGCCGCCGAACGGCATGTCGAGGTGCGTGTGCGGGTCGATGCAACCCGGCAGGACGTACCTGCCGCCCGCGTCGATCGTCCGCTCGGCCGAGACGTCTAGGTCGGCGCCGATCAGCGCGATGCGCTCGCCCTCGACCAGGACGTCCGCCACGTAGTCGTCGGCGGCGGTGACGACGCGCCCTCCGCGGATCAGGATCGACATCGCTCCCGAGTTTAAGCTCGTGCCGTGGGGTTGTCACCGGAACGGACGGTCGCGGAGCTGCGGGAGCTGCAGGAGCTGACCGGCGACGACAACGGCGCACAGCGGGTCGCGTGGACCGAGACGTGGGAGCGGGCGCGGGCCTGGTTGCGCGAGAAGGTCGCGGCCACCGGCGCCGAGGAAGAGGTCGACGAGGCGGGCAACCAGTGGTTCACGCTGCGCGGGGAGTCGGAGCGCGCGCTCCTGATCGGCGGTCACATCGACTCGGTGCCGAACGGCGGCTGGCTCGACGGCTGCCTCAACGTCCTGGCAGGCGTCGAGGTGCTGCGCCGGATAGCGGAGGAGGGAACGCCGCCGCTCACCGTGCGCCTCGTCAACTGGGCGGACGAGGAGGGCGCGCGCTTCGGGCGCTCGCTCTTCGGCTCGTCCGCGGCCGCCGGCTCGATGAGCGACCAGGACGAGCTGCGCCGGCGCAGGGACGCCGAGGGCATCGCGCTGCCCGACGCGCTCGCCGAGCACGGCGTCGACCTCGACCGCGCGCTCGACGCCCGCAGGCAGCTGGAGGGCGCCGCTGCGTACCTCGAGCTCCACATCGAGCAGGGCCCGGTGCTCGAGTCGCTCGAACTGCCACTCGGCGTCGTGCTCGGCACCTTCGGCGTCGAGCGCCACCTCGTCACGTGGCGCGGCCAGGCGGCGCACGCCGGCTCGACGCCGATGGACAAGCGCCGCGACGCGCTCGCCGCCGCCGCGAAGCTGGCACTCGAGATCCGGCCCATCGCAGCGGAGGTGGGGGACGGCGCGGTCTGCACCTCCGGCGGCGTCGTCTGCGGCCCGGGCATCGTCACCTCGGTCGTGGAGACGGCCGAGCAGCTCCTCGACCAGCGCCATCTCGACGCCGCGAAGCTGGCGCGGCTGCTCGAGCTCGCGCAGGGGGCGAGCGAGCGGTTCGCCCGCGAGGAGGGCGTCGAGGTCGAGTGGGACCGGATCTGGAGCATCGAGCCGATCCCCTTCGACGATCGTCTGATCGGGCTCGCGGACGAGGCGATCCAGGAGGCGGCGGGCGCGTCGCACCGGCTGCCATCGGGGCCGCTCCACGACGCCGCCGAGGTGGCGCGCGCGGGGATTCCGACCGTCATGCTGTTCGTTCAGTCCCTGCGTGGGCTCTCGCACACGAAGCTCGAGGACACGAGGGAGGAGCACCTCGAGCTGGCCGTGCGGGCTCTCGACAGGCTGACCACGAAGGCACTGGGGGGATTCGCATGAGCACGCTGGAATCGGCCGCGCACCTGTTCGGGGACGAGCACGTCCGCAGCTACCTCGAAACCGACGGCCGGGTCGGGTACCGCTGGCGGGAGGACGCACCGACCGCGATCCTCTTCACGACCGGCCGGATGACCGGCGAGCAGCGGGCGAATCCGCTCATCTTCGGCCGCGACGGCGACGACGTCGTGCTCGTCGCCTCGAAGGGAGGCGCGCCGAAGGACCCCGGCTGGTACCGGAACCTCCGCGCGAATCCCGAGGCCGAGATCCAGGTCATGGGTGATCGCTGGCGGGTTCGCGCGCGCGTCGCGGAGGGCGAGGAGCGCGTGCGGCTGTGGCGCCAGATGGCCCGGATCTGGCCGCACTACGACGAGTACGCGACGCGGACCGACCGCGAGATCCCGGTCGTCGTGCTCGAGCGAGAGTGACGCCCGCCGAGCTGCGCCGTCTCTGCCTCGAGCTCCCGGGCGCCGAGGAGACGTTCCCGTTCGGCCCCGAGACCTCGGTCTTCAAGGTGGGCGGGAAGATGTTCGCGCTCGCCCCGCTGCGGCGGAAGCCGCTGGCGGTGAGCGTGAAGTGCGAGCCCGAGCTCGGGGAGCAGCTGCGCGGGACGTACGACGAGATCGAGCCGGGCTACCACCTGAACAAGCGCCACTGGCTGACGATCACCCTCGGCGGCGCGGCGGGCGACGACCTCGTGCGCGAGCTCGTCGCCGGCAGCCACGAGCTCGTCGCGGCGTAGGCTCGCGCCCGTGGCGAGGGCGGAGGGGATCGGCGGCCTCGCGACCGCCGGAGGGATCGCGATCGGCTGGGCGGCCGGCTGGAACCTCGCGGCGCTCGGCCCCGTCGCCACCCGCGAGAGTCACGCGTACGGCGTGGGGCTCGCCACGATCGGCCTGTTCGTCACCGTCCAGTTCGTCATGCACGGGGCGATGCAGGTCCCGGGCGGCCGCGCCGCCGACCGCTGGGGGGCGCGCCGGAGCACCGCGCTCGGCCTCGCGTTCCTCCTCCTCGGCAACGCGGTCGCGCTCCCCGCCGCGACACCCGCGCTCGGCTTCCTCGGCCGCGCGATCGTCGGGATCGGGACGGGGCTCGCCTTCATCGGCGGCTCGGACTACATCCGCGCACACGGCGGCTCGCCCACCCTGCAGGGCGTCTACGGCGGCTCGTCGGTATTGGCGCCCGGAATCGCGCTGGTGGCCATCCCCGTCGTGGCCGTGTGGACGGGATTCCGGGCCCCGTACCTCTCGACGATCGCCGTCGTCCTCGTCGCCGCCGTGCTGCTCTGGCTCGCGCCGGACGCGCCGCGCGTCGTGCGCCACGAGCACGAGCGGCTCGACTGGAGCTTCGTCCGCGACGGACGCCTGTTCCGCCTCGCCGCGATCCACTCCTTCTCGTTCGGCTTCAGCGTGATCGTCGGCACCTGGGTCGTGACGCTGCTCGAGCACCACGGCCAGTCGAAGGCTGCGGCCGCCGCGGTCGGATCGCTGACGCTCCTGCTCGGCTTCTTCACCCGGATCGTGGGTGGCGCCGTCCTGCGCCGCGGCGACGCGAGGAGGCTCGTTGCGGCGAGCCTCGTCCTCGGCGGCGTCTCGGCGATCGTGCTGGCACTGCCGCTGTCGCTGCCGGGCTACGTCGCCGCCGCCACCGTCCTCGGGCTCGCCGCCGGCGTCCCCTTCGCGCGCGCCTTCACGGGAGCGGCGGCGGCGCGCCCGGACGCCCCGGGCGCCGCGGTGGGCTTCGTCAATGCCTGGGCCGCGCTGACGATCGTGGTGGGGACGCCGCTCGTCGGCCTCACCTTCGCGCTGCCGGGCGACGGGCGGCTCGGCTTCGTCGCGCTCGGTGTCCTGGCGATCCTGGCCTCGCTCGCGACGCCGCGCTAGGCTCGCGCCGTGGACTTCGGCGTCACGGTCCTACCGGATCCGCCGTTCTCGCGCTGGCTCGAGCTGATCCAGCTCGCCGAGCGCCACGGCTTCGGCTACGCGTGGACGTACGACTCCCACGTGCTCTGGCAGGAGTCGGTGCCGATGCTCGCCGTCGCGGCGCGCGAGACCTCGAAGATCAGGCTCGGCCACTTCGTGACCAACCCGGCGACGCGCGACCCGACGGTGCTGGCGAGCGCGTACGCCACGCTCCACGACCTCTCGGACGGGCGCATGGCGATGGGCGTCGGGCGCGGCGACTCGGCCGTGCGCTACATCGGCCGGCAACCGATGAAGGTCGCGGAGTTCGAGCGCGCCTGCGCGATGGTGCGCGACTTCATGAACGGCGACGAGGTGGAGTGGAACGACAAGCAGCTCCAGCTCAAGTGGGTGCGGCCCGAGCTGCCCCGGATCCCGATGTGGGTCGCCGGCTACGGGCCGAGGGCACTGGCGGTCGCCGGCCGCGTCGGCGACGGCGTGATCATCCAGCTCGCCGACCCGGAGATCATCCAGTGGATCATGGACACCGCGCGCCGCGCCGCCGAGGAGGCGGGCCGCGACTCGTCCCAGCTCAGGTGCATCGTCGGCGCGCCGGCGCACATCTCCGGCGACCTCGCCGACGCGCGCGAGCAGGTGCGGTGGTTCCCGGCGATGGTCTCGAACCACGTCATGGACCTGATCGAGCGGTACGGCGCCGACGGCAGCGCCGTCCCGAAGGCGCTGACGGACTACGTCCAGGTGCGGAAGTTCTACGACTACGACGAGCACTCGCGCGTCGGCGCGAAGCACGGCGAGTTCGTGACCGACGAGATCTGCGACCGCTTCTGCGTGCTCGGGACGGCCGAGCAGGCGAAGGCGAAGCTGCAGGAGCTGCAGGGGATCGGCGTCGACCAGTTCAACATTTACCTCATGACCCACGGGCAGGAGGAGACGCTGCAGGCGTTCGGCGACGAGATCATCCCCGAGCTGGCGAGCATCGCTGCCTAGCTCGCTCCGACAACTCCTCGCGCTGCCCCAGGCATGGCCGCTCGCGTTCTCGCCGGACGGCGGGTCGCTGCTGATCGCCTCGAACCTGCCGGGCGTCCGGCAGCTCTTCCTCGGTCGCCTCGACGGAGGCGCGCTCGAGCAGCTGACGGATCTCCCGGAGCCGGTGGACGGGACGCTGCTGCCCGACGGACGCGTCCTGCTCCTCGTGGACGAAGGCGGCAACGAGCGGACGCAGCTCTACGTGCTCGGCGAGGGCGGCGAACCGGAGCCGCTCGTCGTCGACCCGCGCTTCAACCACTGGGCGCCGGCCGCCTCACGCGCCGGGACGCTGCTCGCATACGTGACGAACCGCGGCAACGGCCGGGACTTCGAGCCGGTCGTCCGCCGACTCGAGAGCGGGGAGGAACGGACCTACGACCTGCGCGGCTATCTCGACGTGCACGGCTTCTCGCCGGACGGCCGCTGGGTGGTCGTCGAGCGCCTCGGCGAGCTCGCCGGCGACTCCGACCTGTTCCTGGTCGAGGTCGAGACCGGAGAGGTCCTGCACGCGACACCGCACGAGGGATCGGCCGAGTACGCGACGCCGTCCTGGCTGCCCGACTCCTCGGGCCTGTACGCGGCGACGAACGCCTTCGGCGACTCTCGCTCCCTTGCGCGCTACGACGTCGACGCCGGGAGGTGGGAGGTCGTACTCGAGTCGGCATGGGATCTCACCTGCGCCGTCGACGACGCGGGCCGCTCACTCCTCGTCGTCGCGAACGAGGACGGATGGTCGCGGCTCGAGCTCCGCGATCCCGCATCTCTCGAGCTGCGCGCCGAGGTGCCGCTTCCGGGGCGGGGCATCGTGCTGGAGTGGCCGGCCGCACCGGTCTTCTCACGAGACGGCTCGCAGCTGGCCTTCGCGTTCTCGAGCCCCCGCGAGCCGCTCCAGGCGCATTGCTACGACCTCGACTCCGGTGAGCTCCGCCGGCTGACCGGCGAAGGCCCGATCGAGGGGGCCGACCCGGCGCTGCACCGCTTCGCGAGCTTCGACGGCGAGGAGATCCCGGTCTTCCTCTTCGAGCCCGAGGGGGACGGGCCGTTCCCCGTGGTCCTCGCCGTGCACGGCGGCCCCGAGTCGCAGTGGCGGCCGTTCTTCTCGCCGTCCGGCGGCGCGTTCATCCAGTTCCTCGTCTCGCGGAGCTACGCGGTCGCCGCGCCGAACGTCCGCGGCTCGACCGGCTACGGGAAGCGGTTCGAGCACCTCGACGACGTCGGGCTACGGCTCGACTCCGTTCGCGACCTCGCTGAGCTGCACGCCTGGCTCTCGGCCCGGCCCGAGATCGACGGGTCGCGGGCCGTCGTCTACGGCGGCTCGTACGGCGGCTACATGGTGCTCGCCGCGCTTGCGTTCCATCCCGAGCTCTGGGCTGCCGGCGTCTCGTTCGTGGGGATCTCGAACCTCGTCACCTTCCTCGAGAACACGTCCGAGTACCGGCGCGCCGCGCGCGAGCGCGAGTACGGCTCGCTCACGACGGAGCGCGACGTGCTTGAGCGGGTTTCCCCGGCCGGCCGCATCGACGAGATCCGCGCGCCGCTCTTCCTCGAGCACGGCCGGAACGACCCGCGCGTGCCGGTCGGCGAGTCGGAGTACATCCACCGCGTCCTGACCGAGAAGGGCGTCCGCAGCGAGCTCGTGATCTACGAGAACGAGGGACACAGCATCGAGAAGCGCGCGAACCGCATCGATGTCTACGAGCGCGTGGTCGCGTTCCTCGACGAAGTCCTGCGCTGACGCCCGGATACCATGCCCGCGCGCGGCGCCTTGGCCGAGTGGTTAGGCATGGGTCTGCAAAACCCAGTACACCGGTTCGACTCCGGTAGGCGCCTCTTGTCGATGCCGTTCCCCTTTGCGGCTGATGGACGGGCTCCGCCCCGCGCCGCATCGCTGCGGCGGGGGCGGAGCGAGCGGGCAGTTGGCTAGTAACCGCCGCCGCCACCACCGCCTGAACCGCCTCCTGCATAGAGGACGAGCATGACGATCACGGCGATCGCGACTACGACGCCGGCAATGAGCAGCCAGCGGCCACGGCTCCAGCCTCCAACTCCGCTTCTGCGTGATTCATGTTCCTGATAGGCCACCGAGAACACCTCCTTCCACGCCCTCAACCGGCCTGGTAGGGGACTCAGTCCCTATACATACGCGGCGCGACGCCCGGCGGTTCACCGAGGTCAGGGAGGGCGCGTTCCCGGTGCGTCATTCTCGACCCCCCTGCAGCCGGTTCTTCGTCTTCCGACGGCGCGCCCTCCGTCGATGCGCAACGACTTCCTGACCTCGATCGAGAGATAGGTCGTACCCCGGTGTGTGGCGTCACCAGGATGGCCGGGATCGCTTAGTCCCTCCGGCCGGACGTCCCTCGATCGAGCCACAACGGTCGGCTCCGCCAAGACTGGCCGTCCAGCCAGGGCGCGGCCGCCGTGGATCGCCCACGATCTCCCCCAGAGACGGGCTCCCGGGTTCGTGCACACCGCTCCTCGAGCGCAACACGACCGGCCCATACCTAGACACAGCGCGCCAGGCGGACTCCAGCGGGAGTCCGCCTTCGCCTGCCGGGACTCAGTCGATCTTGATCGCGACGTGCTTGAGCTGCGTGTACTCCTCCATGGAGTAGATCGACATGTCCTTGCCGTAGCCCGATTGCTTGTAGCCGCCGTGCGGCAGCTCGGAGGAGAGCGGGAGCAGGTGGTCGTTGACCCACACGCACCCGAACTGGAGCTTGCGGGCGGCGTTCATCGCGCGCCCGACGTCGCGCGTCCAGACCGACGCGGCGAGGCCGTAGCGCACGTCGTTCGCCCAGCGGATCGCCTCGTCGTCGTCCGCGAACTTCTGCACGGTCACCACCGGCCCGAAGACCTCGCGCTGCACGATCTCGTCCTCCTGCTTCACGTCGGTGACGACGGTCGGCTGGACGAAGAACCCGCGGTCGCCGTTCGTGCCCCCTCCGGTGAGGATCGTCGCGCCCTTCGCGCGCTCGAGGAAGCCGAGGATGCGCTCCTGCTGCTCGTGCGAGATGACGGAGCCCATCTCCGTCTCGTCGTTGAGCGGGTCGCCGACCTTGAGCGACTCGATCTGCGGCACGAGCTCCTCGAGCAGCGTGTCGTAGATCTTCGGCCCGGCGATCACGCGCGAGCCGGCGGTGCAGTCCTGGCCGGAGTTCCAGTAGCCGGCGAGGCGGATCCCCTCGGCGACCGCCTTCGGGTCGGCGTCGTCGAAGATGACCATCGGCGCCTTGCCGCCGAGCTCGAGGTGGACGCGCTTGACGGTGTCCGCCGCCGTGCGGGCGATCGTCTTCCCGGTCTCGACGTCGCCGGTGAGGGAGACCATCCCGACCCCGGGATGCTCGACGAGGCGCTGGCCGACCGGGACGCCGTCGCCGGTCACGACCTGGAGCACCCCCGGCGGGATGACCTCCTGCGCGAGCTGGACGAAGCGGAGGAGCGAGAGCGGCGTCTGCTCCGACGGTTTCAGGATCTGGAGGTTGCCCGCGGCGAGGGCCGGCCCCATCTTCCAGACCGCCATCATCAGCGGGTAGTTCCAGGGGCAGATGCCGCCGACGATCCCGATCGGCTCGCGGCGGATCATCGAGGTGTAGCCCTCGATGTACTCGCCGGTCGACTTGCCCTCGAGATTCCGTGCGGCGCCGGCGAAGAAGCGGAGGTTGTCGGCCGAGAACGGCATCTCGTCGCGCGAGGCCATGAGCGGCTTGCCCACGTTCACCGACTCGAGCTGCGCGAGCTCCTCGGCGTGCTCCTCGATCACGTCCGCGAGCCTGTGGAGGAGCTCGGAGCGCTCCTTCGGCGTCTTCTCTAGCCACTCGGGCGCCGCGGCCTGCGCCGCCTCGACGGCGCGGTCGACATCCTCGGCGCTGCACCGCGGCACCTCGGCGATCGTCTCGCCGGTCGCCGGCGCGATCACCTCCATCGTCTCGCCGGAGACCGCGTCGGCGAGCTCGCCGCCGATCAGGATCCGGTACTGCTCGGTCGTCGTGCTCATGTCGGTCCTCCTGTCTCAGTAGGCGGTGATCTGTGCTGTCTCCACGGCTTCGGTCACCTTCGCAGCGCCCCGGCGAATGACCCCGGTGTCGCGCATGAGCCGCTGCGCGATCAGGACGGGGATCGCCGTCAACACGATCATGGCGAATGCGATCACGTTGACGACGGGAAGCTGCTGGCCGAGCCGGATGTAGCCGAGGATGAGAAGCGGGATCGTGTTCTGCGCACCCGCGGTGAACGTCGTGACGATGACCTCGTCGAAGGAGAGCGCGAAGGCGAGGAGACCGCCGGCGACGAGAGCGGTGGAGAGAACGGGCCAGACCACGAAGTGGAATGTCTGCCAGCCGTCGGCTCCCAGGTCCTGCGAGGCCTCGATCAGCGAGGGCGACGAGCGTCGGAGCCGCGCGAGGACGTTGTTGTAGACGAGGACGACGCAGAACGTCGCGTGGCCGATGACGATCGTCCACGTCGAGAGGTTCACGTTCCCTGCGACGAAGGCCGAGTTGAGCGCGATGCCCGTGACGATGCCCGGCAGCGCGATCGGCAGCACGAAGAGGAACGAGATCGCCTCCCGCCCGAAGAAGTGGAAGCGCGCGACACCGAAGGCGGCCATCGTGCCGAGCACGAGGGCGATCGCGCTCGCCGTCAGCCCGACGCGCACGGAAAGCCACAGGGACGTGCGGATCTCCGCGGTCCAGGCTGCGTGGAACCAGTGGGTCGTGAACCCGGAGATCGGCCAGCTCTCGACGTTCGAGGCGTTGAACGCGTAGACCATGATCAGCACGAGCGGAACCCAGAGGAACGCGACCACGAGCACCGACCAGACGGTGAGGGCGGCCCGGGTCGAGCGGCCCTCCATCAGAGCGCCTCGAAAGCGCCGAGCCGGCGTGCGAGCAGGAGGTAGACGCCCATGACCGCCAGCGGAACGGCGGCGAACGCGGCGGCGAACGGCGTCTGCTGGGAGCCGATCGAGTCGTAGACGACGTTGCCGATGAACTGCGACGAGGCTCCGCCGGCGAGGAGCGGGGTGATGTAGTCGCCGAGTGTCAGGGAGAACGTGAAGATCGACCCGGCTATCACCCCCGGCAGGGCGAGCGGGAGCAGGACGCGCCGGAACGTCGTCCAGCCGCCGGCGCCGAGATCGCGCGACGCCTCGAGGAACGATTCCGGGACCCGCTCGAGTGCGCCGTAGACCGGAAGGATCATGAACGGCAGCCACACGTAGGTGAAGATCAGCCAGACGGCCCAGTTCGAGTAGCCGATGTCGGGCGCCGGGAGCCCGAGCTTGTGCGCCGTCCAGTTGAGGAGGCCGTCGTGGTTGAGGATGAGCCGCCAGATGTAGACGCGAATCAGGTAGCTCGACCAGAGCGGCAGCAGGACGGCGACGAACAGGAACGCCCGCGAGCGTCCGCCGGCGATGCGGGCCATGAAGTAGGCGAGCGGGAAGGCGAGGATCGCGTCGGCGACGGTGACTGCCGCGGCGACGGTGATCGTCCGGAGCGCGATCGAGTGGTAGGCGCCCTGACTCCAGAGGAGCCGGTAGTTGTCGACGTTCCAGATGTGCTGGACCTCGGACGTGAACGGGTCCACCGTCCAGAACGACGAGATGAAGAGGGCGACGAGCGACGCGATGTAGACGAGGACGAAGGCGAGGATCGGCAGAGCGAGCAAGGCGACCGCCTTCGCCCAGCGGTGGCGCCAGAAGACGCCGGTGAACCGCAGCCGGGCCGCGCGGATGCGGCGGCCCGGCTCGGTCAGATCAACAGCCTGGACGGACAGTGCTCAGCCTTTCAGCTCCGTCCATGCCTGCTGCCAGCGCGGGTAGTCGACGCAGTCGTTCTTGCCGTTGCCGCAGGCGGCGATCGGCGTCTTCCAGAACCTGATCGAGTTGAAGTACTTCTTCGAGGCGCCGCAGTGGTAGAGCGTCGCGGAGCCCGGCGAGAGCTTGTTCATCACCGCGCACGCCTCCGTGTTGGCGGGCGTCTCGCCGAAGTAGATCGCCTGCTGGGCCTGCACCTTGGGCGTCGAGACCCAGGCCATCCACTTGTACATGCAGTTCGGGTGCTTCGCGTGCGACGACATCATCCACGTGTCGGCCCAGCCGGTGGCGCCCTCCCTGGGGATCTCGTCGCGAACGGGCACCTTGTCGGCCTTCAACGTGTTCGTCTGGTACGGCCAGGAAGCGCCGATGGAGGCGTCGCCGCTCTTGAACAGGCTGATCTCGTCCGAGGCGAGCGCCCAGTACTTCTTGATCAGCGGCTTCTGCTTCTTCAGCAGGTTGATCGTCGCGTTGAACTGCGTCTGGTTCAGCTCGTACGGATCCTTGATCCCGAGGGACGGCTTCGTCTTCGACAGGTAGAGCGCCGCGTCGGCGATCTGGATGGGGTTGTCCGGGATCGTGACCTTGCCCTTGTACTTCGGGCTGTAGATCGCCGACCAGCTCGTCGGCGCCGGCTTCACCTTCTTCGTGTTCCAGAGCAGCGTGTTCGGGCCCCACTGGAGCGAGATCCCGTAGTGAACGCCCTTGATCGTGTTGTGTGCGGGCGACTTCAGTGCCGGGATGAAGTTGTTGAAGTCCGGGATCAGCTTCGGATTGACCGGCTGCACGTCTTGCCCGTAGATCAGCCGCAGGCTCGCATCGCCGGACGCCGAGACGCCGTCGTACTGCGAGCCGCCGCCCTGCCGCATCAGCGTCACCATCTCGTCCGACGAGCCGCCGTACTTCGCGTGGACCTGGCAGCCGGTCCTCTTCTCGAACGGCTTGACCCACTGCCCCTGGGTGTAGCCCTCCCAGGCGATCAGGTTGAGCTGCCCCTCACCTTTTCCGATCTTCGTGGGCAGGCCCTTCTCGGCGCTGACGCCCGAAGCCGGGACGCAGAGGGCCACGACGAACGCGGCCAGCAGAACGTGCCGGCGGTTCAGCTTTCTCACTTCTCCTCCTCGCGGATCTCGTAGGTGTGCTCCGGCCGCCAGAAGAGGCGAACGCGCTTGCCTCGATCCTCGAGCGCCTCCTGTGAGGACGTCTCGAGGTTCTGGCGGACGACCGTGAGCTCTCCCCCCGAGTCGAGCTCGACCGTGTAGCGGGTGACCATCCCGACATAGACGACGTCGCGCACGGTTCCGGCTTCGCCTTCGCCGCCGCCTTCGTCGCTCATGCGGATCTTCTCCGGGCGAATCGTGAAACGCCGGCCGTCTCGCTCGAGGACGTTCGAGACGCCGACGAAGCCGGCCACGAACTCGGTCTGCGGATGTTCGTAGACCTCTGCGGGCGACCCGACCTGCTCTATCCGGCCCTCGTTGAAGACCGCGAGGCGGTCGCTCATCGTCAGGGCCTCCTCCTGGTCGTGCGTGACGTAGACGAACGTGATCCCGAGGTCGCGCTGCAGCGCCTTGAGGAAGATCTGCATCTCCTGCCGGAGCTTCAGGTCGAGGGCGCCGAGCGGCTCGTCGAGGAGCAGGACCGGCGGCCCGTTCACGATCGCGCGCGCGAGCGCCACGCGCTGCCGCTGACCCCCCGAGAGCTGCACCGGCTTTCGGTCGCCGAGCCCCGGCAGGCGCACGCGCTTCAGCACGTCCTCGGCGCGGGCCCGGCGGTCCCGGCGCGAGACGCCCTTGACCCGCAGCCCGTACTCGACGTTCTCGGCCACGGTCATGTGCGGGAAGAGCGCGTAGTCCTGGAACACGGTGTTGACCGCGCGCTGCGACGGCGCCACGCGCGTGACGTCGAGGCCCTGCAGTTCCACGCGCCCGGCGTCCGGCCGCTCGAAGCCCGCGATCACGCGCAGCGTCGTCGTCTTGCCGGAGCCCGACGGCCCGAGAAGCGTGAAGAACTCGCCGGCCCCGATCTCGAGGTCGACGCCCGCAACCGCGACGACGTCGCCGTAGACCCGGCGGATGCCGCTCAGGCGGACGGCGGGAGCCTCCACGCCCTGCTCGGTTTCAGGCGTCGTCGGCGCCAGCGTCGCCAAGGGCCTCCTCCAGCAGGCCGAGCCCGCGCTCGAGCTCCTCGTCGCTCGCGGTCAACGGCGGGAGCAGCCGGATCACGTTCCCGTCCAGCCCGCACGAGAGGATGAGCAGGCCCTTCTCGAACGCGGCCACCGTCGTCGCCTTCGCCGCGGCGGGCGTCGGCTCGCGCAGCTCCAACGCGAGCATCGGGCCGAGCCCGCGCACCTCGCCGACGACCGGCTGCCGCGCCGCCATCTCCTCGAGCCGCGTGCGCAGGAACGAGCCCAGCTGCGCGGTGCGCTCGGCAAAGCCCGGGGCCGTCAGCTCGTCGAGCACGGCGAGCGCGGCCGCGCAGGCGACGGGGTTGCCGCCGAACGTGCCGCCGAGCCCGCCGACGTGGACGGCGTCCATCAGCTCGGCGCGCCCGGTCACCGCGGCGAGCGGCAGGCCGCCCCCGAGCGTCTTCCCGCTGACGAGCAGATCAGGCTCGACGCCGAGTTGCTCGATCGCCCACAGCGTCCCGGTCCGCCCGCAGCCGGACTGCACCTCGTCGTCGACGTAGAGGATCCCGTGCTCGTCGCAGATGTGGCGCAGCGTCTGCACGAACTCCGGCGGCATGGGGATGAAGCCGCCCTCGCCCTGCACCGGCTCGAGCACGATGCAGGCGACCGATTTCGGGTCGACGTCCTGCGTGAAGAGGAACGTGAGGCTGTGCAACGCGTCCTCGGTCGAGACGCCGCGGAACGGATACGGCGCCGCCGCGCGGTGGACATCCGTCGCAAGCGGCCCGAAGCCCTGCTTGTAGACGAGCTTTGCGGTCATGGCCATCGTGAGGCTCGTGCGCCCGTGGAAGGCACGGTCGAAGACGACGACTCCCGGCCGGCCGGTCGCGGCGCGAGCGATCTTGACCGCGTTCTCGACTGCCTCGGCGCCGGAGTTGACGAGGATGGACTTCGTCTCCGTCTCTCCGGGCCAGAGCTCGTCGAGCTGGCGGCAGAGCTCGATGTACGGCTGGTAGGTCCCGACCATGAAGCACTGGTGGAGATAGCGGTCGACCTGCTCGTGGATCGCTGCGACCACCGCGGACGGGCCGTGCCCGAGGTTCTGGCAGGCGATGCCGCCGGCGAAGTCGAGGAACTCGCGCCCGTCGACGTCCCAGACGCGCGCCCCCTCGGCGCGCGCGACGACGAGAGAGGGCGTCGCGACGCCGCGGGCGACGTAGCGCTCGCGTACTACAAGAAGCTCCTGGGCGGCGCCTGCGCGTGACTCCACGGACATCGGCGCCCGGATTATCCACTGCGCGATGCGCCCGTTCAAGCCCGGTGCTGCCTCGCATTGCGAGGCTCTTCGCCGCTCATGCTTACGGAATGCGCGAACTCAGTCGAAGATCGTCTCGAATGTGCCGAAGCGGAGCTCGCTGTCGTAGTGGAAGCGGGTGGCGTCGACCCGCTCCATGTACTCCTCACGATGCTCGGCGACGAAGACGTTGTACGCGTCCGCCGACTCCCAGCGGTCGATCACCAGGAAACGCCCGGGCGCCTCGATGTCCCGGAGGAGCTCGGTGCCGATGAACCCGCGGCCCTGCCGGAAGAACGTCGCCCATTCGCCGTCGGGCCCGTAGACGCGTTCGAAGTCCGCCGTCTCGCGCACCTCGTAGCTGAAGACGAGTGCGATCACGCAACGAGGATAAGGTCCACGCGATGAGTGCCGAAGCCGTTCCCGCGGAGCCCGAAGGCAGGGATGAGTACGCCGGCGTTCTCCGCTTCTACCACCTCGCCAAGCACCAGGAGTGGCAGGTGGACGACGTGCCGTGGGGCGAGATCCCGTTCGTGCCGGAGGGAAAGGGATCGGCCGAGCGGCAGGCGCGGCGCCGGGACATCTGGCGCTCGGTGATCATGCAGCAGCTCCAGGCGGACGTGTTCGCCTGCGAGATGGCGTCGCAGCTGCTCGCGGCCGCGCCCGATCCCGAGGCGCGTCTCTACTACTCCACGATGGTGCAGGACGAGTCGCGCCACACCGAGGCCTGGCTGCGTCTGATCGGCCAGGTCGGCGGGGAGGGGGAGCGCGACCCGTACCTCGACGAGCTCGCCCACATGTTCCTCGAGGCGGATTTGCTCGAGGAGAAGGTCTTCCTGATGCAGGTCTTCTTCGAGCGGCTGATCATCCCGCGCTTCCGCCTGATCGCGAAGTCGTCGCGCGGGACGGTGCTGGAGGACCTGTGCAACCGGCTCACGGTCGACGACGGTATCCACCACGGCGCCGGGATGGCGTACGAGCGGGTGCTGCTGCAGTCGGCGGACAAGAAGGTGCGCACGCGGCTCGTGGACGCGGCGAACAGGATGCTGCCGATCTTCGCCAAGCACGTCCTCTGGCGGCCGAAGGCGCGCGAGGTGATCGGCACGCTGATGGAAGCGCGCGACCGGGAACGGCTACGCGAGGAGCTGAACCACGGCGTGCGCCTCGCCAACTCGCTCGGTCTGGACGTCTCCGACGTCCGCCTCCCGGCCGGCTGACCTCTCCGGCGCCGTCAGGTGAGAGGACGCTGGCCCAGCCGAACGTCCCAACTTGTTTCCTGCTTCAACGTCGTATATATCTTGTGGCGATGAAGCGTCTTTCGCGGGTAGGCGCGACGGTTGCGATCGTGCTGCTGGCGGTTGTGGCTGGTTCGTGTAGAGCCGGGGCTGCCACGCAGGCGAGTCCGCAGGTTGTATGCGGTGCCTGGTTCAAGGGGCTGCCTTCCGGCTGGCGTCAGTCTGGCTCGCCGTCTGCCCTAGTCATTGGCGGTCGGGTGCCGAGAGGGGCAGCATCGCGGGCGATGACGCCGCATTCGCTCTCGTACCCCCCAACGACGCGGCTTCCGCGCGACGGAATCCTGATAGGGGTACAACTCGGCCGCCCGAAAAGTGGACCGACCGGACCGGAGGTGCGGCTCCCGCTACGGCTTCGCGACTTCACGGTGGTCGCGCCGGGGCCGCTGGCGGGAAGCAAGCCTTCGTACCGCCTCCGGGTTCGCAACAAGCGGCAATACGACATGACCGTTACGGTCGCGTTTGGTCTGGCGCACCCACCAGCCCGACTCCGTCGGCTCGCGGATCGGGTGCTAAGCAGCGTCGTCCTTCCACGCTGGGTGCCATTCACCGGGCGCACCTCGTGCCCGGCGAGGCAGTAGCGGCGTCCAACGTCAGGGGTCATTCCGGAACACTGGCCCAGGCGAGTGCTGATGCCTTTCGCCGAGCTTTTGTCCAGTCGGTCCGTGCAGACCAGGATCATCGCGGCTGCCAGGCCGGAGTGTCACCGCAGTCACAGGTCCCGCCTCCCTGCGGCCAGATAACTCGTCGATCGCTCCCGTCGGGCCTCATCGTCTCGACGACATACTTGCCGTTCCGCCCGTTCACACGCTGTTTGATCACACGCTGGACGACGAGGAACGCTCCGTCGGGTGACCACACTCCATCGGGCCACCACGAAAACTCATCTCCGCGAACGAGTCGATGTTCGACATGGCTCTGCATGTCGAGGGCGTAGATCGATCCCTTGCGGAGGTAGGCGATGTGCTTGCCGTCTGGCGACCACGACTGCTCCAGTCCGCGGGCGAGCCGGTGTTCATGTGTGCCGTCGGCATTGACCGAGTAGATGAATCCGTTGCGTGTGAACGCAGTGCGCGTCCCCTCGGGAGACCAGGCGATGTCGCATTGGGTGTCGAACTCCTTGCCAGGCAGCCCGCCGCCGATCACCTGCACTTCAGGTCGCCCGTCTGGATGCGCGATGTGCAGGCGGCAGAACTCCTTCCCGTCCTTCGAGAACGAGGTCGTATACGCGATCTTCTGGCTATCGCTCGACCACAATAGGTCTAGGTAAGCCTCGTCCTTGATCGTAAGAGAATCTGTGGCGAGCCGCCGCTCGCGGGTGCCGTCGGCGTTGATCAGGCGGATGAACGGACCGCGGATGAACGCGATGGTTCGTCCGTCGGGAGACCACGAGGGGGAATCACCGTCGACAAGCATCCGCGGCTTACCGCCTGCTGCCGGGACGACGAAGATCGCCGCGTGGTAGTACCAGCTGTAGTGCGGATCGGCCCCGACATACGCGATCTTGTCGCTGTCACCCGACCACGTCCACAGTGCGGAGGAGCCGCCCTCGGAGAGCAACGGGGCGTAGCCGCTCCCGTCCGCCTTTACCGTGGCCAGCTCATAGGCGTCGTCGAACGCGATGTGCGACCCGTCGGGTGCCCAGACTGGCACCGCATCGTTCGTCGGCACGATGACGGCCTTGCTGCTTCCGTCGGCATCGACGATCGCGAGACTGCCTGAGTCGTCGAGCAACGCGATCTTGCCTTCGGCTCGGCTCGAAGCCTGTTGCGAGCCGCAGGCAGCTCCGACAGCCGCGACGAGCAACGTCAGCAGGAGGACAAATCCGGTCACCTGGCCGTTGCGCACGCGCACCTCCACCCTGCGGCGCCTGCTTTACAAGCGACTACGAAATATATGACGAACGGCTCTGATGGACAACCTCGTCAAGTGACATTCCCGAACACTGGCCCACGCGACAGGGTTTCCGCCTGGCGTCGTTCAGCGCTTCGTGGCTGGAGGGAGATCCGAGCCACGCTTGCGCCTCTCCTCCTTCGCCTGCAGCCGCTTTGTCTCCTTTGCGAGAAGCGATTTCCCGGAGACATGCGTCTTGTGTTTCTTGCCGTAAGCGGAGCTCACGAGGGGCAAGTCTACTCCTGGGTCTCGGGCTATCTCCGATCCCTCTTCCCAGGAGCCCAGGTCGTTCAGGGGTCATTCCGGAACACTGGCCCACATCAGCGTGCTGCAGCGCGGCTGAGCCAATGCCTCTGCCGAGCACGGGAGTTCCCCTGCGCTGCCGATAGTGCGACGATGGCCGAGCGTGGGAGTCGGGGGTTGGATCGCGGTCATGACGTTCGGATGCCTGGCGATCCTCGCTCCGCGAAACCTGCCGTCCATCTGGCGCGGCGAAGGGGCGGTCGAGCGGTGGCCGGATTGGTGGGTCCGAGGTTTGCCAACAGCCATCGTCCTGGGTTGGGCGATGCTCCTGGGAATCCCGCTCGCCGTCCTCGGCCCGGGTGAACATGGAGCGACTCACCACGTACTCCTCGTCCTCGCGATTCTCGTGCTCGCGTTCATCGTGGTGGCCGCACTCGTCTGGATTTCGGCTGCGAGGTTCGGCCGTCCAGGGTTCGTTATCCCGCCGCCCTTGAGGCGCGGGCGCAGGACGAATCCTTCCGGTTAGGCATCAGTTGAGTGCTGATTACGGAAACACTCGCCTAGCGGACTCATGCACCGGGCGGATCACATTCGGCGCGGTCCTCGGCCCATCGCTTGCTGTAGTCCAGCGCAGCGAGCGCGGAGCCCCACCCAGTCCCACCGAACAGATTCGGTGCGGTCCGCGATCAGCCCCACGCCCACGACCACGCACGCGGCGGAAGCGTGATCCCGTAAAGGATCCCGAAGTTGGTCAAGAACCACCGTCGCCACGGCCGTGCCGATCCCCGACGAGCGGCCGTTCCGGCCGTTGCATCCACCGGCCTGAATTACGCGCTCAGGGGTCATTCCGGAACGCTGGCCCAGCCCAGCTCCGCGAAGACCGCGACTACAGTGCGTTTGGAGGTATGAAATGAAGAAGCTGTTGAGCGTCATGGCCGTTCTGATTCTCGCAGGAGCGATTGTCGCCACTGCCGCCGCCTCCCTGAGGCGCTACACAGTTGGGTCGAAGCAGGTCAAGGGAGCCGGCACCGTTGGATCCTTCTCGGCAACGGTGAAGAAGCCCTACAAGATCATCCTCTTCTGCGAGAACAACAAGCCCGGTACGTGCGGCGCAAAGGTCGTCTGTCACAGAGGCACGAAAGTGTTCACCTGGAACCGGTCGGACCTCGGTCCCTATACCTGGAATCTGAAGAAGCCCACGTGGTATCGGCTCGATAGCTGCCACTTCACGGCGTCGATCACCTCAGGCGGAAATATTGCTCGGGTAGTCGTCGAAGCTGTTGTTCGCACGTGAAGTAGTCCCGCACATTCGTCCACCTCTTCTTCGGCTTCACCAGGCGGCGAGGCAGCCTCACCCGGATTCGACGTGGCAGGTCTCGCCGAACTGATCGTGGAAGACTGTGCCCGCCGTGGCGTCGGCCGTATCGATCCCGTGCCATGCGGCGTCCGCGGCGCTCACGAACGTCACGGTGCCCTCGTCGGGAACGTCACAGATCCAGAGCGTGCGGGCGCTTGCTGGAGCGGTGAGCGCCAGCGGAGCCGCGATCGCAAGGGTCGCGATGCCCACTCTCACCTGCATGTTCATCTGACCTCCTCTCGGCCGAGCAGCGCGCGGTAGAGCCCTCCCCCTGGGCAGCGCTGCCTGGCACCAGAATCCACCTGCGTCCCGGCCATGTCAAGAAGTCAGGTAGTCAAAGCTCTGGGATGAATTGAAAGGCGTGGCCGTCGCGGACTACGCGTCCCGAACTCGAGAGGTGCGAAGCGCCGACGAGCAGGTGCTCGTCGGCGGCGAGGCCGAGCAGGCGGCGTCTTGTCTTCTCGACTTGATCCGGGTCGTTCTCGACCGTGCCGACTAGTTCGGGATGCGGGAAATGCACGGGATTCATGACCGCATCGGCCAGAAACAGGAGGTGCCTTCCGTCCTCCTCGACCTCGACGGCGCACTGCCCAGGCGTGTGCCCCGGTGCCGCCCGTAGCCGGACGCCCGGCAACACTTCAGCCCCGTCCACGACGAACTCGAGGAGCCCGCGCTCGGCGAGCGGCTGGACCTGCTCCACGAAGAACGGCGGCGGCGCCGGGCGGCGCGACCAGTAGTCGTACTCCGACCGGAAAATTACGTGGCGTGCGTTCGCGCAGGCGGGCCCGAGCGGACTCATCGCTCCGCCGACATGATCGGGATGGCCGTGCGTCAGAACGACCAGATCGACATCGTGAGCTGCGGCTCCCGCCGCCGCCAACGCATCGACCAGGCGACCGCCCCCTCCTCCGAAATAGTGACCCGCACCCGTGTCGACGAGAACGAGTCGACCACCGGCGCGAATGACGAGCACGTTGCACGGGATCGCCAGCTCACCGCGCTCGTCGAGCATCCCTCCTAGCTCGCCCTCGAGCTGCGTCAGATCCGCGTTCGCCGCAATGTTGAAACTCGGCGGCACCGAGAGGGATCCGGCGCTGCACAGCTGCCAGGTCACGTCCGATTCGCGCCTGCCATGGAGCGAGTCTAGGCTCGCCGGCCTCGGGAGGAGGCCGACCGGTCAGCGTTCTTGATCCGTGCGGACCGCCGTGAGATGGTTCCGATCCATCGGTTGTTTGCTGAAGAGGAGGCGATGATGGCTGGTGTCGAGAAGAGAGATTTCGGCTCGCCGGACGAGAGCAGGACTCCCGACAAGACGCAGGTGGACGTCGTGCGCCTGGGAGGCACCACGGCGGCCCGATTCACGATGGAGCCCGGGTGGCGGTGGTCCGAGTGCGTCAAGCCGGTCGCCGGGACCGAGACCTGCCAGCACCGGCATGTGGGCGTCGTGCAGTCGGGGAGGATGCGCGTCGAGCACCAGGACGGCACCACGCTCGAGCTCGCGCCCGGCGACGCCTACGTCATCGAGCCCGGCCATGACGCGGAGGTCGTCGGCGACGAGCGCTTCGTCGGCTTCGAGTTCCAGCAGGAAGCCGCCGAGACGTACGCGCGCTAACGCATGCCGCCGCGCTCGAAGTGGGCGCGGAAGAAGTTCTCGCTGCCCGCGGTCGCCATCGCCGCCGAGGCGCTGATCTCCAGCGCCAGGGCCGTCGCGGCCACGAGCTGCGCGAGTCGATAGACCTTGCCCGGACCGGCGCACCCCATCAGCTCGAGCCAGCGGGCCGGATCGGGCAGCGTCGTGCCGCCGCCGACCGTGCCGACCTCGATGCCCGGGAAGCGGATCGAGACGTGGAGGCCGGCGTCGACGCGCTGCTCCGTCCCGTGGGCCATCGAGCTCGTGCCGACGAGCCCGAGGTCTTGGCCGGTCGCCGCGAAGACGGCCGCGATCGCCGACGCCGGGGTGAACGCGACGGACTGCATTCCCGATGCGACGGCGCCGTGCGTGCCCGCCCAGGCGAGCTCCTCGAGATCCTCGAGCTTCGTGCGCAACACCCGCTCGACCGCCTCTTCGGTAAGCGTGGTCTCCGCGATCACGGTCTTGCCGTGCCCCTGCTGGAAGTACTCGAAGGACGGCTTCTTGTCGCCGCCCATGTTCGCCTCGAGGATCGTGCGCTCGACCGGCACCGGCGCCTGAGGAAGGACGTACGCCATGTTCAGCGCGTACGCGTTGCGGGTCATCATGTTCGCGCCGAAGGCGTCGCCGGTGGTGAAGCGCCAGAGCACGTGGCACATCGGGCCGACGACGTGCGTCTTCGCCTCACGGAGGACGGCGTAGCGGGACAGCTCAGGCGAGTCGGCCTCCCGCAGGAACTCGCGCATCGCCGGCACCTGGCCCTCGAGCCAGCGCGCCAGCACGAGCGCGTCGCCGGAGTCTTTGCAGACGAAGCAGGACGCTCTGGTTATCCGGTCGGCGATCACATATGTTCTGCAGCCGCCGGACTCCGAGATCGCCTTCGCGCCGCGCTGCACGGAGGCGGTCAGCCCGCCCTCGGTGTGGGCGAGCGGGACGACGACCTCCTCGTCGCTCCGGCCGGTCTCGACGACCTCGCCGTCCTCCGACAGCTCGTACTCGCCGAGGGACACCGAGAGCTGAGCCACCGAGACCGGGATCGAGACGAGGCCGGTCACCGACTCGGCCGCCCGTGCATACGGCTCGAGGTCGACCTCGGGCGCCCCGAGCGCCTCCTGGCGCGCGCGCACCGAATCCGGGTCGTTCTTGCGGCTCAGCCGTGGCATCGTGCGGAGCCTAGTGGAGTCGTCCTTTCCGGACCATCTCGCTTCCCGGCTGCCCGAGGTGCGTGCGAAGCACCGTGCTCTCGGGCTCACCGACGCCGAGTCGTGGGTGACGCTGCGCGACATCCTCCGGGCCCACGAGGTTCGCGGCGAGGAGCCGTTCTCCGACGTCAGCTGGATCGAGGTCGTGTGGAGCGGCCGGCTGGCAGAGCTCGGCCGGCTCCAGTTCGAGAGCCGAGCGGACGGCATGCTCGCCGTTCACATCCCGGAGAGCGGCCCCCTGGCGCCCGCCGCATGTGACGCGTCCTTCGCGCGGGCGCAGGCGGTGTTCCCCGATCATCGCGTCGCCTCGTGTCACAGCTGGCTGCTCGATCCCGCACTCGCGGAGGTGCTTCCCCACAACTCGAACATCGTGCGCTTCCAGCAGCGGTTCGAGCTTCGAGACCATGGAGACGAGGCGAATGACGACGTGCTCCGCTTCGTCTTCCACACGGCCGATCCGGATCTCGACAAGCTGACCCCGCGGACCACGCTCGGGCGCGCGCTCGTCGAGCGCATGCGCGGAGGCGGGACGTGGCGGGCGCCGACCGGGGTAACCTCGCTGCGGTGACGGCCACGATCATCGACGGGAAGGCGCTCGGCGCCAGGGTGCGCGAGGAGGTGGCCGCGTCGGTCGCCGAGCTCGGTCACGTCGGGCTCGCCACCGTCCTGGTCGGCGACGACGCTGCCTCGCACATCTACATCGACCTCAAGCAGAAGGCCGCGCAGGAGGCGGGCATGGACGCGCGCGACCTGAAGCTGCCCGCCGACACGTCCGAGGAGGAGCTGCTCGCCGCGATCGCGGAGCTCAACGCCGACGACGACGTCGACGGCCTCCTCGTCCAGCTCCCGCTCCCCGAACACATCGACGAGAACCGCGTGATCGAGGCGATCGCGCCCGCCAAGGACGTCGACGGGATCCATCCCGTCAACGCCGGCCGCCTCTACCTCGGCCGTCCGTCTCTCGTCCCGGGCACGCCCCTCGGGATCATGCGGATGCTCGACGAGTACGAGATCACGCTCGAGGGCGCCCACGCGGTCGTGGTGGGCCGCTCCGCGATCGTCGGCAAGCCGATGGCGCACCTCCTCCTCCAGCGCAACGCGACCGTGACGATCTGCCACTCGCGCACGCGGGACTTGCAGCGGCACACGCTCGACGCCGACGTCCTCGTGGCCGCGGTCGGGAGGACGCATCTCGTCTCCGCCGACATGGTCAAGGCCGGCGCGACGGTGATCGACGTCGGGATGAACCGTGACGAGGGCAGCCGCAAGGTGCTCGGCGACGTGGACCCGGGCGCCATGGAACGGGCCGCCTACATGACGCCCGTGCCGGGCGGCGTCGGCCCGATGACCATCGCCATGGTGCTCCAGAACGCCGTTACGGCAGCGCGATTGGGCATGCCCGCCGCCGTTGCAACGCCGAAAAACTGAGCTAGACTCCGGCCTGCTTCGTATCGGTCGGCGGCTCGGTGCCGTCGTGTTTCTGCAAGGAGGAAGGGTTGGCTGAGGGCACCGTAAAGTGGTTCTCGAACGAGAAGGGCTACGGCTTCATCGAGCGCGAGGGCGGCGACGACGTCTTCGTCCACTTCTCGGCGATCACGATGGACGGCTACAAGTCGCTGACCGAGGGTCAGCGCGTGTCGTTCGAAGTCGTTCAGGGCGACAAGGGCGCGCAGGCCGCGAACGTCCAGGCGATCTAGAGAACCTGTCGGACCACGGTTGAGAGGGCCCCGGCAAGGGGCCCTTTCTTTTGGGAGGATCGAACGAAGATGGCGATTGACCGCGAACAGCTTCTGCACGTGGCGCACCTCGCTCGCCTGGAGCTCCGCGAGGAAGAGATCCAGCGGCTCGAGGGCCAGCTCAACGACATCCTCGACGCAGTCTCGAAGGTCTCCGAGCTCGACCTCTCCGACGTGCCGCCGACCTCGCACCCGCTCGAGGTCGTCAACGTCTTGGGCGACGACGAGCCGCGGCCCTGCCTGCCCGTCGAGGAAGCGCTCGCGAACGCGCCCGAGCGCGAGGGCGACTTCTTCAGGGTGCCGCCTGGAGGTGGGGGGTGATCGACACGCTCCGGCTCACCGCAGAGGAGGCGAACCGGCTCCTCGAGGCAGGTGAGGTCTCGGGCGCCGAGCTCTTCGCCGCCTACCGCGCCGCGATCGACGACCGCGACCCCGAGCTCCACTGCTACCTCCACGTTTGTGACGAGCCGAGTGGAGACGGCCTGCCGATCGCGGTCAAGGAC
>DASTZY010000085.1:0-1817 GCA_035764085.1 Gaiellaceae bacterium
GCGTACGGCGCGGACGCGGTGCGGCTCTACATCCTCTTCATGGGCCCGGCCGACCAGGACATGGAGTGGACGGACAACGGGATCGAGGGCATCGTCCGCTTCCTGCGCCGGCTCTGGCGCGTCGTGCACGAGGTCGCGGAGGCTGCGTCGCCGGCTTCGCCGGGGACGCTTCCAGCCCCCAGCCCGCTGGCGCGCAAGGCCAACGAGACGATCGTCCGGGTGACGGACGACGTACTCCGCCGCTTCCAGTTCCACACGCCGATCTCGGCGCTGATGGAGCTGGTGAACGAGCTGGGCGGCGCGACGGATGCGCCGGACGCGCGCTTCGCAGCCGAGACGGCGGTCTCGCTGATCCAGCCCTACGCACCGCATGTCGCCGAGGAGCTCTGGACGGTGCTGGGGCATGAGCGGCTGTGGGAGGAGCCGTGGCCGGAGGCGGACGAGTCGCAGCTCGTGCGCGAGACGTTCGAGCTCGTCGTCCAGGTGAACGGCAAGGTGCGCGACCGGTTCCAGGTGGATGCCGGCTTGAGCGAGGACGAGCTCGTCGCGCGGGCGCGCGAGAGCGAGCGCGTGCGGAGCTACCTGGACGGTGGCGAGCCGCGCAAGACGATTGTCGTCCCCAGGAAGCTCGTCAACTTCGTGGTCTAGTCACGCTCGCGCGGATCGGGGCGGTCGACGTTCCAGTGGCGGCCGACGGACGCGAACCAGCGCACCTCGCCGTCGAGCTCGCGCGGCGTGAGCATGAAGCGGCTGATCACGCGCTGGCCGCCCTCGAAGTCGCCGTAGAGGATGTCGACGCCGATGCTCTGCTGCGCCTCGACCGCGCGACGGGCCTCGCGGTAGCCGTCACTCGCAGGGTCGCGGAAGGAGCCCTGCCAGAAGCCGACGTCGCCGGGCGCCACGTAGAGGTCGCGCGTGAGCGTCGTGAAGTCCTCGAGTGGAGGATGGGTTCTGTGGGCTTCGCGCGTGAACACGAGGGCCGGCAGGAGCTGCCAGCCGTGGAGGACGGCGATGCCGGTTCCGACGTTGCGGACCGAGATGACGAAGTAGTCGGCCGTGTCGGTCGCGCTGGCGACACCTTGTCCGCCGGGAACGTTGAACCAGACGCCGTCCTGAAAGCCGGCCTTGACCGCCGGGTCCTCGGTGCGGGATGGGACGAGCAGCGGCCGCTGTTCTGCGAGCAGGGACTGCTCGGCGACGCGTGCAGCGCGGTTGGCGGAGCGCACCGACGCGACGGTCACTCCGGCGAGCACGAGCGTTCCGCCCGCGGAGGCGAGGGCGGAGATCGTCACCCAGTCGGCCACGGCGCGAGTTTACGGAGCCCCGACCAAGCCGACACACCCGCGGCACAGGGTCGTTGTCACGATGGACGACATGGATGTCCGGATTCCGGCGCTGTCGCGACGCCAGCTCTTCGGGGCTGCAGCGGCTGTGGTCGTACTGCTCCTGCTCGTGATCCGGCAGTTCGGCGGCGGCGGGAATGCGGCGCCCGCCGTGACGCCGCTGCCTGCGCCGGCTCGAGCAAAGCCGGCTGCCGCGAAGCTCCTCGTGATCGACGTCGCCGGAGCCGTGCGCCGACCGGGTCTCTACCGGCTGCGCTCCGGCTCGAGGATCGACGACGCGATCTCGGCGGCGGGCGGTGCCACGGCCAAGGCGCAGCTCGCCACCGTCAATCTCGCCGCACCGGTCGCCGACGGTGAGCAGATCGTCGTGCCCGGGCGAGGCGCGGCCGGCGTCGTTGCCGCGAGCCCACCCGCGGCGGGCTCGTCGCCTTCCGCTCCGCTCGACCTGAACTCGGCCACGCTCGAGCAGCTCGA
>DASTZY010000086.1:0-18546 GCA_035764085.1 Gaiellaceae bacterium
GACGAGCTTCTCGGGATTCGGCAGCGGCAGGACGCGGTCGAGCCAGCGCGTGAGGAAGCCGCCGCGCCGCAGCGCACGCTCGAGCTCGTCGAAGCTGCGCAGCGCGCGCGGGCCGAGCAGCTCGCCGTAGCGCTCGTAGAAGCGGCGGAGCACGGCCATCCGGAACCGGTCGCGCGCGAGTCCGAGCGGCGCTCCGGCCTCGAGGGCCTCCTCCAGCACGGTCGCCACGTCGCGCTCACGCACGCGGATGTAGACGCCGTCCACGAGCGTCACGAGCTCTTCCGGCGCGGGCACGACGGCGATCTCGACCGCGCGCGCCACGACCTCGCGCAGCCGCGGATCGCCCTTCAGCCGCGCGACATCGGGCTCCTCGTCACGGCCGACCTCGATCCCGTCGCAGAGCTCGGTGACGGCGCGCTGCTCCACCGCCTCCTCGCCGAGCGTCGGGAGGACGTGCGAGACGTAGTCCATGAAGGTCGGGTTCGGCCCGACGACGAGCACGCGCCGCAGCCGCTCGCGGTGCGTGTACAGGAGCCACGACGCACGGTGCAGGCCGACGGCCGTCTTGCCGGTGCCGGGGCCGCCCTGGACGACGAGCGCGCCCTCGGGCTCGGCCGTGATCAGCCGGTACTGGTCGGACTGGATCGTGGCGACGATGTCGCGCATGCGGACGTCGCGGCGGCGCTCGAGCTCCTCCAGGAGGAAGTCCGAGACGCTGGCTCCCTCGACCGCGCTGCCGTCCAGCGACTCGTCCGAGATGTCGAGCAGCCGGCGCCCCTCGGCGCGAAAGCGGCGCCGCTGCTGGACGCCGTGCGGCTCCTGCGGGGTCGCGGTGTAGAACGGCCGCGCGGCGGGCGCCTGCCAGTTGACGACGAGCGACTCGTGCTGATCGTCGTGCACCCAGCGGCGGCCGACGTAGAGCGGGCGGGGCGTGCCGTCGAGCGTCAGCCGCCCGAAGACGAGGCCGCGCTCAGCGTCCTCGAAGGTGCGCATGCGGCGCTTCGCCCACGCCTCCATGTTCAGCGCCGCCCACTCGGTGGCCATCGCCTCCTGCGTACGCGCGACCGTCGACCGCATCCGGTCGAGCTGGTCGTAGGCGCGGTCGACGTAGTCCTGCTCTGCCGCGAGTTCCGGATGCGCCATTGCCCGCCGACGGTACCGACGTAGGATCGCTGGCGCAATGAAATTGGGCCTCAGCCTCGGCTACGCGCCGCCCGGGACGAACCCCGCCGACCTCTTCCCGCTCGTGCAGGAGGCGGAGCGGCTCGGCTTCGACTCGGTCTGGGTCGCCGAGGCCTGGGGGACGGACGCGGTCAGCGTCCTCGGCTGGCTCGCGGCGAAGACCGAGCGGATCAAGCTCGGCTCCGCGATCATGCAGATTCCCGGCCGCTCGCCCGCAAACGCGGCGATGACGGCGGCGACGCTCGACCTCCTCTCCGGCGGACGCTTCCTGCTCGGGCTCGGCACCTCGGGGCCGCAGGTAGTGGAGGGCTGGCACGGCCAGCCGTGGGGGAAGCCGCTCGGCAAGACGCGCGAGTACGTCGAGATCGTGCGGGCAGCGCTGCGGCGGCAGGTCGTCGAGCACGAGGGCGAGCACTACCGGATCCCCTGGGACGGGCCCGGCGCGACGGGCCTCGGCAAGCCGCTGAAGCTGATGCTGCGCCCGCTGCGCGCCGAGATCCCGATCTACCTCGCGGCGCTCGGGCCGAAGAACGTCGCGCTCGCAGCCGAGATCGCGGACGGCTGGCTCCCGATCTTCGTCGCACCCGAGCGGTTCGACGACGCGTTCGGCGCGAGCGTCGCGGGCGCGCGCGACGGCTTCGGGATCGCGGCCACCGCGAGCGTCCTGGTCGGCGACGACGTGCCGGCGCTGCTCGACGCGCTGCGGCCGCACGTCGCACTGTACGTCGGCGGCATGGGCGCCAAGGGGCGCAACTTCTACAACGCGCTCGTCCGCCGCTACGGCTGGGAGGAGGAGGCCGAGCGGATCCAGGAGCTCTACCTCGCCGGCAAGCAGCGCGAGGCGGTCGCAGCGGTGCCGGACGAGCTCGTCGATGCCGTCTCGCTGGTCGGGCCGAAGGAGCGGATCGCCGAGCGGCTCGAGGCGTGGCGCGAGACGCCGGTCACGACGCTCGTGCTCGGCACGCCGCAGCCCGAGGCGCTGCAGACCCTGGCGGAGCTCGTCCTCTAGGCTCCGGCGGCGATGGCTCCGCCCGTGATCGTCCTCGGCGTCGGCCGCTCCGGCACGACGCTGCTACGCGTGATGCTCGACCGGAGCAGCCAGATCGCGGTCCCGTACGAGTCCTTCTTCGTCACGCCTCTCGCTCACCGGCACGGCCGCCGGCCGAAGCTCGACGATTTCGTCGACGACCTCGGACGCTTCTACCAGCTGTACGAGTGGGGCATCGATCCGGAGGAGGTCCGTCCGCGGCTGCGCGAGGGGATGACGACGGGCGAGGCGATCGCCGCCGTGTTCGAGGTGTACGCGGAGCACGAGGGCAAACCGCGTTGGGGGGACAAGACGCCGCTGTACATGCAGCACCTGCCGCTGCTCGAGCGGCTCTTCCCGGACGCGCTCTGGGTGCACCTGGTTCGGGACGGCCGCGACGCGGCGCTCTCCTTCCTCGAGCTGCCGGAGGGTTTCTCGGGCAAGACGTGGGCGCTGCCCCGCACCGCTGCACAGTTTGCGGCGCGCTGGCGCACGGAGATCCTGTCGGCGCGGCGCCTCGGCGCGCACGTCGGCGACCGGTACCTCGAGCTTCGCTACGAGGACCTCGTCACCGAGCCCGAGCGGGAGCTCCGACGCGTCTGCGAGCACTCGTCGCTCGAGTGGGAGCCGGCGATGCTCGAGCACGTGAACGCGCCCGAGGTGTCGAAGATGCCGGAGCACCGGAACCTCGCGCAGCCGCCGACACCCGGCCTCCGCGACTGGCGCAGCCAGATGAGCCGAGACGACGCGCTCGCGTTCGAACAGGTCGCGGGCGACGTCCTGCGCGGCGCGGGCTACGAGCTGCTCGAGCCTGGCGCCAGCTATCCGACGCCGCAGGGAAGGCGCGAGCTGGCGCGCTTCGCGGCGCTCAGCCGCAGCTGGAATCTCACGGCTGCGGCCTACCAGCGCTCGCCGCTCTGGCGGCGCTCGCATCCGCCGCTGGGCTGACCGGCGAGGGGGGAGAGATCACGTCCCTAGCAGGGTCCGGGCTGGGGCTGCCCGCCTGGGCCGTCCTCGTGCTCGCTCCCCGACTGCAGGCAGTACGAGGTCGCGTCCGCGCGAACGAGGACAGCGCCCGTGCCGGGCGGAAGGGTCGCACCAGCGTACGTCTGGTACTGGTCGAAGAACGCCTGCATCGCCGGCAAAGCCTGGCTGAAGGCCACACCCGCCGTCGCAGACTGCGCCTGCGTGATCGCCTGTTGTGCGGACGGAGAGGTAGGGCCGTTCGACTGCATGTCCTTCGCGGACAGGTAGATACCCACGAAGACGGCTATGAGGAGCGCCGGAAGCCCAATCACGCGAAGCATCCAGGGGATATCGGCCGCGACGGCCCGAGGCTCAAGCGCTCCTGCGAGAGTCACCGAGCCTCTCGTGGGCCCGTAGCCGTGCTTCTGGTTCGGGGCTCGGATCGGTGCGTTGAGGGTGCGGAAGCCCTCTTGCTTCGCCGAGGCGATCTCGGCCCACTTCAGGGCGCTCGCGGCTGCCTGCCGTCAGGTCGAGTGCGAGTCGGACGCCGCGGCCGACATCCTCGAACCCGTGGTGCTCCGCCCGGGCGAGCGAGCCCGTGTCGTCGTCGTGCACCTCCGGTTCGAGCGTCGGAGAGACGAGCGCGTCGGCCCGGCGTTGCAGCTCGTGGTGGTGCCGGTGGTGGTGGTGGTGGTGGTGGTCACGCGACGACGCGGTACACCTGGAAGACCTCGGCGTACTCGCGGTTCACGTTGACGCCGTGCATGCGGGCGAGGTTCCGGACGTACTCGGCGTTCGCGTAGCGCCGGTGGTGCTGCGACGCGTACCTCTCGAGCGCGGCGATCTTCCGGGCGATGTGAGCCTGCTCCAGCGCGACGTACCACTGGTACTCGAAGTCGAAGTTGTTCCACGGGATCTCGTAGCCGAGGATCGTGGTGCGCTTGAAGGCGCGCAGGCCTTCCTCGGCGACGGTGCGGTGGTCCTGGTGGACGTCGTGCAGGCTCGGCTGGAAGACGACGTCCGGCTCCCACTCCTCCCACAGCGAGACGAGCAGCTCGAGGATGTCCTGCCGGCGCTCCGGGAACGTGCGCACGTCGAAGTCGTGCACGGTCAGCGACTCGGCGGGGATCCCGAGCTCGGCCGTCGCCTCCGCGACCTCGCGCGCGAGCGTGTCGGGCGGGAAGCCGGGCGGCAGCGAGCGGGTCGCGATCGAGAAGGCGACGTAACGGACGTCGCAGCCTGCGTCGACGAGGCGCGTCATCGTCCCACCGCAGCCGAACTCGCCGTCGTCGGTGTGCGGCGCGAGCACGAGCGCCTTCTTCCACTGCTCGATCATCGCGCGATCATCTCAGGCACCGGCTCCTCCGCGGGCTCCACGGGTCGCGCCGGGCGAGCCCGCACCCGGATCGGCGCGGCGAGCCCGATCAGGCCGATCAGGCCCCACGTCGTCGGATCCTCGAAGAAGTCGTTGTAGGCGAGCGAGTGGACGAAGATCGCCACGAGCCCCAGGCCCGCAGCGAGCGCCAACCGCCCGTACACCGGATGCCCGATCCGCCGGTACGCCGCGACGAGCAGCGCCCCGAGGAGCCAGAAGTAGATGACGAAGCCGATCGCCCCCTCCTCCGCGGCGACCGTCACCGCCGTGTTGTGCGAGGCACTCTTCCTCGCCGTGCGGTGCGTCCGCCTCGAGTACGCGTGCTCGAAGCCGCCGAGGCCGACGCCGAGCGCCGGATGCGCCTTCGCGATCCGAATCCCGTTCGCGATCAGGCTCGCGCGGCCGTGCGTGGCGCTGTTCAGTCCGCCGGTCGTGTGCTTGCGGAGCGCGTGCATCAGCGTCGGCTGCGCAACCGCAAGCGCGACGAGGACGGCCAGCGCAGCCGCGAGCGCGAGCAGCGACTTCCAGCGCCAGACGACCGCAGCGGCCCCGAAGACCGCGACGAGCAGCGCCGCGAAGCTCGACTGCGAGAACGAGATCAGCAGCCCGACCCACGCGACGGCGGCGAACGCGAGCAGCGCGACCGATTCCCTGGCGGAGCGGCGTCCGCGGACGATGAGCACGACGGTGGGGACGATCGCGATCACCAGGAAGCGCCCGTAGATCGAGGGATCCCAGAAGACGGAGTTGACGCGGAAGAAGGCCGCGTACGCATTGATCGTCTTCAGCTTCAGGTTCTGGAAGATGTTGCGCGTCTCGTACTGGTAGAGACCGACCGCGACGAAGACGAGCGCCATCGCCACGAGCTCGCCGTAGAGGAGCCGCACGCGCGACTGCAGCCAAGGCAGGCGCGCGATCGAGAGCGCGAGGATCGTGAACGGGATGTAGAACGCGAGCAGGTCGAGCGCCGCCGTGTGGAGGTCGACGCTCCAGCCGAGCGAGAGCCCGATCCAGCCGAGGTACAGCGCGAGCGGCCACGCCGCGATCCCGAGCTCGCGCGTCCGCTCGTCGCCGTCCACCAGCTCCCAGAGCATCAGCCCTGCCGCGCCGAGCGCGACCACGTAGAGCGGCACGAGCAGCTGGTGGTGGACGAAGTGGACGCGGAACGGGATGAAAGCGAGGGTGGCGTAGGCGACGAGCCACGGCTCGCGCCGGAAGACCCAGGCGAGGAGCGGGCCGACCAGGAGCGCTCCCAGGATCGCCCCCACGAGCTCGGCCACGCTCGCCGGCGAGAACGAGGCGACGAGCAGGATCGTGCCGACCCCCGCGTAGCAAAGCCCGGCAATCCGGTTCCGCCGCGTGCGGGCGACGAGCAGGACGGCGAGGCCGAGACAGGCGATCGGGCCGGCGATGTGGGCGAGCCCCATCACTTCGCGCGCACCCGCACCACGGCCGTCGCTCTATGCCCGTGCTCGCCGACCACGAGGTGGTACGTGCCCGGAGTCGTCGGCGCCCGCAGCTGCAGGTGCCTCCCGCGGCGCGCGCCGTGCCGCCGGCCGAGACGCCACGTGTAGCGCGGAGCGGCCGTCTGGAGCCGCACCGTGAACCGCGCGCCCGGCCGCACCGTCAGCAGCCGCGGCGCGAGGTCGATGTACCGCACGACGACCGTGACGCTCTTCCGCCTCCCGGGCGGCGTCTGGTTGCCGGCCGAGTCGCGCGCGCCGACCGAGAGGACGTACCGGCCCGCGGGAAGCGGCCGGCCCTCGAACGTCCCCGACCACTTGATCCGGTAGTGCTGCCGCGTCGGCCGGCCGCGGATGATCTGCCTGTGCCGGAGGTAGACGACGGCGTTCGCCGGCTCGCTGAAGGAGTAGCGGATCGCGACCGAGCGGCCCGGGCCGGCGAAGAGCACGGGCTTCGCAGCCTCCGCCGAGCCCACCTCCGGCGTCGTCGTGTCCACCACGATCCGGTTCGGGAGGAGGATCGTCCGGCGCGCGTTGGCGAGGTGGACCTCCGCGTTGTAGACGCCGTCCGGCGCCTGCGCTCCCGTGTCTGTATGGCCGTCCCAGTCGAAGCGCAGGTGCCGTCGCGCCGGCTCGGGCGTATCCGAGACAATCGTGCTCACGGTGTGGCCGTGCGAGTCGAGGATCTTCAGCGTCACGCGGTCGTGATGGCGGATCCTGATCCGGATCGCAGCCGTTTTCTCCCGGCAGTCGCACACGGGCGAGATCTGCTTGGAGACGAGCGTCCCGTAGACGGGGCTCTTGATCAGCTTGAGGTGCTCGGTGATCGCGAAGGCGGCAGCGGTGGCCACCAGCAGGCCCAGGAGCGTGACCGTCGTGAGCACCCGCTGCAAAGCGGGCTGATTCTACGGCGCGGTCGTTAACGAAGTTGAAGAGTCACGCGCGGCCCGCGACTCGTTCAGCATCACGTTGACGGTGTAGATCGTCAGCACGATCATGAGCGCTACGAGCCCGCCGCCCAGGATCCAGTTCCCGTCGGGCACGTTGAGGAGCTTGATCCCGCTGATGATGAGGATTCCGGCGAGGCCGCCGCGAATCGTCAGGTCGGGGACCTTCACGGTGTACCGGCTCGAGATCAGGATCCCCGGCACCGAGCCGAGCAGGAGCCACGCGGTCGCATGCAGGTCCACGTCGCCGATGATGAGGTGGCCGACGCCCGCGACCCAGAGGAGCGCGGCGGCGTGGAAGATGTCCGTGCCGACGATCCGGGGCATCGTGAGCGGATAGACGAGCACCATCATCAGCCCGAAGTAGGTGCCGCTGCCGACCGACGTGAGGCCGACGATGAAGCCGAAGACCGCGCCGGTGCCGAACGCGATCAGCTTGTCGCGGCGGCTCATGATGAAGGGCCGGTCGCTCGGCTGCACGCCCCGTTTCACGAACGACTTCGCGAGGAAGCCGGCGCCGCCGCCGATCAGCGCGACTCCGATCGCGTACCCGAGGACCGTCTGTGCATCGCTGATCGAGTTCCTCAGCACGTAGGAGACCACGACGCCGGCGATCGCCAGCGGGCCGGACCCGAGGAACAGCCAGAACGCGAGGTGGCCGTGCACGGTGCGAAGCCGGCGATGGCGGATCGCGCCGAACGACTTGAAGATCGCCCCGTGGAAGATGTCGGTGCCGACCGCGTAGGTCGGCTTGAAGCCGAAGACGATGATCAGGATCGGCGTCATCAGCGAGCCGCCGCCGACGCCCGTCAGGCCGACGATCAGCCCGAGCCCGAGCCCAGTCAGCGTGAACTGCCAGGTCATGACGCGCCGAGGACCATCCCGGCGCCGACGGTCTCGTTCGTCGCCTCGTCGATCAAAACGAACGCTCCTGTGGTGCGGTTTTCTCCATAGGGATCAACACAGAGCGGCTCGGCGAGCCGCAGGCGGACGACGCCGATGTCGTTCAGCTCGAGCCGCTCCGGAGAGGCGACGTCGTCGAGCGTGTGGACGTCGATGCGCGAGACCAGCTCGTCGGCGATCGCCCGCACCGAGCGCGTGGTCTGCTTGACGGCGAGCCGCGCGCGCTCCTCGAGCGGGCGCTCGCTCATCCAGCAGACGCGGGCCTCGAGCTCGCGCGCCACCACGGGCGGATCGGCGGGATCCGCGAGCATGTCGCCGCGGGAGACGTCGAGGTCGTCGGCGAGCCGGATCGTCACGGACATCGGCGGGATCGCGGCCTCGAGCGGCCCGTCGATCGTCTCCACCGACTCGACCTGAGTCCTCGCGCCGCCGGGCAGGACGACCACGTCGTCGCCCGCGCTCCAGACACCGCCGGCGACCTGGCCGCCGTAGCCGCGGAAGTCGTGGTGCTCGCCGGACTGCGGACGGATCACCCACTGCACGGGGAAGCGCCGGCTGTCGAGGTCGCGGTCGGAGGCGATCTCCACCGTCTCGAGATGCTCGAGGAGGAGCGGGCCGTCGTACCACGGCATGTTCTCGGAGCGCTCGACGACGTTGTCGCCCTGCAGCGCCGAGATCGGGATCACGCACAGGTCCGGCAGACCGAGCGCGTCGAGCTCAGCCGTGATCTCGTCGAAGCGCTCCTGCGACCAGTCGACGAGGTCCATCTTGTTGACCCCGACGACGGCATGCGGCACGCGCAGGATCGAGAGGATGTACGCGTGGCGGCGGGTCTGCTCGACCACTCCCTGGCGGGCGTCGACGAGCACGATCCCGAGCTCGGCCGTCGAGGCGCCCGTGACCATGTTGCGCGTGTACTGCACGTGGCCCGGCGCGTCGGCGAGCTGGAAGCGCCGCCTTGGGGTGACGAACGAGCGGTACGCGACGTCGATCGTGATTCCCTGCTCGCGCTCGGCGCGCAGTCCGTCGGTGAGGAGCGCGAGGTCGACGTACTCGTTGCCGCGACGGCGCGAGACGTCCTCGATGTGCTCGAGCTGGTCGACGAAGATCTGCTTCGTGTCGTAGAGCAGCCGCCCGATCAGGGTGGACTTGCCGTCGTCGACCGAGCCGCACGTGACCAGGCGGAGGAGCTCGGTCGACTGCGCTGCCTCAGAAGTAGCCAACGCGCTTCCTGTCCTCCATGGCCGCCTCGCTGAAGCGGTCGTCGGCGCGGGTCTCGCCGCGCTCGGTCACGCGCGTCGCGGCGATCTCCTCCACGACCTCCTCGATCGTGGCCGCGCGCGACTCGACGCCGCCCGTGCAGGTCATGTCGCCCACGGTGCGGAAGCGGACCGAGGTGGTGAACGGGTCCTCGCCCTCCATCCGCTCGACGTAGGGAGAGACCGCGTACAGCATCCCGTCACGGCGGAAGACCTCGCGCTCGTGCGCGAAGTAGATCGGCGGCAGCTCGAGCTGCTCGCGCGCGACGTACTGCCAGACGTCGAGCTCGGTCCAGTTCGAGATCGGGAAGACGCGGACGTGCTCGCCCTTGCGAACGCGCGCGTTATAGAGGTTCCACAGCTCGGGCCGCTGCGCGCGCGGGTTCCACTGACCGAAGTCGTCACGGAAGGAGAAGATCCGCTCCTTCGCCCGGCTCCGCTCCTCGTCGCGGCGCGCGCCGCCGATCGCCGCGTCGAAGCGATGCTCCTCGATCGCGTCGAGCAGCGTCGTCGTCTGGAGCCGGTTGCGCGACGCGCGCGGCCCGGTCTCCTCCACGACGCGGCCCTTGTCGATCGACTCCTGCACCGACGCGACCACGAGCCGCTCGCCGAGCTCGGCGACCTTGCGGTCGCGGAACTCGATCGCCTCCGGGAAGTTGTGGCCGGTGTCGACGTGCATGATCGGGAACGGGAACTTGCCCGGCCGGAACGCCTTCTCGGCGAGGCGCAGCAGGACGATCGAGTCCTTGCCGCCGGAGAAGAGCAGCACCGGCCGCTCGAGCTCCGCCGCCACCTCACGGAAGATGTGGACGGCCTCCGACTCGAGCTCGTCGAGGTGCGTGAGCGTCGGGATCGCGGGAGTCGTGCTCACGACTCGGCCTCGACGCGTTCGGGCAGCAGGTCGAGCTCCTCGAGCCGCTCGATCACGAGCGTGGCCGACTCGGGCGGCGTGCGGCCGGTCGTCTCCAGCCGCAGCTCGGGGTCGAGCGGCGCCTCGTACGGCGCCGACACGCCGGTGAAGTCCGCGATCTCGCCCGCGAAGGCGGCGGCATAGAGGCCCTTCGGGTCACGGCGGGCGCACTCCTCGATGGGAGTGGCGACGTAGACCTCGACGAACGGTGAGTTCTGTTCGACGAGGGAGCGCGCGTGGCGCCGCATCTCCTCGTAGGGCGAGATCGCCGAGACGATCACGGCCGCGCCGGCGCGCGCGAGGCGCGAGGCGACCCAGCCGATGCGGGCGATGTTCGTGTCGCGGTCCTCCTTCGAGAAACCGAGGCCCTTCGAGAGGTGGGTGCGGACGATGTCGCCGTCGAGGTGGTCGACGACGAAGCCGCGCCGCTCGAGCTCCGGTTCGACGATGTTCGCGATCGTCGTCTTGCCCGCGCCCGACAGCCCCGTGAACCAGAGGACGAACCCACTCATGTGTGGATCCCGCATTCCGTGCGCTCGGTCCCGGCCCAGCGGCCCTCGCGGCCCTTGCCGGGAACCGTCGAGTGCGTGTCTCCGATGGATTCGTACCCCTGGTCGTGCAGCGGGTTGTACGGCAGCCCGCGCTCGCGGATGTACGCCCAGCAGTCGTCGTCCGTCCAGTCGGCGAGCGGGTTCGCCTTCCAGAGCTCGTGTTGCTCGTCCCAGCCGAGCTTCGGCGCGCCGGCCCGGGTCGGCGACTGGTCGCGGCGGATCCCCGTGATCCACGCGTCGAGATCGAGCAGCGCGCGGTTGAGCGGCTCGAGCTTGGCAATCGAGAGGTAGAGGTCGGGATTCTTCCCCCAGAGGCCGTCCTCGACCGCGGCGCCTTCGAAGCGCTCGATCGTCGTCCCGTAGCGGCGCTCGACGTCGCGCCAGAGCTCGTACGTCTCGGGGAAGAGATGGCCGGTGTCGATGGCGAAGACGCGCGCGTCCGGCGCCTGCGCGAAGAGCAGGTCGAGCAGCACCGTCTCCTCCTTCTGGAAGGAGCAGGCGAGCGCGACGCGGCCGGGGAACTCCGCGAGCACGTACTCGACGACCCGCTGCGCGGGCCAGGACTCGACGTCAGCCGGCAGTTGCAGGCTCGGGGTCGCCACCCAGGAGCACCTCCTTCAGCGTGTCGCCGCGCAGGCCGAGGCGCAGCGTCTCGAGCGGGATGACCTCGTCGGGCGGGATGTTGCCGAGGTTGACGTTCGTGCCGAAGTGCTTGACGAACCAGGCCTGGCTCTCCTTCGTCGGCGCCTCCCAGATCAGGGTCTCGAACGGGAGCGAGTGCTCGATCTCGTCGACGAGGCCGGTGCGCAGCTCCCCGCTGGGGCGGTAGATGCCGGCGGTGCCGCCCTCGCGGCCCTCGGCGATCACGCGCCACGCGCCCGCGTCGAGCTCCTCGCGCATCCACTGCACCCACAGGTAGGGCGCGATGTTCACCTCGGCGTCCTTGGAGCCGACCTCCGAGAGGACGGTGAAGTCGCGCGCGAAGTCGGCGATCAGCTCGAGCTTCCTCTCGCGCGGGATCTCGATCGTGCCGTCGGAGATCTCGACGTGCGAGAACCGGTGCTCGGTCAGCCAGCCCTTGAACTCCTCGACCTTGTCCCGCGCGTAGACCGCCTCGAAGAGCGTGCCGCCGCAGACGACGGGCGTCTCGAAGTGCCGGTAGAGCGCGATCTTCTTCTCGAGGTTGTTGGTGACGTAGCCGGTGCCCCAGCCCAACTTCACGATGTCGACGAAGGCACCGGCGGTGTCGAAGAGGCCCTCGATCTCCCGCAGGTTCAGGCCCTTGTCGATGACGTGCGTGAGCCCGGTCTCGCGCGGCTTGCCGGGCCGCGTTGGTACTCCCAGGAATCCGTCCTCAAAGCCCGGCATGCGCTCCTCTACAGGGTAGTCGGCCGATCTGCGGCAATATACCTAATCGTTGGAATATCAATCACTTATGCAGCTCGCTTACTATCCTGCGGCGCATGCGTTGGCTGGCGAAGGCCGCCCTGCAACGGGGGCTGGGAGTGCTGCCGCAGGGCGAGCGGCTGAACTACGTCTTCCAGCGGCACGTCCTCCACTCGTTCCCAGTCGGGGACGGGGCACTGCGCCAGAAGTTCGCGCGCGCCGCCAACCACCTGGCCGCGTACGAGGAGCACGGCGCGGGCGCGCCCGCCGCCGGGGCGACGTTCTTCGAGTTCGGCGCCGGCTGGGACCTCGCGATCCCGCTCGCGTATGCACTGCTCGGCGTCGGCCGGCAGGTCGTGATCGACATCCGGCCGAGTGCGCGAGTCGAGCTCGTGAACGCCACGATCGCCGCATTCGAGCGGCTCCGGCCACAGCTCGAGGAGAGCGGGGGCCGGAGCCTGCGCGACCTCGGCGGCCCGGTCGCGTCGGTGGGCGAGCTCGAGCCGCGTTTCGGGATCCGCTACCTCGCGCCGTGCGACGCGCGCGCGACGGGTCTGCCGGCCGGCTCGGTGGACTTCGTGTCGAGCACCGACACGTGCGAGCACATCCCGCGCGCCGACCTCGCGGCGATCTTCGCCGAGTGCCGGCGGTTGCTGCAGCCCGGCGGCGCATTCAGCTGCCGCATCGACCTGCAGGACCACTACGCGTACTTCGACCGGAGCCTGTCGCGGTACAACTTCCTCCGCTTCTCGGACCGGACGTGGGCGCTCGTCAACTCGCCGCTCCACTTCCAGAACCGGCTCCGCGCGCCGGAGTACCTGCGGCTCGTCCGTGAGGCGGGGCTCGACCTCGTGGTGGACAACCCGTCGGGCCCGAGCGAGCAGGGACGCGCCGAGCTCGAGGAGCTGCCGCTCGCCGAGCCCTTCCGCATCTACCCGCCGGAGGAGCTCGGCGTCACGATCCTCTCGTTCGTGGCGCGCGCTCCCGCCTGACGAAACAGGCGACGCTTGACGCGTCCGGCAACCTGCGCCTGTGGAACACGCTCACGCTCACAGTCCCGGCTCCCCGACGCGCTCGGCCGTTCGGGCGACGCTCCACTGTCTCACCGGCTGCGCGATCGGGGAGATCCTCGGCATGGTCCTGGCGACCGCGCTCGGTTTCGGGAACGCCTTGTCGATCGCCGTCTCGGTGCTGCTCGCGTTCCTGTTCGGCTACGCGTTGACGCTCAGGCCGGTCATTCGCGCCGGCGTGCCGCCGAGGCGGGCCGCGCGGCTCGCGGTCGCGTCCGACACGGTCTCCATCGCCACCATGGAGCTCGTGGACAACGCGTTCATCCTGCTCGTGCCCGGTGCGATCGCCGCCGGTCTCGCCGACGGGCTGTTCTGGTGGAGCCTGCTCGTCAGCCTCGCCGTGGCGTTCGTGCTGACGGTTCCCGTGAATCGCTGGCTCATCGTGCGCGGCCGCGGCCACGCGGTCATGCACGAGCTACACGGCCACTAGAAGACCTGGCGGAGGAGTTGCTCGATCTCCTGCGGACTCGCAGGCTTCGGGTTGGCGAGGTTGCCGCCGCGCTGGGCGGCGTCGGCCGCGAGGCTCGGGAGGTCGGACTCCGGCACGCCGAGCTCGCTCAGCGTCGTCGGGCCGGCCAGCGCCGCCAGTGCCTCCGCCCGAGCGGCCGGATCGTCGGGTGCGCCGACCGCCTCGCCGAAGCGGCGGATAGCGTCGGGCGCGAAGGCGGCGTTGAACCGAAGTGCGGGCGGGAGGCAGATCCCGTTCAGCGTCCCGTGCGGCAGCCCGTAACGCCCGCCGATCGCCTGGGCCATCGCGTGGGCGAGCGCGAGCATCGAGCCGCCGAGGGCCGCGCCGCCGTGGCAGGCGCCCCGCAACAGCTCGGTCCGAGCCTCGAGATCGCGAGGCGCCGAGACGACGCGCGGCAGCCACTCCGAGGTCAGGCGCGCTCCGGTGAGCGCGTGCTCGTCGGCGGCGGGGTTGTGCCCCTGGACGTAGAGCGCCTCGGCGCAGTGGGCGAGCGCATTCATCGACGTCCCGACGGTCGTCTCCGGCGGCAGGTCCAGCGTCAGCTGCGGCTCGTAGACCACGGCCGCGAGCCGCGCGCCTTCGCCGCCGCCGCGCATCCGCCGCTGCGGATCGCGGACGCCGAAGAAGCTCGTCCACTCGGCGCCGGCGTACGTCGTCGGCACCGAGACGAGCGGCAGCCCGGTCGCGGCGGAGATCGCCTTGCCGAGGTCGATCGCGCTGCCGCCGCCGACGGCCAGCACGCCGTCCGAGACACCGGCGGCGGCGACCGCCTCCTGGATCCGATCCGACGGCACCTCCCGCCAGCGAGCCGCCGGCTCCGGCGCGAGCTCGAGCGAGTCCCAGCGCGGGCTCGCCACGAGGAGCGGGGACGAGACGCCTGCGTCGGCGCACGCCTGCCGCAGCGAGCCCAGTCCCCAGCGGACGATCACGCCAGCCGCTCGCGGGCGAAGGCGACGAACTCCTGCGCCACGCGCGTCTCGGCGCGGCCCGTCGCGCGGACGAGCTGGACCTCCCGCGCAGGCTCGAGCCCCTCGACCCGCGCGATCGCGAGCGCGCCCGCCGCGAGGTCCTCCTCGATCGCGACCCGCGAGATGAAGGTCGCGCCGAAGCCGCCGAGCACCGCGGCGCGCGCCGATTCCTGGAGCCCGAGCTCGAGCTTCACGTCCAGGTCGCGCAGGCGGAGACCGAGCGCCCGCAGCTCCTCGTCGATCATCTGCCGGATGCCGGCGCCGTCCTGCATCAGCACGAGCGGCTCCGCCTTCAGCTCGTCGATGCTCAGCGTCTTCCCCGCGCGCTTGTGACCTGCGGGGACGGCGAGGACGACCTCGTCGCGGTAGAACGGCTCGAACGAGACGCCGCGCTGGCGGCTTGCGACGCCGACGACGCCGAGCTCGAGCTCGCGCCGCCCGACCTGTTCGATCACCGTGTGGGTGTCGGAGACGGTCAGCGCGACGTGCACCTGCGGATGGAGTCGCTGGAACTCGCCCAGCAGCGCGGGCAGGACGCTGCCGCCGGGCCCGGTCGAGGCGCCGATCTCGAGCCGGCCGCCGAGCTCGCCTTCCGCCTCCTCGCCGAGCTCCTCGAGCAGCTGCTGCTCGAACGCGAGGAGCCGCTGCGCCCCGCGGAAGAGCCGCAGGCCGGCCTCGGTCGGCTCGACCCGCCGGCCGGAGCGGTCGAGCAGCTGCTGGCCGAGGCGCTGCTCGAGCGACCGGATCTGCAGGCTGACCGCGGGCTGCGTGACACCGAGCTGGTCCGCGGCCTGCGAGAAGCTGCGGAGCTCGACGACCGCGCAGAAAGCGGTCAGCTGCTTGGTGTCCATAAGAACACCTTATTGCTCTCGTCGCCGACCCAAGAGGGCCCCGCGCTTTACGATCGGGCGCGTGCCGGACACGACGCGGATCGAGGACACGCTCGTCCGCGGCTACCGCCAGCTCGCGCTCGAGACGCCGGCGCGGCCGCGCGACGTCGTCCTGCGAGCGCTCGACATCGTGCTGTCGTCGCTGTTCCTGCTCCTCTCGCTCCCCATCTCGCTCGCGATCGCCCTGCTGGTGCTGATCACGAGCGGGACGCCGATCCTCTATCGCGGCGAGCGCGTCGGCCGCGGAGCCCGCGTGTTCACGATGTACAAGTTCCGCACGCTGCGCCGCGGCGCCGAGAGACGGCTCGGCCCTTACCTCGGCGAGGAGCTCGTCCGCCGGACGCAGACCGAGTTCACCCCGATGGGGCGCTGGCTCAAGGCGACCCAGCTCGACGAGATCCCGCAGTTCGTGAACGTGCTGCGCGGGGACATGAGCCTCGTCGGGCCGCGTCCGATCCGGCCGGTCTTCTTCGAGGAGCTCGTGCACGAGCTGCCGTCGTACTGGCAGCGGCTCGTGGTGCGGCCGGGCCTGACCGGCTTCGCCCAGGTGCGGCGTGGCTACGAGACGTCGATGGGCGAGAAGCTCGCGCACGATCTCGAGTGGATCGCCGACCGGTCGGTGCGCCTCTACCTGTACACGGTCGTCGCCACCGGCTGGCGCGTGGTCAAGCAGTCGGTCAGAGGACTCGTGGGACGCGGCGCCTAAGGTAGGGCCGTGTGCGGGATCTGCGGGATCGCGACGACGCGCAGCGGCGCGGACGTCGAATCGTTGCGCGCGATGGCGGAGCGGCTCGTCCACCGCGGCCCCGACAGCGCCGGCGAGCATGTCGAGGGCGGCGTCGCCCTCGCCGCGCGGCGCCTCTCGATCCTCGACCTCGAGCACGGCGACCAGCCGATCGCGAACGAGGACGGCACCTGCGTCGTCGTCCAGAACGGCGAGATCTACAACTACCCGGAGTTGCGCCGCGAGCTCGAACGCACGGGCCACGAGCTGCGGACGCGCTGCGACACCGAGGCGATCGTCCATCTCTACGAGGAACACGGTCTTGGCTTCGCCGAACGGCTGCGCGGGATGTTCGCCGTCGCGATCTGGGATTCGCGGCGGCGGCGGCTCGTGCTCGCGCGCGACCGCTACGGGATCAAGCCGCTCTACTACCGGCACGCCGGCGACGAGCTGCGCTTCGCCTCGGAGCTGCGCGCGCTGCCGCGCGGCGAGATCGACCTCGACGCGCTCGAGGCGTTCCTCGCCTTCAACTCGATCCCGGCCCCGTACTCGATCTTCCGGGACGTCCGCAAGCTGCCGGCGGGACACGTGCTCGTGTGGGAGGACGGTGCGGTCACGCTCGAGCGGTATGCGCGGCCCGGGCCGGCCGCGGACGGCGAGCTGCGCGACGGCGACGAGGCGGAGCTCGTCGAGGAGCTGCGCGCGCGACTCCGCGACTCGGTGCGGGCGCATCTCCTCTCGGACGTGCCGGTCGGCGTCCTACTCTCCGGCGGCGTCGACTCCGCGGCGCTCGCCGCGCTCGCGGCGCAAGAGACGCCGGAGCCGGTACACACGTTCACGATCGGCTTCGCGGAGCGGAGCTTCGACGAGCGCGACGACGCGCGGCGCGTCGCCGAGCGGTACGGGACGGAGCACCACGAGCTGCTCGTCCGCCCGGAGCCGGAGCTGCTGCTCCGAGCGCTCGCCGAGGCGTTCGACGAGCCGTTCGCGGACTCGTCCGCGCTTCCCACCTACCTCGTCTCGCAGCTCGCCGCCGAGCACGTCAAGGTCGCGCTCTCGGGCGAGGGCGGCGACGAGCTGTTCGGCGGCTACTACACCTACTCGGCCGATCTCTTCGCAGATCGCCTGGCACCGCTCGCGCGGGCCGTGCGCCCGCTGGTGGAGGCGCTCCCGGCGTCGACCCGCAAGGCGAGCCTCGACTACAAGGCGAAGCGGTTCGTCCGCGCCGCACACCTGCCGCCGCTCGAGCGCCACCACGGGTGGAAGGAGATCTTTTCGAGCGACTCGCGGGCAGAGCTGACGGGCCGCGCCGGCGGGTTCGATCCGGTGGACGTCTACCGCGCGCGATACGCCGAGACGGCGGGCGCGCCACAGCTCGCGCGCCTGCAGGACGTCGACTTCGGCGTCTATCTCGTGGACGACCTGCTCGTGAAGACCGACCGCGCCTCGATGGCGCACTCGCTGGAGGCGCGCGTCCCGTTCCTCGACCCGGTCGTGACGGCGCTTGCCTTCGCGCTCCCGACGCGCCTCAAGGTACGCGGCCTCGCGAAGAAGGTGCTGCTGCGGAAGGCGGTCGAGCCGCTCGTCCCCGCCGAGATCGTGCACGGCCGCAAGCGCGGCTTCTCGATCCCTGCAGCTGCCTGGCTGCGCGGCGAGCTCGAGCCGTTCGCCCGCGCCACGCTCGCGCCCGACAACCTGCGCCGCCAGGGCTTCTTCCAGCCGCAGCCGGTGGCGCGGCTGCTCGACGAGCACGCCGCGGGCCGGGAGGACTGGAGCCGGCAGCTCTGGGGGCTGCTCGCGTTCACGCTCTGGTACGAGCGGCACGTCGAGCAGGAGCCGCCGCGGCTGCGCTCGGCGCGGATGGACGCTCTGGTCGCGTGAGGGTCTGGATCGACATCACGGCGCCGGCACACGTGCTCGTCTTCAAGCCGCTGATCGAGATCATGCGGGGCCGCGGCGACGAGGTCGAGATCACGGCGCGCGACTACGCGCAGACGCTTCAGCTCCTCGAGCTGCACGGGCTGGAGGCGGACGAGGTGATGGGGCGGCACGGCGGCCGTTCACGGCTCCAGAAGGCGCGTCAGATGACGCATCGGCTCGGCGCGCTCCGGAGGTGGGCGCGCGACCGCGGCTTCGACGTCGCGCTTGCGCACGGCTCCCACGAGCTCACGATCTCGGCGCGGCGGCTGGGGATCCCGAGCTCGACCACCTTCGACTACGAGTTCGCGACGCTGCAGCACCAGCTCGGCTGCCGCGCGGCGACGCGCGTGGTTGTGCCGGCGGCGATCCCGCCCGAGCGCCTGAAGCCGTACGGGGTGCGCCCGCCGAAGCTCGTCCAGTACCCCGGCCTGAAGGAGGAGTACTACCTCGCGGGCTTCGAGCCCGACCGCTCGCTGCTCGACCGGTTCGGCGTCGACCAGGCGCGCGTCCTGGTGGTGCTGCGGCCGCCGCCGGAC
>DASTZY010000087.1:0-3246 GCA_035764085.1 Gaiellaceae bacterium
GGGGCGTGCGAACTTCGGCGCTTTCGGAAACGTCGTCTGCTCGAGGCGGGAGACCGTGAATCCAGCGGCCCGGATACCGGCGAGGGTCGGCCGGTTGCAGTCGCACTGGACAACGAGCCGGTTCAGCCAATTCATCCGGTCTTGGAAACGCGCGAGTGCGGGCTCGTCGGAGCGGACGTGCTCAAGGAAGAGGAGCTGGCCACCCGGTCGGAGGACGCGACGCAGTTCGCGGAGCGACCGTGACTGGTCGTCGACGCCGCAGAGCACGAGGGTTGAGACGACGGTGTCGAAGCTGTCGTCCTCGAACGGGAGGTCCTCGGCCGGAGCCCGCAGGATCTTGGCGAGCGGTGCCTGGGCACGTGCCTTCTTCTGGAGGCGGCGGAGCATGGCCGGCTCGGGCTCGGTGACGACGAGCGACTCGATCTTCCCGCCGTAGTGCCCAAGGTTGGCGCCCGTGCCGCCGCCGATCTCGAGGACATCGCCGTCGGCCGACGCGAGAAGGCCATGGCGCATCTCGCGCAGTCCGGCTTCCTCGGTCTTGCGGGACATTCGGTCGTATGTTGCGGCGAAGAGGTTCTTTCGTAGGCTCATGCGACGAGGGTAGGACGACACCGCCGTCTGCCGCATGGGGCGATTGCCTCATCTTTCAGAGCAGGCCGTGCTCGGTGGCGAAGAGGCTGGCGGCGACGCGCGAGGATGCGTCGATCTTCGTGTAGATGTGCTCGATGTGGTTTCGCGCGGTCTTCGGCGTGATCACGAGCTCCGTGGCGATCTGTTTGCTCGACAGGCCACGTGCGACGAGCCGCAGGACGTCGATCTCGCGCGTCGTCAGTCCGGCCGGCCAATCCTGACGCCGTCCGACCGAGTGCCCGGCGGCGGCCAGAACGGCTGCGACGGCCTCGCCATCGAGCCTTCCTGCGCGGACGTCGGCCCGCAGCTCATCGGCGGCGGCGTCCGTGGTCAACCGCGGGCGGTACGGTCGTGGCTCCAGCATCGACTGGTATGCGTCGGCCACGCCGAGGATCCGCGCGTGTCGAGTGATCGCTCCGCTCGAGAGGCCCTTCGGGTAACCCGAGCCGTCCAGTCGCTCGCGGTGTTGCACGGCGATCGCCGCGAGCGGGGCGAGCGCCTCCGACTGCTGAAGCATCCGCTCGGTCAAATACGGGTGCAGCCGCACTCGCTCCCACTCGCCTGCGCCGAGCGGGCCTGGCTTGTCCCAGATCGCGTTCGAGACACCGAGCCGCCCAAGATCGTGGACGAGCCCCGCTCTCCGCAGCACGCGCGTCTCATCCTCAGGCAAACCAAGCCCCGACGCCGTGGCAGCAGCGAGCTCGGCGACAGCCCGAGCGTGCCCGAGCGTGTACGGCGACTTGAGGTCGACGAAGTCGGCGATCGCGAGCAACGCCCGGTCGAACGAGTTGCCTGAGAGGTTTACACGCAGTGCCGGCTCGGCATCGATCACCGCACCCCATGTGTTGGCCGAGTCGAGCCCGCCGAGGATGTCCTCGGCATGGGCGCGCAGGGCTGCTGAAAGCGCGGGGTCGAACTGCGAGCCGGCACGCCGCTCGGCCAGCGCGACGGCCGCGGCGGTTCCCCCCAAACGGTGCGCGACCTCGATGAACTCCGCGAAGTGCGCCAGCCGCGCAGCAACGGGTATGCGATCCCCCTCCAGACCACCCGGCCAGCCCTTTCCGTCCCACTGCTCGTAGGAAGCGCCGACGGCTTCCTGCACGGCCTCTGGCAGGCCGAGCCGCTCGGCCAACCCTCGTGCGATCGCCGAGTGGCGCTCAACCATCCCGTCGAGGTCGCGGTGGCCCGAGATCGCGAACTCGAGCCCGACGCGAAAGCGATGCAAGGGCGGATTGCCGCTTCCAACGAGACTCATCGTCGCGGCGGCCGCACGCAACGTCCGAAAATCGCGGTCGTATTTGGTCGACTTCAGCGCGATGTCGTCGCCGAACCACTTCGCCTGCTCGTGCGCGTCACCGTGGCAGCCGACGTTGACGAGCAGCGCCGTGTAGTACACGGTCGAACGCTCGGCCTCCTCGAGCCCGATCCGGTCCGCCAGCCGCAGCGCAATCATGCATTCGCGCAGCACATGCTCCATCGGCTGCCCGAACCCAAGATCGACGCCGAGCGACAACGCCGCCACCAGCTCCGCGAGACGCACCTCCGCCACGGGCCAACTATGAACCACGCCAGCCAAACGAGACCGCGGCGGAGATTCCCGGCGAGAGCGTAGCGACGACGCATGGCGCAGCATTCCACCTGACCCGGGGACCTCGCCCCGGAACCCATCCGCACGACGGAGCCGCTACGCCAAGTTTGCGCGCAACCACTCCGCGAGCTCGCGCTCCCGGATCGTTCCAGCAGCGACCGCCTCGATCGTCGCCACCGTCTCCTCAACCGAAGGCGGCCTCCACTCGACGCCGTTGCGAGCGAGAAACTCGAGCATCGCCAGATAGGCGACCCGCTTGTTCCCGTCAGGGAGCGGATGGTTGCGCGCCAAGCGGCAACAGAGAACGGCGGCCTTGTCGATCACGTCCGGATACAGCTCGACTCCCCCGAAGCCCGCCGCGGGAGCGTGCAGAGCCGACTCCGCGAGACCGACCCCCGGCCAGCGCGCGATCTGTTCGGCCGGCACGCCGACCACCGCCTCGGCGATCAGCAGGTAGTCGGCGAGGTCGAGGTACTCGGTCAAGCCTCAGCGGGCGAGCCGCTCGAGGATCGCGCGGTCGCGCTCCATCACCGCACGCAGACGCTCCCGGAACGCCTTGTCCTTGCGCTTACGCGCAACGTGCTCTGCGATCGCCTCGCGCACGACGTCGGAGACGCTGATCCCCTCCGCCCGTGCCACCGCCTCGAGCTCATCTGCCTGCTCGGCGGGAAGCCGCAATGTCATGTTCTTACGCTCAGCCATAGGTATCAGGATACCACGATACCTCGGCGTCTAGGGACGCCTCGGAAGAGGGAACAGTGAGGGAACACCCAGCCGGGCACGCGCGTCCACCCGCGGCTACTCGTCTGCAGAGGGCTCCGGCGTTTTGCGGCGCCTTCGTGCCCCCGGCTTCCCGGCCTTGCCCGCCGTTCCCGCCTCGTCGCTCAATGGTAAGGAGGGGGTCGACGGTTCGAGTCCGTCAGAGGGCTTCGAGAAGTCGCTGCAAATAACGGGCTTCTTCCCTTCGCATGTCGTCCATTTGGACGACATGAGGTCGCACAGGTCGCACCGAACCGAGTCTGCCAAGG
>DASTZY010000088.1:0-13902 GCA_035764085.1 Gaiellaceae bacterium
ACCTTCCGGTCGCGGTAGGCGTAGACGAGCGAGTGCTCGACCTGCTCCTTCGCGTAGCGGTAGTGCGTGCTCTTGCGGCCCCAGTAGCCCTTGGCCTGCTCGAGGACCTTGCGGCGCTTCTTGTGCGCGTGGACGGATCGCTTGACGCGGGGCATTCCCTACCCCATCCCCAGCATCTTCTTGACGGCGCTGCGATCGCCGCCGGTGACCTCGCGATCCTTGCGGAAGCCGCGCTTACGCTTCGACGACTTCTTCTCCAGGTTGTGGCTCCGCATCGCCGGCCGGCGCAGGATCTTGCCGCTGCCCGTCACCTTGAACTTCTTCTTCGCGGAGCTCTTCGTCTTCACCTTCGGCATCTCGTTTCACTCCTGCATTCTTCGTCGGGCCGAGCAGCATCACCATGTTCCGACCGTCCTGGAGGGGCTGCGACTCGATCTGCCCGATCTCCTTGACGTCTTCGGCGAGGCGGAGGAGCAGATCGCGTCCCCGCTCCGGGTGTGTCTGCTCCCGGCCGCGGAACATGATCGTGACCTTGACCTTCGCGCGCTGGTTGAGGAATCGCTCGACGTGCCCCTTCTTGGTGTTGTAGTCGTGGACGCCGATCTTCGGCCGGAACTTGATCTCCTTGACCTGGATCTGGCTCTGGTGCTTGCGGGCCTGCTTCGCCTTCTGCTCCTGCTCGTACTTGTACTTGCCGTAGTCCATGACCTTGGCGACGGGCGGATCGGCCTGGGCCGCGACCTCGACGAGGTCGAGATTCTTGCCGTAGGCGTACTCGCGCGCCTCGTCCGTGGTCTTGATTCCGAGCTGGCTGCCGTCGTCGTCGATCAGCCGGACGCGGGAGACGCGAATCGCATCGTTGATGCGCGTCGTGTCGCGCGGCGCGGGGCGGGTCTGGTCGAACGGCCGGCGTCTGGGCCTCAAAGGCAAATCACCAAGTTGGGCTTACTCCTCCTCGATTCGCTGTCGCAACATGAAAAGCCGCTGACATGCAGCGGCCCGATCCTCGTCGTCGCTTCGACTCGGTTGAACCCCCGCGGTCCATGTGTGGCCCGGGAGGTGAGGAACGGTCCGCCCCTGCTTTTCAGACGTCAGAGGGTAGCAAGCCTGTCCAGCAGGGCTGAAAGCGACAGGGTCGACTGCTCGCCGCCGCGCTCGCGCACTGCGAGGCTCTCGTCGCTCTCGCGGTCGCCGTAGACGACGGTGACCGGGATCTTGTCGAGCTCGGCCGCCCTGATCCGCTTGCCGATCGTCTCGGTCGGCTCGGCGACCTCGGTGCGGTAGGGCAGCCGCTGCGCGAGATCGCGCGCCGCCTCGAGGTGCGCCTCACCGACGGGCAGCACGCGCACCTGCACCGGCGCGAGCCAGAACGGGAAGGCCCCCGCGAAGTGCTCGATGAGGATGCCGATAAAGCGCTCGAACGAGCCGTACAAGGCTCTGTGCACGACGTAGAGCTCGTGCTCGGCGTTGTCCGCACCCATGTACTTCAGACCGAACCGCGAGGGCATCTGGGAGTCCAGCTGGATCGTCCCCATCTGCCACTTGCGCCCAAGCGCGTCATCCATGAACAGGTCGATCTTCGGCCCGTAGAACGCACCTTCTCCAGGCGCGAGCGTGTAGGGGATCTCGTTCAGCGCGAGCGCCTTCTCAAGCGCAGCCTCGTTGCGGTCCCACTGCTCGTCGGTGCCGATCTTGTTGTCCGGGCGCGTCGCGAGCTCCGCACTCGCCTTCATGTCGAACAGCTCGTAGAGATAGCGCGCGTATGCGACGCAGCCGGCGATCTCCTCCTGGATCTGGTCCTCCGTGCAGAAGATGTGTGCGTCGTCCTGGGTGACGATGCGCACACGCAAGAGACCGTGCAACGTGCCGGGGAGCTCATCGCGATGCAGGGGCGCCGGCTCGGCAAAGCGCAGCGGGAGCTCCTTGTACGAGCGCAGCCGGCTCCCGAAGAGCAGCATGTGCCCAGGGCAGTTCATTGACTTCATGGCGAACGGCTGGCCGCGTACGTCGATCTTGAACATCAGGTCCTCGTACTTCGGGAAGTGGCCCGACGTCCAGAACGTGTCGGCGTCGTAGATGATCGGAGTCCGCACCTCGAGATACCCGCGGTTGGCGTTCTCGCGCCGGCGAATCTTCTCGAGCTCGTTCCAGATCACCATGCCATGCGGGTGCCAGAGTGGCGAGCCGGGCGAGTGCTCGTCGAAGTGGAAGAGGTCGAGCTGCGGGCCGAGGTGTCGGTGGTCGCGCGTTTTCGCCTGCTCGAGCCGCTCGAGGTACGCGTCGAGGTCCTCCTTGGCGTAGAAGGCGGTGCCGTAGATGCGGGTGAGCTGCTTGTTCGCCGAGTCGCCACGCCAGTACGCGCCGGCGAGGCCGGTCAGCTTGAGCGCCTTGATCGGCTTCGAGTTCTGCAGGTGCGGCCCGCGGCAGAGGTCGGTGAAGTCGCCCTGCGTGTACAGGGAGATGTCGCCCTCGGCGGTGTCCACGAGCTCGAGCTTGTACGGGTCGGTCGAGAAGCGCTGCCTGGCCTCGTCCCGGGAGATCTCCTCCCGCACCCATTCGCGGCCCTCGGCGAGCTCGCGGTCCACCTCGGCCTGGATCCGTTCGAGGTCCTCCTCGCGGATCGGCTCGGGGAAGTCGAAGTCGTAGTAGAAGCCGTTCTCGATCGGCGGCCCGATGGCGAGCTTCACGCCCGGATAGAGCCGCGTGACCGCCTCGGCCAGGAGATGCGCGGACGAATGGCGCAGCACGGCGAGGGCGTCCGGGTCGTGCCGGTCGCGGGTGGTCAGGAGCTGGATCGGCTCGCCGTCCTGCAGCGGCAGGCGCAGGTCTTGCACGCGTCCGTTCGCGCGCACGAGCACGGCCTGCTCGGCGAGCTTCGGCCCGATCGCGCGCGCGGCATCGAGGCCCGTGGCGCCGTCGGGAAGTTCGAGCTCGGAGTTGTCGGGTAGGACGACCTTCATGTCAGAACCGGCCAAGGATATGCACCCCCGCGAGGACGACAGGAACGAGGAAATCGACGAGTCGCCGGCGCCGGACCCCGAAGAGGGAGACCCGAACGCCGAGGACGTTCCGGAGGCCGACTAGCGGGGTGTCACCACGCGCCCGGAGCGCATGGCGCGAGTCTAGTCGCGAAACTCCATGAGGATCCAGGGCGCGGTGTGGTCCTCGTCGGCGTCGTGGCGCGAGACCTCGACGAACCCGGCGCGCTCCCAGGCGCGAACGGCGCCCTCGTTCCAGGCGTAGGGATCGACCGTCACGCGCTCACGGCCGCGTTCGTGGAGCAAATGCTCGACCATGGCGCGCGCGGCGTCGGGGCCGAGCCCGCGGCCGCGCGCCGACGGGATCAGGAACATGTCGAGGCCGTCCGGATGAACCTGGAGGTAGCCGATGGGCTCGTCCGCCTCCTCGACGATCCACGCCTCGACGTCGGCCCGCTGGAGCCGCTCCCGCATCGCGGCAGAGGTGAACGTCTCGTCGTCCCAGAAGCGCGAGACCTCCGGATCCGCGTGCCACGCGACGAGCCGCTCGACGTCGCCCGCGCCGGCCGGCCGCAGAGCGGTCAGTCTTCCTCGTACGCGAAGGTCCATTGCACGACCGTCTTCGACGAGGCGCGGTCCGCTCTCCGGAAGAGCTCGTTCGCCGCGAGGTTGTCCTCGTCGGTGAGCACGAAGCCGACGCGGATCCCGCGCTCGCGCGCGAGCCCGGCCAGGTGCGCGAGTAGCGCCTTCCCGATCCCGCGGCGCCGGTGGCCCGCGGCCACGTCGACCTCGTAGACGAAGAGCTTCGCCCGGTCGCCGTGCCGGCGGGGCAGCTCGTGGGCGAGCACGAAGCCCACGGGACGATCGCCGTCGAACGCGACGAGCATCAGCGTGCGTGGGTCGGCGAGCAGCGTCTCCGGGTCTCCCCGGCCGTCGTACGTGGCGAGCTCGCGCACGATGCCCTCGTCGCCCCGCACGAGCAGGCGAATCGAGGTTTCCGGACCGGCCGTTGGGAAAGCGTGACCCTCGTCCACCGCAAGGAGGATCGCATGCCCGGCAAGCGACCGAGCGTCAAGAACGAGAAGCAGTACGAGAAGCTGAAGGACAAGGGAATGTCGAAGGAGCGCGCGGCGAAGATCGCCAACTCGCCGGGCGCCTCGAGCCGGGGCGGCAAGAAGTCCGGCTCCGGGTCGTCCAGAAGCAACTCGAGCCAGGGCGGCACGACCGCCCAGAAGAAGGCCGCGGGCCGCAAGGGCGGCCGCGCGACGGCACGCAAGAGCTGAGTGCGGGGGAAGCGGGGGCGCCTCCTTCGAGGCGCCCTTGCTACCAGCCGTCTAGCCGACGGGGATGACGTTGCGGGCCTCGGGGCCCTTCTGCCCCTCGGCCGGCTCGAACTCGACGCGCGCGCCTTCGGCGAGCGTCTTGAAACCCTCGGAGCTGATCGCGCTGAAGTGGACGAAAACATCCTTGCCGCCCTCGTCCGGGGTGATGAACCCGTACCCCTTCGCGTCGTTGAACCACTTCACGGTTCCGGTTGCCATATTGAAAACACCTCCCTCCGCGGAAGCTCTGAACGGACAGGAGGCGCGCATCGGACGCGCAACCAGTACTCGCTCGTAGTGCTAGTGCACGCCGAACGGTAGCGACAATTCACGCGAGATGCACCTGCTCGCCGCCCCCGACAAGTTTCGCGGCACCCTGACCGCGCGCGAGGCCGCCGCGGCGATCGCGGCGGGCGCCCTCCGCGCAGGCTGGACGGGGGTCGAGCTGCCGCTCGCGGACGGCGGCGAGGGCACGCTCGACGTGCTCGGCGGCGGCAACCGGCGGGCCACCGTCACGGGGCCGCTCGGCGAGCCCGTGGAGGCGGAATGGCGGCTGGAGGAGGACGGCACGGCTCTGATCGAGGCGGCGCTCGCGTGCGGCGTCTCCCTCGCCGGCGGCCCGGAGGGGAACGACCCGCTCGCCGCGACGAGCCGCGGCGTGGGCGAGCTCGTCGCCGCGGCCGTCGCCGAGGGCGCGAGCCGGGTCGTCGTCGCCGTCGGCGGCGTGGCGTCGACCGACGGCGGCGTCGGCGCGGTCGAGGCGCTGCCCTTGCCGCTGGCGGTGCCGCTGGACGTGGCGTGCGACGTCGAGGCGCGCTTCCTCGACGCCGCCGACGTCTTCGCGCCGCAGAAGGGAGCGACCCCGGAGCAGGTCACGATCCTGCGGGAGCGGCTGGCCGCGCTCGACGTCCCGGACCTTCCCGGCTCCGGCGCCGCCGGAGGCCTCGCCGGCGGGCTCGCGGCGGTCGGCGCACGCCTCCTCCCCGGCTTCGACTTCGTCTCGGGCCGGCTCGGCCTCGACGCGCGGCTCGCCGACGCGGATCTCGTCGTGACGGGCGAAGGCCGCCTCGACGCGACGTCGTTCGCCGGCAAGGTCGTCGGGCGAGTCCTCGAGCGCGCGGCCGGCACCGGCCTCGAGACGCTCGTCGTCGCCGGAGAAGTTGCTGCACAGGACGGAATCGACGCGATCTCGCTCGTCGAGCGCTACGGTCCCGAGCGGGCGCTCGTCGAGGCGGCGGCGTGCCTCACGGAGCTCGTCGCGACGGCCCTGGCGACTCGCCGAAATCGACCCTAAGCTGCCTCCGGAACATGCCGAAGCCAGTCGCCAACGCGCCGCACACCAGGTACCGCCCCGGCCTGGACGGCCTGCGCGCGATCGCCGTGATCGGCGTCTTCGTCTACCACTCCCGGATCGACTGGCTGCCCGGCGGCTTCCTCGGCGTCGACCTCTTCTTCGTCCTCAGCGGCTACCTCATCACGTCGCTGCTGCTCGTCGAGTGGGAGGCCCGGAACCGCATCGACCTGCGCCGCTTCTGGCTGCGCCGCGCGCGACGGCTGCTGCCCGCCCTCGTCGTCGTGGTGCTCGGCGCGCTCGTCCTCTCGGCGATCTTCGCCCGCCAGGACCTCGACCACACCCGCAGCGACGCGGTCAGCTCGCTCCTCTACTACACGAACTGGCACCTGATCATCGCGAACCACTCGTACTTCGTGAAGATGGGCAACCCGTCGCTGCTGCAGCACCTCTGGTCGCTCGCGGTGGAGGAGCAGTTCTACGTCATCTGGCCGCTGCTGCTCGTCCCCTGCCTCGTGCTCCTCGGGCGCAGCCGCATGCGGATGCTCGTGATCGCGGGCATCGCGGGCTCGGCCGCGCTGATGTGGATGCTCTACAACCCGTACGGCGACCCGTCGCGCGTCTACTTCGGCACCGACACGCGCGCGTTCCTGCTGCTGATGGGGATCCTGCTCGCGCTCGTCTGGCCGGCGGTCGAGCGGCTGCGCCGCGCGCTGCCGCTGCTCGAGCTGCTCGGCGTGGCGGCGCTCGTCGGCACGGTCCTCCTCTTCCGGCAGATGCAGGACTTCAACCCGACCCTGTATCGCGGCGGCGACCTCGCGGCTGCGTTCTGCTTCGTGGTCCTGATCGCGGCGGTCGCGCACCCGCTGACCGGCATCGGCCAGGGGCTCGGCGTCGCGCCGCTGCGCTGGATCGGCGAGCGCAGCTACGGGATCTACCTCTGGCACTGGCCGATCATCGTGCTGATGGCCGGGGTGAACGCCCGCCCGGGGATCGGCATCGTGCTTGCGGAGGCCGCCGTGATCCTCGCGGCCGCGACGCTCTCGTACCGCTACGTCGAGCAGCCGATCCGGACGGGGAGCCTGCAGCGCCGGCTCGCGGAGCGGCCGCGGCTGCTCCGGCTCGAGCTGGTCGGCGCGGGAGCGGCGGGGCTCGTCGCCGCCCTGGTGGTGCTCTTCCTGACGCCGTCCTCGCTGAACCCCGTCTCGAGCTACGTCAGCCCGCCCAAGGTGAAGGCCGCGGTGAAGGCTTCCCATACGGCAACGACGACGCCGACGACGCTTCCGCGCTCGGCCGTGCAACCCGGCGGGCCGCGGAAGCCGAAGCCGCTGGGGCCTCTGCCGGCGGGGCACTACCTCGCGCTCGGCGACTCGGTGATGCTCGGGTGCACGCGCCAGCTGAAGGTGGCCCTACACCATCGGGTACGCATCGACGCGACGGTGGGCCGGCAGATCGACGACACGATCGACGAGCTCAACCGCCTGCGGCGCCACCACACGCTGCCGAAGACGATCGTGCTCCAGGTCGGGAACAACGGCCCGCTCTGGTACCACGACCTCGTCCGCCTGCATCACGCGCTGCGCGGCATCCCGGATGTCGTCGTCGTCAACGTCCGCAACTCCACGAGCTGGCAGGACGAGTCGAACCACGCGCTCGACACGTGGCTGCAGGGTTGGCGCACGGCGCATCTCGCCGACTGGTACGGCAGCTCGACGACCAAGATGCTCTCCGACGGCACGCACCCGTGGCCCTACGGGTGCAACATCTACGCGCGCGTGATCGCCGACACGCTGCGGTCGGCCTGAGGCCTACGCGGCGGCGTCGGGCGCCGCGGCGAGCTCCTCCTTCTGCGTGCGCGTGAAGGCAACCGCCAGCGCCGCGCCGACCGCGTACGCGACGAGCACCGCCGCGATCGCGCCGGCCCAGCCCGGCTTCTGGGTCATGTTCCACACGACAGCCATCACCATGGCGAGGTTCGAGAGCTCGACCACCCAGAGACCGGGATGGAGCGCCATCCGCCGGGCCTCCGGACCGAGCGGCCCCGGGCCGTTCGCCTTCATCGCCGCCTGGAGCTTGTGCGCCGTCCGCTCCGCGATGCCCGCGCCCTGAGCCGCCAGCACGGCGAGAACGACGATCGCGACCACGACCCAGGGCGTCTTCATCGACCACGGGAAGGTCGACTCGGTCGTCATGTAGAGGCCGGTGCCCAGGAGGCCAAGGATCGCGACCGGGAAGAGCTTCCCGACCTTGCCGGCCACCATCCCCCACGGCACGGCTTGCTCGAGCGTGCGCGCAGCTCTCAGCTGGAAGAGGCAGGTGAGGAGCACCGCACCGGCTCCGATGCCGACGAAGAGCGAGAGCAGGTGCACGTAGAGGACGTAGTGATACGTGTTCAAGGTTCCCCCTGTGGTCGGTATGACGCCTGGCTCGGAGGCTAGGCGAAGCGGCCGATCGGTTCAAGGGGGCCGCCGTCAGGCGGCGCGGGTCTCGGCGGCGCGCTCGTAGACCGGCTCGGCAGACTCGAGGAGGTAGACGCGGCCGTCGAGAACGAAGCGGATCGCGGGGATTTCGCGGTCGGACAGCAGCTCCTGGGCCTCCCGGAGGAGCTGCGAGAGCTCCCCGGAGCCGGTGAGCTCGGCGGCGAAGAGCCAGACCTCCTCGTCCTCGTGCGTCCAGCCGCCCCAGCGCGAGCGGAAGCGGGCGCGGAACGCCTGGGTGTCCTCGAAGGTCGGGAGCTCGAAGAGCACGACGTCACTGAACTGCTGCTCGAATTCGTCCATTGCTCCAGGATCGCGCCCCGAGGGCGCCGGTCGCTTGACGCGATCGCGTCAATCGATCATCCCGAGCGGATGATGCGGCTCCGGGTCGGTTGGGCGAGCGTGGCGTCGACAACGGGCAGGAAGGAGTTGCGGGCCGATGGACGATCTCGGATGGGGTTTCTGGCTCAAGCTGTTCGGCATCTTCATCGGCGGGGCGATCCTGTTGTTCATCTTCACGATGCTGTTCCTGCACGCGGTGTACGCGTGGGGCCTCTTCGCCACGTTCCTCGTCCTCGCGGCAATCGCGCTCTTCGCCGGCTGGATGTTCGACCGCAAGAACGCGCGCCACACCGAGGGCAGCGTCTAGCCGCCCGCGCGAATGGCAGCGCCAGCCGACGCCGGCAGGCCGGAGGGACCGTCGACGATCGGAGGGATGGCCGGGTATCCCGCACGGGTCGCGGCCCGCGCGGTCGAGCACCTCGTCACCACGCCCGAGGTCGGACGGATCCTCGACAGCGCGCTCGCCGGCCCCCTCCCCGAGCAGCTCGCGCACTCGCTGGTGCGGCGCCGGGTCGCCGAGCGGATCGTCCACGAGCTCGCCGAGAGCGGCGAGCTCGAGCGCCTGGTGGACGCGGCGCTCGCGAGCCCGCGCACCCTCGAGGTCGTGGATCGGGTACTGGCGAGCGAGGCGATGGGCCACGTGCTCGACCGCGCCCTGAGCGGACCCGAGGCGCGCGCCGCGGTGGCGCAGCAGTCCGCCGGCTTCGCGGATCAGGTCATGAGCGGCGTCCGCGGCGCGGCGGGCGAGCTCGACCGCCGGCTGGCGGGGGGCACGACGGCGACGGTGTTCGCGGGCGTGGCCAGCCGCGGGATCGCTCTCGTCGTGGACGCGCTCGCCGTCGCGGCGATCTCGGTGACGGTCGGAGCGGCGGCGGGCTTCGTCGGCGAGCTGGTGGGCGGCGTGCACCCGCAATGGCTCGCGCAGACGCTCCTCTCGGTCGCCGGCACGGCCATCGCGATCGGCTACTTCACGCTCTTCTGGCAGACCGCGGGGCAGACGCCCGGGATGCGTCTCATGCACGTCCGCGTCTTCACGAGCCGCCTCGACCGCCGCCTGACCCTGGGGCGGGCGGTCGTGCGGACGATCGGGCTCGCGCTCGCCATCCTCCCCTGCTTCCTCGGCTTCCTGCCGGCCCTGTTCGACTCTCGCCGCAGGGCACTGCCGGATTACCTCGCAGGCACCGTGGTCGTGTACGACGACGCCCCGGAGAGGACGCCTTGACCGCGCCGCCCTCGAAGCTCGAGCGTCGCCAGCTGCGCTCCGCAGCGCTCGAGGAACGGGCACGGCGGCTCAGCGCCCGGGCGGCCGCGGAGCGCGGACGGCACGGCTCGGTCGACGCCGTGTTCGAGCTCGTCGACCGCGACGTAGAGGTCGGCGGCGGCATCCTGGCCGGCGCGCTCGCCTACCGCCTGTTCATCTGGATGCTGCCCTTCGGACTCGTACTCGTCGCCGGACTCGGCATCGCGGCGGACGCGGCCTCCAGGTCGCCGAGCGGCGCTGCGGGGTCGCTGGGGCTTGCGGGCCTCGTCTCCAGCTCGGTCGCATCGGCAGCCAAGAGCTCCTCGCGCTGGTACGCGCTGCTCATCGGGATCCCGACCCTCTTCCTCGCCACCCGGAGCGTGCTGCGCGCCCTGATCGGCGCGCACCGGCTGGTGTGGACCGACCTGCGCGCGGCGGCCCCCCGGCCGACGCCCCGAGCGACGGCGAGGCTGCTCGGCCTGGTGCTCTGCATCTTCTTCCTCTCCGGTGCGGTCGGAGCGGCGAGGTCGTGGTCCGTCGGAGCAGGCGTGCTCGCGAGCCTGCTCGTGACCGTCCCGTACGCGGGCATCTGGCTGGCGATCTCGTTGCGACTGCCGCACCGCAAGGCGGGCTGGCGCGAGCTGCTCCCGGGAGCGTTTCTCTTCGGCATCAGCGCCTGTCTGATCCAGGCGGCGGCGGCGTATGCGCTCGGCCCGTGGGCACTCAACAAGCAGGGGACGTACGGCGCGCTCGGAGTCGCGGCCGCCATCCTGCTCGGCCTGTTCCTGGTCGGGCGGGTGATCGTCGTCGCAGCTGCCCTGAACGCGACGCTCGTAGAGCGCCGCGCTCGGAGGGGCGGCTCCGGAGCGGAGACGGAACATGGCTAGCGCAGGCCTCGAGCAGCGCGGCGTCCCGCCGGCGGACCTCGCGACGTCGCAGTCGGACCGCGACGCCGCGAGGGAGGCTCCCGCGGTGCTGCGGATCATCTGGGCCGACCCGCAGCACACCGCCGAGCACCTCGCGCTGTGGGCGCTGAGGCGATTCGGGCCGCGCGCCGAAGCGGCGCTCACAGGCCTGCGCGCGCTGGACCCGCCGCCCGGCCGTGACGAGCTCGAGCGACAGGTCGTGCAGCGGCAGACGCGGGTGGCGACGACCGAGGGCGCCTTCGTCGGCGGGCCGTTCATCTTCTTGATCCCGGTCGCGTTCTGCGCCGCCCTGCTCAGCCAGGGGCAGATGGTGTTCGAGCTGGCCGGCGTCGCCGGGCACGACCCGACCGAGCGGACACGTGCAGCCGAGCTGCTCGTGCTGCAGGGCGCCTACGCCTCCACGGCCGAGGCGGCCGCGGCACTCGAGGCGTTGCCCGAGCCGGGGATTCGCGCGGGCGGCCGGCTTCCGGCCGGCACCCGGGTGGACACCGTGAAGCATCTCGCGTACCTGATCGGGCTCTTCGGGCCGCCCGACCTCAAGCGCAGCAAGCTCCGCGCAACCGTCGGCTGGACGGGGATCGGGATCCTCGTGCTCGTCGGGCTCGTGATCCCGCTCGTGTGGCTGCCGTACATGGCGTTCTCGACGCGGCGCGCCACCCTTCGCCTCGCGAAGCGCACAAGGGCCTTCTACGCCACACCGGCTCCGGCCGACGCGGTCGTGAGCAGCGGCGAGGGACAGGTGGCGACCGGCGGCCTCGTCGCATTCGCCCGCATGGTCGTGCTCTGCGTCTTCCCGTTCGTCGTGGGATTCGTCTGGCTCGTGACCGGGTTCTCGTTCGCCGGCGGCCACTGGCTCACGTCGGCGGTGGTCCTGCTCGCGGCGTCGGCGCTGACGACGCTCGGCTGGCTCGGCTACCGCCGCTGGCGGCGAGGGGCGCAGCGGTGACGGAGAGCGGGGGCAGGCCGATCCGGGCCGCGGGCCGCAGGATGCGCAACGCGGCCCACCCGGGGAACCTGATCGAGCGGCGCATGTCGAAGTTCCTGCGCGAACCGCCCTCGGTCCGGCTCGCCGTGAGCGTGATCGTCACCGCCACGATGCTCGTCGTGGTGGTGGGCGGCGTGCTGATGCGCGTGGTCGACCATCCCGAGTACCCGTCGATCTGGCTGGGGATGTGGTGGGTGCTGCAGACGGTCACGACCGTCGGCTTCGGCGACCTGACGCCGACGACCGCCGTCGGTCGCATCCTGACCTCCCTCGTGATGTTGTACGGGATCGCGTTCCTGGCGATCACCACCGCCGCGATCACGTCGGTCTTCGTCGCTCGCGCCCAGCAGGAACGGGCGCTCGGCGAGGAGGACGCGGAAGCGCCCGTCATCGTCCGCCTCATCCAGGTCGACGAGCAGCTCGCCCGGCTCACCGACCAGACCCGGCAGCTGAACGAACGGCTCGAGCAGCTCCTGCCGAAGACCGGCGGCGACTAGTCCCCGAGCCGGCGCCGGGCGAGCAGCGCCACGCCGAGCGTCCCGGCCACCGTGACCACGAGCCTCAGCGCCTTCCCGCCCCGGAGCTTCGACTCGCCGCTCGCCCGCGGCGCCATGTCGACGGGGATCTCCTCGAGACGGAGGCCTGCGTCGACGACGCGGATCAGGCCTTCCACCTCGGGGGCCCCGCTCGTGTACGGCTGCGCCAGGAGCGGCAGCGCCCGGGCGTTCACGGCATAGAGCCCGCTCGTCGCGTCGAGGAACGGCCGGCGCAGCACGGCTCCGACCGAGCGCCGCAGCAGGCCCGTTCCGAAGCGTCGCGCCGCGCTCGGGCGGTAGCGGTATGGCGCGTAGCCGTTCCCGGACGCGAAGCGCGAGCCGACGGCGACGTCGCACTCGCCCGCGCGCACCCGCTCGAGCAGCTTCGCGAGCTCGTCCGGCGGATGCTGCCCGTCGGCGTCGACGCGGCCGCAGAACGCGTAGCCGTGCTCCAGAGCCCAGCGATACCCGGCGGCGATCCCGATGCGGAGCCCCATGTTCCGTCCGAGTGAGAGCACCTCCGCCCCGTGCTCGCGCGCGACCTCGGCGGTGCGGTCGACCGAGCCGTCGTCCACCACGAGGACGTCCACCTCCGGCAGCCGCCCGCGCAGCCCGTCGAGCACCGCCGGCAGGTTGTCCTCCTCGTTCCACGCGGGGATGAAGACCACGGTGTCGCTCATCGCGGCCTCCGGGCGAGCTCCGCCCTGGCGGCTCGAAGCTGGAGCGGCAGGAGCGGGAGCGCCCCGAGCTCCCACGCGACCGAGCGCACCGTCGGCGCCACCCGTGCGGCGCGGAACGCGAGCTCGATCCCGGAGCCGCGGTAGAGCCGGCGGAAGAGCACGCGTGCGCGGACGAGGTGCGAGGGCGCACACACGACGATCGCGCGCGCGACCCCGCGCTCGCGGAGCAGCGGCAGCGTGCGCGCAGCGTTCTCGGCGGTGTTCCGCGCGGTCGGCTCGACGACGAGCTCGACCGCCGCCCCGCTCCAGGCGTCGCGCATCTGCTCGGCCTCCGAGCTCCCGCCGCTCGGCGACCAGCCGCTGAAGACGACGAGGTCGGCGTCGCTGTCCCGCACGAGCACCTCCGCCTCGCGGACGAGCCTCAGGCAGCGCGCGCTGATGCGGTGCGAGCCCTCCGGGTCGCGCCGGCCGTGGCCGGGCACGACGATCGCTGTGCGGTCTCGCGCCATCTCGAAGCGATCATCGCTGCCGCACGGCCTCGGCGGCGGCCGGCGGCCGCGAAGACGGCTCGCGATCCCCCTCGAGGTGCCGGCGCCAGCCGCTGAGGATGCGATGCACCTCCTCCGCACCGACGACCGGCTCCGCCGGCGCCGGCAGCTCGGCCGGATAGAGCAGGAACGGCCGAGTCTGCGAGCCGCCGAGTCCGCCGTGGAACGAGATCAGCTCCTCGAACGCGCAGCCCTCGTCGAGGGCGGGGTCGTAGAAGCTCCCCACGAGGATGTCCGGGGCGTGCGCGAAGCCGTCCGTGCGCAGCAGGTGCCGCGCGGCGGTCGGGGAGAACCCCGCGAGCGGATCGTCGCCCTCGATGCGGTCCTCCTCGAGGTAGCGGGTCCCTCGGCCGCCGAGCACCACCGCTCCGTGCTCGGCCGAGCTCACGAGCAGCCAGCCGATGTGCGGGTGCGAGCGCAGCGACGGCAGCAGATGCGGATGCCGCCTCTCGAGCTCCTCCAGCGTCAGGCGCCGCTCCTCCTCCATCAGGTAGACGAGGCCGAGGTTCCCCGAGCCGAGGACGACGACGTCCCGGCCCGAGACGTCGTTCTTCGCCGGCTTCGCCTTGTGCCCCGT
>DASTZY010000089.1:0-39164 GCA_035764085.1 Gaiellaceae bacterium
AGTCCTGACCTTGACCCTGGTCTCAGCGGAGCAGCGCGCCTCCTCGACCGCGCTCCGCCGGGTCGCCGGCAACTTCGGTCTCGGCCTCGGCGCGACGGTGGCGGGCTTCATCGTCGCGGCCACCCATCATCACCTCCAGGCGTTCCAGGGCCTCTACCTGTTCGACGCAGTCACGTTCGTCGTCTTCGCGCTGGTTGTGCTCGTCTGGATCCCGGATCCTGGCCTCGTGGATGCTCCGTCGGCGAGCGAGGGCGGACAGGATTTCCGAGCTGTCGCTCGGGATCGGCTCTTGCTCGCCTTGATCGTGGGCAACCTCGCGCTCGTGCTGATCGGCGGCGCGTTCTTCTCCAACATCCTTCCGCCGTTTGCGCAGGCGCACACACCTGTCGGGCCCGTTGGGATCGGTGTCGTCGTCTTCATGAACACCTTCTTCATCGTCGTAGCGCAGGTACCGGCGACACGGGTGGTGGCGCGGATGCGCCGAACACACGCTCTGGCCGTCACAAGCGCGATATTCGCAGTCGGCCTGCTCGCGGTCCTGCTCGCAACGCTGACGCACTCGACGCTCGCCGCTACCACCGTCTTGGCCGGCGTCGCGATCCTGATCGCGATCGCCGAGTGTGGCCAGTTCATCGTGCTCGGCCCGCTCGTCGCGGAAATCGCGCCGCCGCATCTGCTCGGCCGCTACATGTCGCTCTACCAGCTCAGCTTCATGGTCGGCGTGGCGCTCGGCCCCGCGGTCGGCGGCGTGCTGCTCGGAACGTCGCCCGCCGCCATTTGGTGGGGCGGCGCCTTCGCGCTGGCGCTGACCGGAGCCGGCTTCCTGCGACTCGGAAACCGGATACCCGACCCGCTCTTGCCGACGAGATCCCCGCAGCTGGAGGCCGCGTCAGAGACGACCTGATGCGCCGGGGGACGGCGGGAGCAGGGATCCTCCGACCGGGCGCGACAGAGGTGTGGCCCCGGCCAGTGTTCCGGAAGCCGCTGAGCGGATAGAACGAGAGCGTGGCGCGTCTGTTGGTGCTAGGGATGGTTGCCGCGACGATCGCGCCGACCCTGTCCGGAGCCGCACTTGGCGCTCGTCATGGATCGCCGCCGTACCTCGCGAAGCTCTCGAAGAGGCAATGCCCGCGTGTTCTCGATCTTCCGCCGCGCGGTCAGATCGACGCGATTCGAGCTGCGATGCCTCGACTCGTAAGAAACCAACTCGGGCTAGCGGCCAACCCAAATGGAACCAGCTACAGAGGCTGGCAGATCATCGGCGCGGTGTCGCTTCAGCAAACCTACGCGACGCCCATTCCCGGTGCGAGTCATTGGCGCGCCCTCGCGTCCACGCGCTGCGGTAGCCACGTCGCGAACCAATCGTGGCTCATCACGCTCCGATTCCCGAACATGCACTTGATCGGCTCCGTCGGCCGCTTCTACGTCGCGCTTACGCCGAGCGGATGGAGAATGTGGGCACGGGCCTGAGTTCTGGAAGAGTGCGAACGATCGGCGGAATGTGGCTCTTGGGTGGCATCGTGGCCGGCGTGGGAGTGCTCGAGTATTTGTGGCGCTCGAACCTCACCCCGACGTTTGCCGATCTCTGCCTTGCGGGCGGAATCGTTCTGGAGCTCGCCGTCATCGCCACCGCGGGAGCCGCTGCGAAGGCGGGATCGTGGCTTCCGCTGATCGGCGTACCCCTCTTCTATGTCGGCTGGCTGACCCTGTTCGTCGGCGTCGGCGCGGTCTTGGTTCTCGTCGGGTTCGCACTCTACGTTCTCGGAGTTGCGCGTACCCGCGTCGTCGAGCGGCACGCGCTCGTCCTCGCCGTGGTGCTCCTTCTGCTCGCCCTTCCGGTGGCGATCGCGTCCAACAGCCAGCTCGCCGGGCTCGAGGTTGCGTTCGCCGCAGCCTGCGCAGCCGGAGTCGGGGCAATGACAGCTGATTCGGGGTCGCGAGGGGCAACAAGACCACCTCACGACGATCAGTCATCTACGCAGCTCCGGGCTATCTAGGCGACGCTCGGTCCCGGCGACTGCGCTCCGGCACTCGCCAGCCCCTGCGCCGGAGCCGACGTGCAGGATTCTTTATCGGCGCTGCGCCAGCAGCGACTGGCCGCAAACGGCGAAGACGAGGATGCTGAGAAGTCCGGTCACGTATTGAGGCACGGTGGTCACCTCTCCGGCCTTCCAGAGGTCGTGAAAGAACAAGAAGTCGACGGCGAGAAATCCGAGGATGAGTGCAACATCGAGTGCTCGCCTCATGCCGGAAGTCTAGCCCCGGCCGGCCGGGAACGAGGGCAGTCGGCTGGGGGCAGACGTCCGGCTAGCCGCGTATGCGGCCGGGGCGGAGCGGTCGTGCGTGGGTGCTGATCTTTTCGAGCGCCTGGGTGAGCGCTTTGACGTCGGGGTTGGTGAGGTGTTCCGAAAAGTGTCGTTGGATTCCGTCTCGGTGATGGCGGCGGGCGCGCTCCAGCATCTCGGTGCCTTTGCTGGTGAGGACGATGAGGATCGTGCGGCGGTCGTGGTCGGGCCGGGCGCGGCGGACGAGCTTCGCCTCTTCCATCCGGTCGACGACTCGGGTGAAGCCGCTCTTGCTGTAGAGAATCCGGTCGGCGAGTTCGTTCATCGGGATGCCGTTCGGTGAGTCCTCGAGGTGGACGAGGACGTCGTACCAGCGTTGGGAGATGCCTACGGCCTGCTCCAGTTCGGCGTCGAGCACGTCGAGGAGCGCCAGCGCGCTCTCGAAGAACAGGCGCCACGCGCGCAGCCGCTCCGGCGAGGGGCTTGACAAGGATCGTTCCCTAGTAGATAGTCCGTTCTGCAACTGTTTGCTCATAGATTGTTGCCGATCATATCAGCAAGCCAGGAAAGGGAGTGCAAGATGGCCGCCATCGCTCCGGAGCGGGCACAGCTCGGATACGCGCTGCACGAAGACGAGGGTGAGGCGTTCTGGCTGCTCGGAATGCTGCAGACGATCAAGATCAGCCGCGAGGACACCGGCGGGGCATACGGCCTGATCGAGGTCGTCGTGCCAGAGGGTCTCGGCTCGCCCTGGCACGTCCATCCCGAGGAGGACGAATGGTTCTACGTCCTCGAGGGCGCAATCACCTTCTGGGTCGGCGAGACCCGCCTCTCCCTCAAGGCCGGCTCGTTCGCATTCGGCCCCAAAGGCGTTCCCCACACCTTCTACGCAGACCCAGGCGGGGCCAGAGCGCTGGTCGGGTTCGCGCCGATGCAGTTCGAGGGATTCCAAAGAGAAGTCGGCGAGCCCGCCCCCGAACGCGTCCTGCCGCCGCCCGCCGAGGGCCACCCGGACATGGCACGACTCGCCCCCATCGCCAAGAGAAACGGGTTCGAAATCCTCGGCCCCCCTGGCCCGCCTCCCGGCCACTGACGGGCCAGCCTGGCTCCGGCGCACGACCACACCCACGAGAACGCTTCGGCCGCACCTCCAGTGGCCGGGGGCGAGGGTCGCGTCGTTCCAGACGACAAGCCGACGTTCCCGCAGGCAGCGATTGCCAGATGGCGCCGACGCTCCCGACCATGACGGGACAGCGCCTGCGCGATCGTCCTTCCGCCTGAGGGCGGCTAGCCGCCCGAGCCCGAGACGATGAAGGCCACGAGGTTGGCCAGATCCGTCGACGAGAGCGTCGAGCCGAAGTTCGTCGGCATGATCCCCTTGTTGTAGCCCTTCGCGATGTAGGCGTTCGGGTTCTCGATCGACTCCTTGACGAACGCCGAGAGATCCATGTTGTTGTCGGCTTTCGCGTCGGACGCCGGCGCGGAGTCGAGGTTCGGGCCGATCGTGCCGCTCGCGCCCGCGGGCTGGAAGGTGTGACAGGCGCCGCAGCCGTTCGAGGCGAAGACGGCCTTGCCGGCCTCAGCGTTCCCACCGCCGCCCCCCTTGCTCTTGCCGTTGCCGGACGTGGTGGTGCCGCCCGAGGTCGTCGGGGCGGACGTCGTGGTGGGCGCCGAGGTGGTCGTCCCGGCGGACGTCGTGCCGATGGTGACCGTGTGCACGACCGTCGAGCTCCCCAGCGAGGTGTAGTGACCCACGGCCCAGCCGGCGAACGCGGCCGGGAAGAGCAGCGCCACGAAGAGCAACCACAGCAGGACCTCGCCGGTGGAACTCCACGGATTCCGACGTCTCGGGCGCGGCACGGGCGAGAGGCTATCGACTCGCGCCGCGGCGCGACGCAGCTACTGATAGGTAGAAGCGCATGGCGACCACCACCGTCAGCCTCGCCGCGATCCGACGGCTCGTCGTGTCCACGCAGGGATACGCGCCGCGCTTCCGGCGAGCGCGGGAGCGCGACGTCGAGAAGGCGATCCACCGGCTCGGCGCCGTCCAGTTGGACTCGATCTCGACGGTCGACCGCGCACACCGGCTCACGCTCACGAGCCGCATCGGCGCCTACGACGAGCCGCAGCTACGCCGGCTGCTCGCGTCCGGACGCGTCTTCGAATACTGGGCCCACGAGGCCTGTCTCCTCCCCATCGAGCTCTGGCCGCACTGCCGCCGCACGATGGAAGGGCGCGCCCATTGGCGCTTCCACGAGCGGGCGATGCTCGACCATGGAGATCTCATCGAGCCCGTGCTCGAGCGAATCCGCTCCGAGGGGCCGCTGGGCTCGCGCGACTTCGAGGGCGCCGGCGACGGCACCGACATGTGGAACTGGAAGCCGGCCAAGATGGTGCTCGAAGCACTCTGGGACAACGGCGTCCTCGTCGTCGCGGAGCGCCAGTCGTTCCAGCGGCGCTACGACCTCGCCGAGCGCGTGATCCCGCGCGCGATCCTCGACGCGCCGGTCCCCGACGAGGACGAGACGCTGCGCACGCTCGCGCTCCTCGCCATTCGCGCGCGGGGCGCGCTGACCGAGCCGGCGATCCGCGAGCACTGGCGGCTCAAGGGCGGCCGCGCGCGGCTCCACCACCACGTCCTCGCGCTCGTCGACGACGGGCTCGTGCGGGAAGTGCAGCCCGACGACGGCGGCCCGCCGTTCTACGTCGACGCCGGCACGGAGCTCGACGGCGACCCGGCGCCACCCGTCCTCCTCTGCCCGTTCGACAACCTGCTCTGGGACCGCCCGCTGGTCGAGCGGCTCTTCGGCTTCCGCCACGTGCTGGAGATCTACAAGCGCGAGCACGAGCGCATGTACGGCTACTACGTCCTGCCGCTGCTCGCCGGCGACCGCATCGTCGGACGCGCCGACGTCAAGGCCGACCGGGCCGCGGGGGTGCTCGAGGTCAAGCGTTTCCATCCCGAGCCCGGCCTGCGCGGCAATCCCGGCGCGAAGCTCGAACGTGCGGCGGCCCGGCTCGCCCGCGTGCTCGGTCTCGAGGAGGTGCGCCATGCGTGAGGCGCCGGTCGAGGAACTGCGGCGCATCGCCGTCCGCGCCCAGGCGCTCGACGGCAGCGCGCGCGGCGTGCTCGAGACCGTCCGCCGTCTCGGCTTCCTCCAGCTCGACCCGATCTCGACCGTCGCACCGCCGCAGCACCTCGTTGTCTGGAGCCGCCTCGGCTCGTTCGACACGAAGGAGCTCGACCGGTTGCTGTGGGAGGAGCGAAAGCTCGTGGAGTGGGACGCGTTCCTCTACCCGAGCGAGGACCTGCCGATCCTGAAGGCGTTCATGCGGCGCCGCGACCGGCCGCTCGACCGGCGGATCATCGCCCACATCAAGGAGAACGCCGCCTTCCGCCGCCACATCCTCAAGGAGCTGCGTCAGCGCGGGCCGCTCCTTTCCCGCGAGATCGAGGACGCGCCCGGCCAGCGCCGCGAGGAGCACCGCTGGTGGGGTGCGCGCAAGATGGGCCTCATGCTCGAGGTGCTCGCAGCCCGCGGCGAGGTGGCCGTCGTGGGCCGGCGCGGCAAGCAGCGAGTCTGGGACCTCGCCGAGCGCTGGTATCCCGAAACCGAGACCCTGCCGCTTCCGCAGGCGCGGCGGCTGTGGGAGGAGAAGCGCTTCCGCGCGCTGGGCGTCCGGCTCGAGCGCGGCCGTCTCGTCGTGCATCCGGAGGCGAAGGACGGCTCGATCCCCGCGCGCACGACCTTTCTCTCGCCCTTCGACCGCCTCGTCCACGACCGTGCCCGCGCCGATGCGCTCTGGGGGTTCTTCTACCGGCTGGAGATGTACGTGCCGGCCGCGAAGCGCCAGTACGGCTACTACGTCCTGCCGATCCTGCACGGCGACCGCCTCGTCGGCCGCATCGAGCCCGTCTTCGACCGGCGCGAGAACGTGCTGCGGGTGAACGGGCTGTGGTGGGAGCCCGGGGAGAAGTCCGTCGACCTCGAGGAGCCGCTCGCAAGCCTCGGCGCGTTCCTCGGCGCCGAGCGGATCGAGGCCTAGCGGCGCTTCGCAGGCGGGCGCTTCGCCGGCGGGCGCTTCGCGGCCCGCCGCCGCCTCCTCGCCGCCCGCACGACGAGCTCTGCGTAGAGCTCCGCGATCTCGGCGGTCGGGACGCCGAGAGACGGCGATCCGATCGAGAGCTCGGTCTTCTGGACGCCCGGCAGCGCGGTCGACGCGAAGTAGCCGGCGATCAGCGTCCGCCGCTCCTTCGCGAGCTCGAAGAGGGCCTCCTCGAGGCGCTCGAGCTCGCCGCGTACGTGAACGTGGAGCATCGCGACCTGGGGCGGATCGGGGACCACGTCGACGCCGTCGACCCCGGCGAGCGCGACGCCGATCTCGCGTGCCTTGCGCACGAACGAGGGCATGCGCGGCAGGATCTCGTCGAGACCGCGCTCCGCAGAGAGCGCGATCGGCTCGTAGGTCGAGAGCCTCCCACCGTGCCGGATCCGCCAGACCCGGGCCTCGTCCATCATCTCCTCCGGACCGGCGAGCACGCAGCCGCCGAGCCCGCCCAGATCCTTGTAGAGCGAGACGTAGACGGTGTCGAAGAGCGCCGCGACCTCCCGCAAGGGCCGCCGGTAGAACGAGCCGCACTGCCAGAGACGCGCTCCGTCGAGATGCAGGGCGGCGCCGTGCCTGCGCGCCCACGTCGTCTGTGCGCGCAGGGCGCGCCACGCAGGCAGCTGCCCGCCGAGATCGCGCTGCGGAAGCTCGAGCAGCAGCACACCGAGCGGCTCCTTCACCTGGTCGAGGTCGGCGCGCGCGACGAGCCGGTCGCGGTGGCCGATCGGGCGCGCGTGCAACCCGTGGAGATGCTCGTAGCCGCGCTCCTCGTGCACATCGAGGTGGCACTGCGGATGGAAGCCGACGGTCGAGCGGCCGCTCCGCTCGCAGAGGATCCGCACGGCGACCTGCTGCGCCATCGTGCCGCTCGGGAAGAGCACCGCAGCCTCCTTCCCGAGCAGTCCCGCGACGCGCGACTCGAGCCGCTGCACGCTCTCGCCCCCTCCGTAGACGTCCAGGCGCGCACCGGCACGCTCGGCGAGTGCGCGAAAGGTCTCAGCCGGGTCGCGCGGAGCCGACCACGCGTTCACGAAGCGCTCGCAGCGCGTGACGATGCGCTCGCGTTCCCGTTCCTCCACCCGCGCGAGCCTACAATCGCCGCGTGGACTTCGAGACCCGTGCGATCCACACCGGCCAGGAGCCGGATCCCGCGACCGGCGCGATCATCACGCCGATCTACCAGACGTCGACCTACGTGCAGGAAGCCGTCGGGGAGCACAAGGGTTACGACTACTCGCGCGTCGCCAACCCGACCCGGCACGCGCTCGAGACGGCGCTCGCCTCTCTCGAGTCGGCGGAGCACGGCGTCGCCTACTCCTCCGGGCTCGGCGCGACGACGACGCTCATGCACCTCCTCGACCCCGGGGACCGCGTCGTCCTGATCGCCGACGTCTATGGGGGCGTCTACCGGATGACCTCGCAGGTCTACGAGCCGAAGGGCTACCGCTTCCACTACCTGCCGGCGGAGGAGTTCCCGAACCTCGCCGAGCACCTCGACGACACGACGCGGATGGTGTGGATCGAGACGCCGTCGAACCCGATGCTCAACGTCGTGGACATCGCCGCCGCGGCCGAGGCGACGCACGCCGCGGGCGCGCTGCTCGTCGTCGACAACACGTTCGCGACGCCGTACCTGCAGCGGCCGCTGGAGCTCGGCGCCGACGTCGTCGTCCACTCGACGACGAAGTACCTCGGCGGCCACTCCGACGTCGTCGGCGGCTTCGCAGCGACGAACGACCCGACCGTGGCCGAGCGCCTGCGCTTCCTGCAGAAGTCGCTCGGCGCGATACCCGGGCCGTTCGACAGCTGGCTCGTGCTGCGCGGGATCAAGACGCTCGCGGTGCGGATGCGGCAGCACTGCCGGAACGCGGCCGAGGTCGCCGCGGTGCTCGAGCGCCACCCGCGCGTCGAGCGCGTCCTCTACCCCGGCCTGCCGAGCCACCCCGGCCACCCGATCGCCGCCCGCCAGATGCGCGACTTCGGCGGCATGGTCTCGTTCCTCGCCGAGTCGCCGGAGGACGCGGAGAGGATCGCGGCTTCCACGCATCTCTTCCGGCTCGCCGAGTCGCTCGGCGGCGTCGAGAGCCTGATCGAGGTGCCGGCCCGGATGACCCACGCCGCCACCGCCGACGCGCCCTTCGCAGCGCCGCCCAACCTCATCCGGCTCTCGGTCGGGATCGAATCGGCCGATGACCTCGTCGCCGACCTCGAGGACGCGCTCGTCCCCGCCGCGGCAAGGGCATGAGCGGAGAGGCAGTCGTCTTCGTCGAGATCCCGTCCGGCTCGCGCAACAAGTACGAATGGGACGAGGAGCTGGGCGGCCTGGTGCTCGACCGGCGCCTCTTCACCGCGATGACCTATCCGGCCGACTACGGCTTCGTCGAGGGGACGCTCGCCGAGGACGGCGACCCGCTCGACGCACTCGTCCTCGTCTCCGACCCGACCTTCCCGGGCTGCCGGATCCGCGTCCGCGCGATCGGCGTCTTCCACATGGAGGACGAGAAGGGGCCAGACGAGAAGCTGCTCTGCGTGCCGCTCGGAGCCTCCGAGTTCGAGCGGGTGGCCGACATCCACGACGTCCAGAACGAGCTGCGCGACGAGATCGAGCACTTCTTCCAGCGCTACAAGGACCTCGAGCCGTCGAAGCGCACGGAGACGCGCGGCTGGGGCAACCGCGACGAGGCGGAGAAGATCCTCGCCGCGGCGCGCGAGCGCGCCTAGGCCGGCTGGAGTGCCGCGAGCCGCTCCCGCACGCGGCGCACAAGCGGGACGATCCCCTTTTGCTCGTAACGCTCGAGCGCCTCGTGCCACGCTGCGATCGCGTCCTCGCGGTGGCCGGCAGCCTCCAGCACCTCGGCGAGGTCGGAGTGAGCGTCGCCCTCATACATCGGCAAGTCCGTCTTCTGGACGTGGACGAGCGCTTCCCTCGCGAGCCTCTCGGCCCCGACGTGCTCGCCCCGGTGTGCATGCACGAGCGCGACTGCCTGCCGCCAGAGCGCCTCGACGCTCGGAGAGTTGGTTGGGTGCTCGAGCGCCTGTGCGGCGCACTCGTCCGCCTCCTCGTATCGTCCGGCCAGGGCAAGCTCTCGGCCGCGCCAAGCCAACGTGAGGGCGGTGTTTCCCGTGAGACCGTGTTCGGCGTCCCAGTCGAGCCAGGCTGCAAGCGCCTCCGCAGCGGCGTCGTGGTTGCCGGAGAGGCTCTCGATCTCAGGGACAAACTCCGGCATGGGCTGACCCAACTCCCGAGCCTGCTCCGCAGCCGCGCGAGCGAGGGTACGCGCGTCTTCGATTCGACCGCTCATTGCAAGGAGGATCGCGCGTGCCAAGTCGACGCGCGGCGCGGCGTCGAACGCAGCGAGGGCCACCAGGGACTCACCCACGGGACGCGGCCCTAGCATGTGAGCCATAGCGCGCAAGCCGTCTGAGCGCTGGTGCGGCCTCCCGATGAGAGTCTCGTAGCGGCGCGCCATCTCGCCCGCATGCAGGATCTGCTCGGCGCGATCGGAGATGTTGTAGACGCCGGAGGCGAGCGCGAACCACATCTGCGCGAGACCCGCGTGATCCCGCTCTTCCTCGAGCAGAGGCAGCGCCGCGAGGCCGAGCGCCTCTGCGTCGTCGCTGGATCCCTCACCCGTCCAGAGCCGCATCTGCGCGGCAAGCCCGCGGGCGAGCGCGGCACCGGCAGCGTCCGCTCGGTCGTCGGCCCGTCCCGCTGCTTCCTCCAGCAGGCGCTCCGCGTCACGTGCCGCGACGTGGCTCATCGCAAATGCGACCTCCAGGTGGATGTCCGGCTGCTCGACAAGCCGCACGGCGCGTCCGAGCAGGGAGTGCGCCGCGTCAGCGTCGGCGCGCCATCTCGCGCGCTCTCCCGCGGTGGCCAATCGCCTTGAAGCTTCCTCGGCAAGCCCCGCGTCTGGCCGGCCGAGCTCGGCCAGGTAGCGGGCGGCTTGCTCGAGGTGGTAGCCGAGGATCTCGTCCAGCTCGACGAGGCTCCGACCGTGCTCCTCGAGCCAGTAGGCGAAGCGGCGATGCAGGTCGGCCCGGGTCGCCTTGGGGAGCGCGTCGTAGGCGGCATCCCTGATCAGGAGATGGCGGAAGCGGTACGCATCCTCGCGAGGAAGCTGGGGCCGGTCGGGGCGCACGAGGTCGCGCCGGACGAGCGCCGTGAGTCGCGGCGTAACCTCGCCTTCCTCCGGCGCAAGCGCTTGCACGGTGCCGCGGTGGAAAAGCTCGCCCTCCACCGCTCCGCGCTCGAGGACGCGCCGCTCCGGCTCGTCGAGCTGATCGAGGCGCGCCGCGAGCAAAGCCCGCAGCGTTGCCGGTACCTCGGCGTCTTCCCCGAGCGCGGCCATCTCGGTCAGGAAGAGCGGATTGCCGCCCGAGGCGCGGACGATCTGCTCGCGTACCTCATCCGACACTTCGTCGCCCACGAGCGCTCCGGCCTCGTCTTCCGGGAGCGGCTCCAGACGCAAGACGGCCGGCCAGCCCGGACGACGATCGAGTAGCTCCGGCCTCGCCATGCAGAGAAGTAGGAGCGATGCGCCGACAGAAAGGAGCGCCGTCGACTCGATCAGGTTGAGGAACGTTTCCTCCGCCCACTGGATGTCGTCGAACACCGCCACCAGCGGCGCCTGCGCCTCGAGCAGCTTCCGGAAGCCCCAAGCGATCTCGTCGGTAGCGGCGAGCGTGTCGCCCTCGCCGAGCAGCGAGCCGATCGCCGCCGCAGCGTGCTCGTCGTCCGGGCGTGCGTGGAGCTGCTTCACGACCTCGATCACCGGCCAGTAGGTGATTCCCTCGCCGTAGGAGAGACAGCGGCCGCGGACGACGCGGGCGTCGATCCGCGCCAGCACCTCGGCGACCAGCCGCGACTTGCCGACGCCGGGGTCGCCGACGACCGTGACCAGCTCGCACCGCGGGCCGGCCAGCGCACGGTCCCACGCATCGACGAGCTGCTGCAACTCGCGCTCGCGGCCGACGAACCGAGAGGCATGCGAACGCTCGGCGGCCTCGCGAACCGCAAGGACCGGGTGGGCGGCGACGGGCTCGCCCTTGCCCTTCAGCTCGAGCAGCCGCTCCTCGCCCACCTCGACCGCAGGCGCGACCAGCGCGAGCGTCTGGGTTCCGATCAGCACCTCGCCCGGCTGCGCCGCCTGTTCCAGTCGGGCCGCGACGTTCAGCGCGTCGCCTGTCGCGAGCCGCTCCTCGGTCCCGGCCAGGACCTCGCCGGTGTTGACGCCGATGCGGCCCTCGACGCCGAGCTCCGGCAACGCGTCCCGCATCTCGACCGCCGCGCGACACGCCCTCAGCGCGTCGTCCTCGTGCGCCACCGGGACCCCGAACACCGCCATCACCGCATCGCCGATGAACTTCTCCACCGTGCCGCCGTGCGACTCGACGATCCCCTTCATTCGCTCGAAGTAGCGCGCGAGCAGCCCCTGCAACGCCTCCGGATCCACCGACTCCCCCAACGCGGTCGAGCCGACGACGTCGCAGAACAGCACCGTCACGACCTTCCGGTGCGCGCCGTTCACACGCCGAGGCTAGAGCAAAGGGCCGCGTAGGATCAATGCATGGCCCCCGAGCCGATCGACCTCCATCACCTCGGCCGCGAGCGGATCATCGCGAGCTACCTGCTCGACACCGACGACGGGCCGGCGCTCTTCGACTGCGGACCCTCGACCACGATCGACGCGCTCAAGGCCGGCCTCGCCGAGCGCGGCCTCGCGCTGACGGACGTCCGGCACCTGCTGCTCAGCCACATCCACCTCGACCACGCGGGCGCCGCGGGCGGACTCGTCCGCGAGCACCCGGGGCTGCAGGTGCACGTCTCGCCGATCGGCGCGCCGCATCTCGTCGACCCATCCCGGCTCGAAAGGAGTGCCCGCCGGCTCTACGGCGACACGTTCGACTCGCTCTGGGGCGAGCTCGCGCCGGTGCCGGAGGAGAACGTCCACCCGCTCGACGGCCGGGTGCTCGGGCTCGATTGGTTCCCCACGCCGGGCCACGCGTCGCACCACGTCTGCTACCTCGATCCCGACGGGACGCTCTACGCCGGCGACGCCTGCGGCGTGCGCGTCCTGCCCGGCCGCTTCGTGATGCCGCCGACGCCGCCGCCCGAGGTCGACGTCGAGGCCTGGGAGATCACGCTCGACGAGATCGAGCGCCGTGTGCCGGAGCGGCTCGCGCTCGTCCACTTCGGCGTCGCCGAGGACGTCGGCCGCCACCTCACCGAGCTCCGCCTCGCCCTCGAGGACTGGGCGGAGTCGGTCGAGGGCGGCGCGACGGAGGAGGAGTTCATCGAGTACGCGCTCGCCCAGCTCGCAGATTCCGGCGACAGCGTGGACGACTACGGCCAGGCGATGCCGTTCTGGCAGTCGTACCGTGGCCTCAAGCGCTGGGCCGAAAGGCGCGCGGAGCGCTTGTCAGCGGACACGTAGCGCGTCACGATCCGGGCGTGCCCACCGGCCCGCTGACCCTGCCCTCGTTCCGGCTGCTCTTCGCGGCCCGGGCGATCTCGTACGTCGGGACGTACCTCGCGCCGATCGCGGTCGCCTTCGCGATCCTCGACAACGGCGGCGGCGCGACGGCCGTTGGCCTCAGCTTCGCCGCCTGGACGCTCGCCCAGGTGGCGATGCTCGCACTCGGCGGCGTGGTGGGGGACCGGGTGCCGCGGCGCACGGTCATGATCTGCTCCGACGTCGCGAGCGCCTCCGTGCGCACGGCGATGGGCGTGCTCCTCGTCTCCGGCCAGGCCCAGGTCTGGGAGCTGATCGCCCTGCAGGCGTGCGGCGGCGCCGCGGTCGCCTTCTACTCGCCCGCGTCCTACGGGCTCGTGCGGGAGGTCGTGCCCGAGGAGCTGCTGCAGAAGGCGAACGGCCTGCTCGCGATCGCGCGCTACGCCGCGTTCCCGCTCGGCGCGGCGATCGGCGGCTCGATCGTGGCGCTCGTCGGCTCGGGAACCGCGTTGCTCGTGGACGCCGGCACCTACGCCGCCAGCGCGTTCCTGCTCTCGCGGATCGACGTCGTCTCCATCGCCCGCGCCGGCGCCGGCTTCCTGCGCGAGCTCCGCGAGGGCTGGAGCGCGTTCGTCGAGCAGACCTGGGTCTGGATTCTCGTCCTCTGGATCTCGCTCTACTTCCTGATCACGTACGCGCCGTTCTTCGTCCTCGGCCCGTACGTCGCGAAGCACTCCATGGACGGGGCGAAGTCGTGGGCCTTCGTCGTCGCCGGGGAAGGGATCGGGTCGCTGCTGGGCGGCCTGGCGGGACTGCGTGTGCGCTTCCGGCGGCCGATGGTCGTCACCGGCATGCTCTTCTGCCTCACCGCGGCGCAGAACCTCATCCTCGCCTTCCACCCCACGACGTTGCTGCTCACCCCGGCCGCGGCCGCCGCCGGCTTCGCCTTTTCCCTCGGCTCGGTCGTCTGGGACACGACGCTGCAGCGGTCGATCCCGCCCGAGAAGCTCGCGCGTGTCGCCTCGTACGGCTGGATGGGCGCGATGGTCTTCCTCCCGGCCGGCTATGCGCTCGCCGGTCCGGTGTCGATGGTGATCGGCATCGACGCGACTCTCGTGATCGCGGCAGCCTGGGTGATCGCGAGCACGCTGTTCATCGTGCGGCTCCGCGCGGTCCGCGAGGTCGGGTTCGAGGAGCCGACCGACGCCGTGCCCGCAGCTGCTCAGTAATCATCGGCAACGTGCCCCGCGTGCCGGTCCCTCCCGAGATCGACGAGTTCCTCGCGCGCCCGAACCCGGCCGTCGTCGCGACCGTGAGCCCGCGCGGCGAGCCGCACACGGCGGCCACCTGGTACGACTGGGAGGACGGACGCGTCCTGCTCAACATGGACGAGAGTCGCCTCCGCCTCCGCTACCTGCGGCAGAACGCGGCCGTCGCGCTCACCGTCCTGGGCGAGGACAGCTGGTACGCGCAGGTCACCCTGCTCGGCCGCGTCGTCTCGATCGAGGAGGATCCCGTCCTCGCCGGCATCGATCGGCTCTCCAACCGCTACTACGGCGAGCCCTTCCACAACCGCGAGGCGCGCCGGTTCAGTGCCTGGATGGAGCCGGAGCGGTGGAGCTCCTGGCCTCTTCCTCGCTGAGCAACTCGCGCGGGCTCATTCGTCCCGCAGGATGCGACCGCCGGAGGACTGGTTGCGCGCCTTGACGACGAGCTCGTCGATGTTGACGTGCCACGGCCGGGTCAGCGCGAACAGGATGCAGTCGGCGATGTCCTCCGGCTGCATCGCGTCGATGCCGCGGTAGACGGCGGCGGCCTTCTCCTCGTCTCCCTTGAAGCGGACGAGGGAGAAGTCCGTCTCCACGAGCCCCGGGTCGACGGTCGTGAGGCGGATCGGCCGGCCGAGCAGGTCCTCGCGCAGCGCGTACGTGAAGCCGCGCTCGGCGAACTTGGAGGTGACGTAGAGCGCGCCGTTCTCGTAGGCCTGGCGGCCGGCGACCGAGCCCATGTTGACGATGTGCCCCCAGTCGGCGAAGTAGGGGAGGCAGAGCCGCGTCATGCGGATCAGCCCCGCGACGTTGACGGCGAGGACGGGCGCCTCGTCCTCCTCGCTCGACTCGTCGAACGGCGCGCGGCCGAGAGCCAGGCCCGCGTTGTTGACGAGGATGTCCAGACCCCCGAGGCGGTCGACGGCCTCCGCCACGAACCGCTCGCAGCTCGCGGCGTCGGCCACGTCGAGCGCGAGCGAGACCTCGGTCTCCAGCCGCTCGACCCGGCGCGCGCCCCCGGCCACGTGCACGCCCGCGGCCGCGAGCGCGGCCGCCGTCGCGCGACCGATGCCCGACGAGGCGCCGGTCACGATCGCGCGCTTGCCGGTCAGGTCGAGGGCGGCGGTCACCATCCCCCAGGACTCTATGCGCGGCGGACTACGTCTTCTCGTGTCCGGGCGCAAGCACCGGACGGCCCGCCGCGCGGAGCCCCTCGTATGCGGCCAGGGTCAGAGGCACCTTGACGCGGCAGTCGGGCGCGCCGCACTCGCACGTGAAGTCCCAGAGGTCGGGCTCGGGCTCGATCCCCTCGAACCGCTTCGCCGCCTCGTGCACGTGTGCGTTGACCTCGAGCAGGAGGTCGGGCTGTTCGGGCTGTTGCTTCTCGTCACGACCGGTCATGCGCATCCGCGGCCCCCTCGACCGCGTCCTCGGAGCGTAGAACGATTCCGCCAGGAGAGGCAACAAGATCGCGCTGCGAAGAGCTCCACTCGCGGCCCAGCGCGAGGCGCTCGGGCGGCGTGGGATGGCTGAAGAGGACGGCATAGACGAGCCGCGGCGGCTCGAGATCGGAGAGGTTGCGGCGCGCCAGCCCGGCGTGGGCCGCGGCGAACGCCGCCGGATCCCCGGTCAGATCGAGGGAGCAGCGGTCCGCGGCACGCTCCCAGCGGCGCGAGAGCCAGGATCCCGGAGGCAACGCGACGACCTCGAGCGCGAGCAGCAGGAGGAGCGCTTCCGGGAGAGCCTGCGGCTCGGCGATCCGCGTCCCGAGCACCGCCCAGAGGACGATCACGGCGAAGGCGGCTCCGGCCATCGCGAGCAGCGTCCCCTTCGCGACGTGCCGGTCGCGCCGGTGCCCGAGCTCGTGAGCGACCACCACCTCGACCTCGGCCGGGCCCGCGGTCTCGAGGAGGGTGTCGAAGACGACGACGCGACGCGTGCGCCCGATGCCCGACACGTAGGCGTTGACCTTCGTCGTCCGCCGGCTCGCGTCGGCGACGAGAACATCGCGCACCGGCACTCCGGCCCGGTCCGAGAGCGAGTGCAGCTCGGCCGCCAGCGCCTCGTCCCCGAGGGGCCGGAAGCGGTTGAAGAGCGGCTCGAGGAGCACCGGCGCGACGAACGAGAGCAGGAGCACGGCCAGCGCGAGAGCGGCGGCGGCCGGCACCACCCACCAGCCCGGCAGCGCACGGGCTAGCGCGACGGCGGCGGCCCACGCCGCAGCTGCGAGCACGACGGACACCGCGAGCCCCTTCGCCCGGTCCGCGAGCCACCCGCCCGCGGACTGCGTCGAGAACCCCCAGCTCCGCTCGCGCCACCAGCCGCGCCAGAACGAGAGCGGCACCCGCATGACCACGGAGAACACCGTGACCAGGGCGGCGTACAAGGCAGCGGCCACGACCGGCTGCAGCGAGCCCAGCGGCGAGAAGAGCCAATCCCCGAGCGCGCTCCACGCGAGCGCCCCCAGCAGGCCGGCGGCCAGGGCGAGATCGAGGAGCAGCGCGGCGTACAGCGGCCGGTGATAGGCCCGAGCCCGGGCCCGCTCCTCCGGCGAGAACTCCTCGACGGCGCCCATCCCGCACCAGCGTACGTGCGTAACCGCGCCCCACACTTCGCCGTTTTCAGACCCGAACCCGGAAAACGAACCCCCATCTGCTCGGGTGGAAGGAGGGGTAGAGATGCTCTTGCTGATCCTGTTGGCGATTCTCGCCATCGTCGCGTTCGGCTTTGGATTCGTCGTCCACTGGCTGTTCATCGTGGCGATCGTGCTCGCGCTGATCTGGCTGATCAGTCTGTTCACCGGCGGCTTCGGCGCCGGCGCCCGCCGCTGGTAGCGGTAGGCCGGAAGCACTAGGAGGATGAGTCGGGCGGCCCATTGCGGGCCGCCCGTTCCTGTGCGACCTTGTTGGGGTGACGCGGACTGCGATCCTCCTCTGGATTCTCGCCCTCATGGCTCTCGAGATCCAGCATCTGAAGTGGATCTGGTGGGAGTACTGGGACTGCCGCGCCTGCTCCGCGAAGCACAAGGACTGTGCCTGCGGCGCGACCCGCTCCTGGGTCATGTTCCTCTAGCTGACGGCGCCGTTCGGCCAGCCCGCTAGTGTCCTTGCCCCTTGAGGAGGGCCGTCTTCATCCTGCTAGCGGTCGCCGCCCTCGCGGCGCCGCTGCTCGCGTCAGCCGCGGGCTCGCGGCAGAGACACGACACGAAGCGGCCCGTGTTCCACGGCATCCACAAGATCCGGCACGTCGTGGTCATCATGCAGGAGAACCGCTCGTTCGACTCCTACTTCGGCACCTACCCGGGCGCCGACGGCATCCCAGGCGTCGCCGGGAATCCGGGCACGCCCCCATGCGTGCCGGATCCCGACCGCAAGACCTGCGAGCAGCCGTACCACGACGCCAGGAACCGCAACGGCGGCGGCCCGCACGGCCATGCCACCGCCCTGGCGGACGTCGCCGACGGGGCCATGGACGGCTTCATCGCCCAGGCGGAGGTGGGACGGTCGAGCTACTGCAAGAAGCACTTCGACGACCCTCGGTGCTCGTACATGCCGAACAAGCCGGACGTCATGGGCTACCACGACTGGCGCGAGATCCCGAACTACTGGAACTACGCCAGCCACTTCGTGCTGCAGGACCACATGTTCGAGTCCGACGCGTCCTGGAGCCTGCCCGTCCACCTCTACATGGTCTCCGGCTGGTCGGCGAAATGCGCGACCAAGGGCGACCCGATGAGCTGCGTGTCGGCGGTGCAGAACCCGGTGTCGCCGCCGGGCGAGCCCGGCAACATCCACGGCGAGAAGCCGGACTACGCGTGGACCGACCTGACCTACCTCCTGCACCGGTACCACGTCAGCTGGGGCTACTACGTCGACCGCGGCAAGCAGCCCGACTGCGCCGACGACAGGATGTTCTGCGCGCCGGTGCCGCAGAGCTCGAAGACGCCGGGCATCTGGAACCCGCTGCCGTGGTTCACGACGGTCCGGAAGGACCACCAGCTCCGCAACGTCGCTCCGCTGCAGGCGCTCTTCAAGGCGCTCAAGCGCAACAAGCTCCCGTCGGTCTCGTGGGTCGTGCCCGCGGACAAGGTGAGCGACCATCCGCCCGCCCTCGTCACGCGCGGGCAGACGTACGTGACCGGGGTGATCAACTCGATCATGCGGTCGCGCGCCTGGAAGTCGACGGCGATCTTCCTCGCCTGGGACGACTGGGGCGGCTTCTACGACCACGTCGTTCCCCCCTCGGTGGACGACCAGGGCTACGGGCTCCGCGTTCCCGCGCTCCTCATCAGCCCCTACGCGAAGCGCGGTTTCATCGACCACCAGGTCCTCAGCTTCGACGCCTACCTCAAGTTCATCGAGGACGACTTCCTGCATAAGAGTAGGATCGATCCCGCCACCGACGGCCGCCCCGATCCGCGGCCCGACGTCCGGGAGAACGCGACCATCCTCGGCAACCTCGTCACCGAGTTCAACTTCAACCAGAAGCCGCGCCGCCCGCTGATCCTGCCGCTCCACCCGCCCTTCAGCTGAGCCGCGCGGCCTACCTCTCCCTGCTCGCCCTGGCCGTCGCGGCGGCCGGCTGCGCCGGGTCCTCGTCCCACCACGGCGTGCGAGCGGCGCGCCACACGCGGCCGAGCGGGGACATCCACCAGATCCGCCATGTGATCGTGATCATGGAGGAGAACCGCTCGTTCGACTCCTTCTTCGGCACCTTCCCGGGCGCCGACGGGATCCCGCTGAAGCACGGCGTGCCGTCGGTGTGCGTGCCGAACGGCGTCGGGCAGTGTGTGAAGCCGTTCCTCGACCGGAGCGGCGTCGACGACTCGGGCGGCGCGCACGGCCCGCTGGCCGGCAGGGAAGACGTCGACCACGGTCGCATGGACGGCTTCGTCCGCGTCACCGACGGCAAGCTGATCCGGCGCTGCCGCCGCGACCGGCGCAGCCCGGCCTGCGTCCACCTGCGCCATCCGAACGTGATGAGCTACCACGACGGCCGGCAGATCCCGAACTACTGGGACTACGCGCGCAGCTTCGTGCTCCAGGACCACATGTTCGAGCCGAACTGGGGCTGGAGCCTGCCGGCGCATCTCTGGCTCGTCTCCGGCTGGTCGGCCGAGTGCCGCAACCCGTACCGGCCGCTCACGTGCTCGACGAATCTCGAACGCGGGCCGATCGCGCCGCTGCGCCGCTATCGCGGCGGGCCCCTCTACGGCTGGACCGACCTCACCTACCTCCTCCACAAGTACGGGGTCACCTGGGCGTCGTACGTGGAGAAGGGCACGCCGAACGACTGCCTCGCCGGGCCGGTCCGCTGCTACACGCGGCTCGCGGGGGCGAGCACGCCCGGCTTCTGGGATCCGCTGGCCGACTTCACCGACGTCCGCCAGGACCGCCAGAGCGGTCAGGCACAGGTGCCGCTCTCGCGGTTCTACGCCGCGGCGGCGCGCGGCACGCTTCCCGACGTGTCCTGGATCACCCCCAACTGGGCCGACAGCGACCACCCCGGCGCCGAGCTCGGCGCGGGCCAGGCGTGGGTCACGAAGCTCGTCAACGCCGTGATGAAGAGCCCCGACTGGGACAGCTCGGCGATCTTCCTCGCCTGGGACGACTGGGGCGGCTTCTACGACCACGTCGAGCCGCCGGTCGTCGACCGGCAGGGGTACGGGCTCCGGGTGCCGGCGATCGTGATCAGCCCGTACGCGAAGCAGGGCTACGTCGACCACCAGGTGCTCAGCTTCGACGCCTACCTCAAGTTCATCGAGGACGACTTCCTCGGCGGTCGGCGCCTCGATCCGAAGACCGACGGGCGGCCGGACCGCCGGCCCGACGTACGCGAGAACGAGCCGATCCTCGGCGACCTCGCGAACGACTTCGACTTCTCCCAGAAGCCGCGGCCGCCGCTGGTCCTGCCGGCCAGCCCGCGCTAGGAGCGCTTCAGTCCGAGCGGCAGCTTCGCCGCTCTCACCTCCCTCTCAAGTTCGTCTCACCTCGTTCTCAAAGGGCGCTCGTAGCCTCGCGGCTGTCTTGAGGCGAGTCGTGCGTCTGGGGGCGATCGCAGCGGTGCTGCTGCTCTGCGCTGCCGCCGGCCGGGCGGCCGCCGCGTCGCCGCCGGACGGGCACGGCAACGAGCGGCGGCTCAACGTCGTCCTCATCCTCAGCGACGACGAGCGCGCCGACGGGACGGTCGTGATGAAGAACGTGCAGCACCTGCTCGCCGACCACGGCGTCACCTTCACCGACTACCACGTGACGACCTCGCTGTGCGCGCCGTCGCGGGCGAGCATCCTGACCGGCCAGTACTCCCACCACACCGGCGTGCTCGACAACTTCGGGCCGCACAGCTTCCCCGCCTTCCGGCAGGACTCCGACCTCGGCGTGTGGCTGCACGGCGCCGGCTACGAGACCGGCCTGGTCGGCAAGTACGTCAACCCGTACACCGACGCGTACGTCCACCACGCGATCCCCCCGGGCTGGGACGACTGGAAGGTCATGGACAGCGTCCCGATGGAGGCGTACTGCGACTACTCGATCAACGACAACGGACGGCTCGTCCACTACGGCCGCCGGCCGTCCGACTACTCGACCTCGGTCCTGACCGGCAAGGCCGTGCACTTCATCCGGCACGCGCGCCGCCCCTTCTTCCTCTACTTCGCGCCGGTCGCGCCGCACCTGCCGGCGATCCCCGCCCGCCGGGACTGGGGAAAGCTCGTCAACCTCACGCCGCTGCACTCGCCCGACTACGACCAGCGGCACCTGAGCAAGGAGCGGGGGAGCTCCTGGCACAAGGACCTGCTCAGCGCGGCGCGGCGTCTCTTCTACAACGACATCCGCATCCGCCATGGCGCGAGCTCTACGACCTCCGCCGCGACCCCTGGGAGCTCGACAACATCGCGGCCGACCCGCGCACGAAGGCCCTGCAGGACTCGCTCCACCGGCTCCTGGTGCGCCTCGACGGCGCTCCGCCGAGGCCGGTAGCGGGGTTATAGGAATCGACATAACCCGGACAAACCCCCGAATTTGCCGGTATTGGCCGGGTCGCGACCGGTCCGTGGCGGGTAGCAGCCAGCCCCCACCCGGCGGCCGCTTTGCCGCGAGATAGATTGCAACTGGAAGGAGCGCGAATTGGCTAGGTGCACCGCCCCGGTACGGGGCCATAGAACAGCGAGTGGAGCAGCGGCCTGTCCCGTGTGCGGTGGCCGGTCCGGGGGCTACGGCGGTTACAGGTCTTACTCGTATCCGTCCTACACACGGTTTGGGAGTGGCGGAGATGGCCGGAGCGGCGTCGGCGCGTCCGGCAGCAGCGGCAGGCCAAGGTGGTCGCGAGCCGGTTCGGCTCTGGCATACACACCTGCGGAGGTGCGGGCACTCACGCCGGTTCGCAACAACGTCGAAACACGAGCGTTCACGCCTGATCTTCGGGACGTCTTTCTCTGCCATGCATGGGACGACCGACAAGGGGCAGCCAAGGAGCTGCACGACCTGCTCGAGTCGCTGGACGTTTCGGTGTGGTTCAGCGAGAAGGATGTCGTCCTCGGGACTCCACTGCTGCGTGAGATCGACAAGGGACTGGCGAACTCACGAGTCGGGGTCGTCCTAGTCACCCCCGGGCTGCTGCACCGCCTTCGAGGAGAGAGCATCGCCGACAAAGAGCTATCGGCGCTCCTCGCCCGCGACCTCCTCGTCCCCGTCGTGCACGACACGACATATGAGGCTCTCCGCGAAGTCAGCCCCCTGCTCGGCTCGAGAAGCGGTCTGAGCACCGCAGGAGATTCGATGGCGAATGTCGCGGGCAAGCTCGCCGAGTTGGTTGCCCTCTAGCCACCTGCACAAGTCACCATTGTGGTGGGCCGTAGGGGCTCAAGCCGCCTAGGAAAGGCTTGAGGTCGTCCGGAGCGGGCTCCGGCTCTTCTGCCATCGTGGGAGGCCGGGTCATCGGATCGATGTGCTCGTCGATGTAGCGACCAGTCCAGGCAATCCACTCAGTCGACTCCGGGTAATCGCCGTAGCGTTCACATAAGACCTGAAGGTACTCACGTGCCAGATTCGCTTCCTGCCAAGCGGCGATGCGAGCACGGAGTACCTGCCCCCGCCGCTCCTCGCGAAATTGCTCTCCGGCCGCAGTCATTGCGACTTCCCACTGACGGTGTCGCTCTTCGGCCGCGCTCTTCCTGTCAGCGTCTCGGTGGTCGTCTTCGGCTGCGCGGACCTCGAGCTCTCTCACTAGCTCGGGGAGTTTCTTCTCAAGGGTCCCCGACCGTCGGTCAGCCCAGATTGCGGGTCGCCCAGCCCGGCCGTAGCGGTCGGCAGTGATCTGGAGCCGTCCGGTGGCGGCCGAGTCGTAGCGCGTCCGACCAGGCGCTCGAGAGTGCGGGAAGTCCTCAAAGGAGCTTCTAGTCGAGACCTTCTCCTCCAAGACTCTGAGGCTGTACTCGTGTCCGCGGATCGTGATGAGGAGGTGGCCGTCGTACTCCGCCTTCCATCGCTCGTTCCGATAACCCTTAGCCGGCTTTTCCACGTTCGCTACGTCATGGCCTCGACGCTCGAGTACTTCCGCCAGAGCGTGGACTATCCGCACGCACCTCGGCAGGGCCTTGCGGGAGACCTCGTGCTTGTCGGTGTCGTCACGGAACCGTCGTGCGACAGGATGTAGTTTCGAGACACGCCTAGGCACCTCGACAGGCGAGAGCTCGATCACCGTCCCCTCAGGGGCTTCCTCCAGGCAAAGCTCAAGCTCACCACTCACCTCGCGGACCGCTAGACGCTTTCCGAGGGGCACCTTTCCGAACTGCTCGGCCAGCCGGGCGCGGGTTGCGTAGTCGACTCCATCAGGGTGGCGCCAGTCCTTAACAGGCACGCGAAGCGTTCCACCGGCCTTGACAATGTCGTCCACGAGTTGCTGCGTTACCGAAGCGTTGCCTTAGCGCGGTATCGGCGGCTCCGAGCTGTCGACTCTGTCGAGATACGCACGTCCTTCGGGCAGCAGCCTGGCCTCCCAGCTGGGCCCACGACCCGTGGTCGAAATTAGCCCGCGGTTGCGGAGGGCGGCGGCTGAGATGCGGTGGAACTCATCTTCCATCACGCCGTCTGGACATCCGTCCGCGATCCAGCGAAGTAGAGAGACCTGCCGTTCCGTGAGCGTCTTGCGCTGAGCCACTTCTCACCCCCTAGGAATCGGATCCATGACCCAGGATCTATCCTCAGCATCCATCCTCAGCATCCGGGGCTGCTCGTAGAACATGGCGATGCGTCTTAGATGGTGGGAAAGCGCCGCGCTCGCATTGCCCCTTCTTCTCGGCGTCCTGTTTCTTATCTCGCACCTTTGGGTCGCTGGCGTCGTGCTCGTCGCGCTCGTCACGGTGATCGGCGCCTCACGAGCCCACATCGCCGAGCGGAACATCGCTGGGTTCCATACGCGAGCCCGTGGGCGGCTGCTGTTGCTCCGCGGGATAGCGCTCCTGGCCATCTACTTCACGGTGGTCGCCCTGCTTTTCGTGATGCGAGCCGACCACTGGACGGATACCAGTCAGGGTCGTGTTGCGTTCTACGCCTCGGTTGGGCTCGCCTTCTACCTCATCCGCGACGTGTGGCGTCTTGGCAATGAGGCTGCAGACGCAGTCGTTGGTGGAGACGCTGAAACACGCGTCGCTGGGGAACTCGAGCCGCTCCGAGACAAAGGCTGGTCAATCATCCACAACGTCCTTCGAGAGGGGCGCGGTAACGTCGATCACGTTGTTCTCGGCCCGGGAGCCGCCTTCGCAGTGGAAACGAAGAGTGGCAGGTACCGCGCGACGGACCGCGGCCAAGCGGTCAGCAACGCGATCTGGGTTAAAGAGAAGTTCTCGCAGCGTTTCGTGACTGCCGTACTCTGCGTCGGGACGGAGCCACCAGCGACACCAATGCTCGTTCGGCACGGAAACTCGACGCTCTGGGTAGTTGGTCCCGGGCAGCTCCGTGGCTTGCTCGAGAAGCAGGCTGCTCAGTGAGCGTACGCCTCATGTCATTCGTCCGAAATCTCAGCCTCGGCCGCGCTCTCGGAGACTTCGTAGATGTTCGCGAGAGCCATCTCACGTGTAGAGAACACTGCGCCGGTGTCCAGTAGCACCCGTTCCTCGAGATCTACGAGGCGCCAGCCGTAGACATCGGCGGCTCGGTAGATAACAAAGCGCCCTCCTGTCGGAGGCCGTTCGAGTCTTCGGGCATCCGCAGTTGCATCCCAACCTCGGAGAGCGATCGCGAACTCGTTCATGGCCTCGCCACTTGATCGAAGCGCGGTGACCATGTCGCTGCGCGTGCCGGGGCGCACCTTGTGTCGGCGGAGCCGAGCGACGCTGATTCCCGCCAGGTACAGCGCGGCGAGAACCTCATCTGGAAGCACCTCTTCGAGCCGCCTTTCCAGAGACGGCTGGGGCGTCGCATCGGTCCCCTCGTCACCCTCGAGTTCAGCTGCTCCCTGCTCGGCGAGAGCCGCGGCCTCGAGCAAAGCGGTTGTCGCCTGCTCGGCGTATCGGGCTTGTTCAGTCAGTCGAGCATTCGCGGCGCTTTGGTCCCCATGGCCGTACGCTCCCGCGGCACGCTCGAAGGCACGCAGCATCGCAGCCTCATTGGGTGCTGAGGCGATCAATGCGGAAGAGAGCTGGATGAGCGGGTAGACGCTGCGTAGGTCACCCGGAGGTAGATCCTCGAGGATCCGTTGCGGGTAGATCCGAGGCTGGTCGAACCAGGTCTGCGAGAGGTAGTCATCTCTCGCAGGATCGTTCGCGATACGCCGCTTCACATCCGCCGCCCAATAGGCAAGGGCGCTGACCATGCCCGCTGCCGCACTAAGGCTCATGAGTGAGGGAACCGCCGTAGCGCTCATCGCACAGGTTGCTGAGAACCCTCCCGAGCAGCGGCCGAGACGTTCAAGTGACTCCTGAGCCGAGCGTGCCTCGGCCCGCACACGACGATCAATCAGCACGAGAGGGAGGAACTTAACGCCGCCGTGGATTTGGAGCTAGGGACGCCGGGTCTCCCGTCTGCCGCCAGACAACGCTGAAGGGGCAGGCCTACACTCCCCAGCAATGCCGCTTTACGAACTTGACAGCGCTGGCGAGCTTCTCCCTTTCCGACGCCTCCGTGGTGGAGCCGAGCTATACGAGCGTGAGATCGAGGATCTCGCGTGGGCAAACCCGGAAGAGGTCGTGGGCGAGACGTTGTTCCTCGTCCAGCGCCAGCCCACGCTGCCTAGCGGCGGACGCCCGGACATAGTCGCGCTAGATGCTGACGCTCGTGTTGTAGTCATCGAGGTGAAGCGTGAGTTCGATCGGAGTCAGCTCGCGCAGTGCCTCGAATATGCAGGCTGGGCCCGGCAAGCGAATCTCGACGAGCTCGCGTTGATGTACCGGTTTGGAGCCGAACGCTTCTTCCCAGAGTGGCAAGAGTTCACTAGCTCCTCGGTGCCGGCGATCGTGAATCCATCTCCCCGGCTGATGCTTCTGGCTGGCTCGTTCCATGGTCGGACGGAGTCCGCAGTTGAGTTTCTGATCGAGAACCGGCTGCCCGTCAAGGTCGTGCCAATCACCATCTACGAAGACCAGAATGGTCGACGACTGGTCGACATTGAGGGGGAGCACGAGGCCGAGTTCGCAAGCAGTGTGGAAGAAGTCGATGTCGTCGATCACACAAAGATCAATGGCCGTCGAGTGCGGTTGACCGATCTACTGGACGCCGGCCTGTTACGGGAGGGAGACGCCCTCTATTGGGATCGGCCGAACCTAGGGCACCGGTACGAAGCGACCGTTACGAGCGGAGGGACCATCGCCCTCACCGACGGAAGAGCCTTTGCATCTCCGTCCCGCGCAGCAGTCGAGATCGCTGAGATACCGGCTATGGACGGCTGGTATGCATGGCGTGTCGAGCGCGCCGATGGAAGAACGCTGGACAGCCTCCGGCGCGACCTAGCGGCTTCGTCGGAACCAGCCGCCGAAGGGTGAAGGGTGGATCTGATCCGCCGCGACACCCGTAACGGATTACGATCTGTCAGCGGTCGGCGATAGCCTGCACATGTGCCTCTGGTGAGGTCGAAGCAGCGGATAGCTGATCACGGAGAGGTCTTCACCCCCGCGTGGATGGTCGAGGCGATGCTCGACCTCGTCAGGGCCGAGACTGAGCGGATTGACTCCCGTGTTCTTGAGCCGGCGTGTGGGAGTGGGAACTTTCTCGTCCCGGTGCTGCAGCGCAAATTGGCAGCCGTGGAGCTCACGTTCGGGAAGTCCGATTTCGAGAAACGGCACTACGCCCTCTTCGCGTTGATGTGTGTCTACGGCATCGAGTTGCTCGACGACAACATCGCTGAGTGCCACATGAACATGCTCGAGGTCCTCGATGACTATCTCGGCCTCGACGAGCAGGACGACCTCCACCAGGGAGCTGCTCATGTTCTCACGCAGAACATCGTCCACGGTGACGCCCTCTCCATGCTCACTGGCAACGGGCAGCCGATCACCTTCCCCGAGTGGGGATACCTCGGCAAAGGCAAGTACCAGCGGCGCGACTTTCGATTCGACACGCTGACGCAGATGTCGTCGTTCGGTGACGACACGCTCTTCGCCGAACTCGGCAAGCACGAGATCTTCACGCCGACCAAGAGCTACCCGCCGCTCACGGTCAAGGGTCTCGCAAGTGCTTAAGCGATCCGAGTTTGCGCTCCGCGGTCGGAACCCTGACGTCCTGACGTGCATCGCGAACCTCTCCAACGACGAGGTCTTCACCCCGCCCGAGTTCGCGAACAGGATGCTCGACACCCTCGCAGACGAGTGGGCGGCCGACAACAAAGGCGCAGACATCTGGACCGACAAGACCGTGAAGTTCCTCGATCCAGTCTCGAAGTCGGGCGTCTTCCTTCGCGAGATCACCAGCCGGTTGACCGAGGGTCTCAGCTCCGAGATACCAGACCTCGAGGAACGAGTCGATCACATCCTCACTAAGCAGGTCTTCGGCATCGGCATCACCTACCTCACTAGCTTGCTCTCACGCCGGAGCGTCTACTGCTCCAAGGACGCGAACGGCCCTCACTCCATTGCGCGCTCATTCACCGACAAGGACGGGAACATCTGGTTCGCGCCCATGGAGCACGACTGGGTGGGCGGCACCTGCCGCTACTGCGGAGCCAGCCAGGAGGCCCTCGACCGAGGCGAAGGTTTCGAGACCCACGCGTACGCGTTCATACACACCGACGACATCAATGCTCGCATCGCCGAGCTGTTTGGAGACGACATGCAGTTCGATGTGATCATCGGCAACCCGCCATACCAGCTAGACGACGGTGGATACGGCACGAGCGCAGCCCCCATCTACCAACTCTTCGTGCAGCGAGCCCTCGACCTAGACCCTCGCTACGCCGTCTTCGTTACTCCCTCCCGCTGGATGGCTGGGGGCAAAGGGCTCGACAGATACCGCGAGCGGATGCTCGCCGACAAGCGGATAGGGAAGATCGTCGACTATCCGAAGCTCTACGAGGCGTTTCCTGGCGTCAAGATTCGCGGGGGCATCTCGTACTTCCTCTGGGATCGCGACCATCAGGGCCCTTGCGAAATTCAGACGATCTGGGAAGGCCAGCCGACGGGCCCGGCAGTCGAGCGCTTCCTTGATGAGTACGACGTCCTCGTTAGACGCAACGAAGCGGTTCCTATCCTGGCGAAGGTCAGAGCCAAGGCTGAGCCAACTCTTGACCTCCGAGTCTCGAGCCAGAAGCCGTTCGGGCTCCGCACGTACTTTCATGGTCAGCCCGACCGAAAGGGCCTCAAGAAGCCCGTCAAGCTATTCGGCTCTCAAAAGATCAGCTGGGTCGAGCGCTCAGAGATCCCGACCAACGATTCCTGGATCGACGAGTGGAAAGTCCTCATGACTCGCGTCCAGGGCACGAGCGCGGCCGTTGAGACAAAGTTCCTTAGTAAGCCGATCATCGCCGGCCCTGGTACGGCGTGCACTGAGAGCTACCTCGTGGCGGGTCACTTTGCCACTGAGGAAGAGGCGATCAACTACGCCGGCTACTTACGCACTCGTTTCGTGCGATTCCTGGTGTCTCTTCGGAAGTCCACGCAGGATGCGCCCAAGCATGTCTACGCGTTCGTGCCCGATCTCCCGCTTGACCAAGAGTGGACTGACGCGAAGCTGTACAAGCGCTACGGACTCAACAAGGACGAGATCGCCTTCATTGAGTCCCAGGTCGCCGAGCACGACGACGCAGTCCCCGACGAGCTGCCATCTGACGAGGACGTGGATGAGTAAGCCGATTGAGGAGATCCTGCCGCCCAAGCCCGAGCCTCGGCTGCAGATCTACGCCTGGACACCAAACGATCCGCCAGCCGAATACGAGGGTCTCATTAAAGTCGGGCAGACGACGCAAGAGGATGTGAACGCGCGCATCCGTCAGTCGCAAGGACAGATGCAGCAGGCCTACACGTTGCACGTTGTTGCGCCGGCTGAGCGTGACGATGGGTCCACGTTTCGCGACAGCGATGTCCGCCAACGTCTTGTCGACAAGGGCTTCGAGAACGTCGTTATCGGCTCCGCTCGCGAATGGATGCGTTGCTCGATCGACGATGTAAAGACAGCGATCACCGAATTGCAGAAGGGGTTGCGACTCGTTGGCACTCATCACCAGACGTTCCCGATGCGCCGCGAACAGGCCGAGGCTGTCAACAAGACGCACGCTTACTTCCACTCAATCTGGAAGGAAGACATGCACGCGGTCCCGCGCTTCCTGTGGAACGCGAAGATGCGCTTCGGGAAGACCTTCACGGCCTATCAGCTCGCGAAGAAGCTCGGTGCGGTCCGCGTACTCGTGGTGACGTTCAAGCCGGCGGTCGAGGACGCGTGGCAGACCGACCTTGAGTCGCATGCCGATTTCAACGGGTGGCAGTACCTATCCCGCTCGTCCCGGAGCGACCCGACGGAGATCGATCCTAGGGAGCCTGTCGTCTACTTTGGTTCATTCCAAGACCTTCTCGGCCGCGACAGCGCCGGCAACATCAAGGCAAAGAACGAATGGCTCCATGTCATCAACTGGGACCTCGTCGTCTTCGACGAGTACCACTTCGGAGCGTGGCGCGAGACCGCTAAGGAGCTCTTCGAGGGCGAAGACCATGCGGTGGCCAAGAAAGAGACCAACCTCGAGTACACGGCCGGCCTCGAAGATGTCAACGAGGACCTCGCTGAGCTCTCCGAGGCGGAGACAGAGTTCCTCCCGATCACCACCAAGGCGTATCTCTATCTCTCCGGCACACCCTTCAGGGCCCTCGCCACCGGTGAGTTCATCGAAGAGCAAATCTTCAACTGGACCTACACCGATGAGCAGCGAGCGAAGGAAGAGTTCAGGGCCAAACATCCCACTGCGTGGAACCCTTATGACGCTCTCCCGCAGATGCGGCTACTCACCTACCAGATGCCGGATGAGCTGCTCGCCATCGCCAGTCAGGGGGAGTTCGACGAGTTCGATCTCAACGAGTTTTTCGGCGCCACTGGGGTGGGTGAGGGCGCCGAGTTCGACCACAAGAACGAAGTTCAGAAGTGGCTCGACATCATTCGGGGCTCATACGCACCGACCCAGGTCGACAATCTCAAGCTGGGAAGCCAACGTCCACCGTTTCCCTACTCCGACGTCCGGCTTCTGCCCTACCTGCAGCACTCGTTTTGGTTCCTCCCCAGCGTTGCTGCTTGTCATGCGATGGCCAAGTTGCTCGCTGAGAGGCAGAACGTCTTTTGGCACGATTACCAAGTCTGTGTCGTCGCCGGTGCACAGGCTGGGATCGGGCTTGATGCCTTGCCCCCGGTCCGACGTGCGATTGGAACTGGCTTCGAGACCAAGACGATCACGCTCTCTTGCGGGAAGCTCACTACCGGGGTGACCGTGCCGCAGTGGTCGTCGATATTGATGCTGCGCAACCTCAAGTCGCCGGAGACGTACTTCCAAGCCGCGTTCCGGGTGCAGTCGCCATGGTCGATCAGGAATCCGAACGGCGACGACCCGGACGGAGAAGAGATCCTCAAACCAGTCTGCTTCGTTTTCGACTTCGCGCCGACACGGGCGCTGCGCCAGCTCGCTGAGTACGGCATCGAGCTTTCGCCGGACGAGCTCAATCCCGAGAAGGCCGTGGAGGAGCTGGTCTCCTTCCTGCCCGTGCTCGCCTACGACGGCTCCCACATGTTCCAGATCGACGTCGGCGGCATCCTCGACTACGCGATGGCTGGAACCTCAGCCACGCTCCTCGCGCGCAAGTGGGAGAGCGCGCTACTGGTCAATGTCGACAACGACACCCTGCGCCGCATTCTCGAAAGCCCCGAGGCCATGAAAGCAGTGATGCAGATCGAGGGCTTCCGCACGCTCGGCGACAACTTCATCGAGACCGTGATCAACAAGAGCGAGCGGATCAGCGAACTCAAGAACAAGGCCAAAGGCCGCGACCTGTCGGCAAAGGAGAAGAAGGAGCTCACCGCCGAAGAGAAGGACTACAAGTCCAGACGGAAGCAGATTCAGGAGAAGCTGATCAAGTTCGCCGCCCGGATCCCCGCCTTCATGTATCTCACGGACTTCCGCGAGAACACACTGCAGGACGTCATCAGAAAGCTGGAGCCCGATCTGTTCCGCGCGGTCACTGGCCTGACCATTGAAGACTTCCACCTGCTTGTACGCCTGCGAGTGTTCAACACGGAGCGGATGAATCAGGCGGTCTTTGCCTTCCGCCGGTACGAAGACAGTTCCCTCCGTTACACCGGCATCGACTCCCATCCCGACCTCACCCACTACGGCCTATACGACACCGTCGTCGCACGTGACTACGGCGAAGCAGCGTAGGGCTGTTAGTTCACCTCCGCAGCCGCGAGCAGGGTCCCCCAGTGCCGCGGATGGGGTGTCCGCTCGCCGCGTCTAATCAGTGAGACGTACCGCAGCGACAGACCCGTCGCCTTCTGAAGCCGGCTGAGCGGAACGCCCTGGATCAGCGGGAGGATGTCGCGCTGGAAGGCGGAGAGGTCGATGAGCTTGCCGTGCGCTTCGTCCCATTCTCGGACTTCGCGCTTTCGCTGCACATTGGTCGCGGCACGAGCGGACGCTGCCTTAGCCCCGTGGGTCGGGTCGGCGTTCGCCGCCCTCTTCGACTCGATCGCGGAGAGCCCGGAGCCGTGGAACGCCTTCTCGTATTGCTCGCGTTGGTAGTGGGGGAGGCAGTCGTCGCAGTAGGTGCGGCTGCGGCGTGGCACCGGCTGGCCGCATCGTTTGCAGTCCGGCATCGGCCGCTGCTTCGGCGCCGAGGCCGACTTGGAGGTTCGGCGTCGCGAGTGCGGGTAGCGGGCTGACCGGTTGCTCCCGGTGAGCGGCGTCGAGACCTTCTTGATCCGCGAGCCTTTGGTGCGAGCGAGCTCGTGCGCGACGGCCTCCGCGACCGGGGCGATGGCCTCCGCCCAGCGCGGCGCGGTCTCGGCGAGCTCGTGGCTGAGCGGCGGGTTGACGCGGCAGACGCCGCGGGCGGTTTCCGCGAAGTCGCGCCTCGTGAAGTTTCGCTCCTTGAGGAGCTCGAGCAGATACGCATCGACGGCGGGTCGTGCGGCTTCCATCAGGTCGAGGGCGAGCGAGTCGCGGCTGCGGTAGTCGACGTGGACGATGCCGAGGCCGGGGTCGAGGCCAACGGTGAGGCAGGCGAGTCGGGTCTCGGCTTCGAGGATCGCGTAGAGGTAGTTGAGGATCGCGTTCGCGGGATTAATTGCGAGGCGGGGGCTGCTGGTAAGGAGGGATCCGCGCTGGCCGAAGCGGAGCCAGTGCTCGGGAACCTGTCGCTCGTCCGCTCGACCGAACCTGACGGCAAGCGACTCCCAGACGTTCCAGTAGGCGAGTGCGGCGTCGCGCTCCGCCCACACCAGTTGGTCGAGCGTGCGCGCCTCTGCGAGCGCAGCGGTCGCCCGCACGATGCCGCCCCGCGCCGCCTCGTCAGCGTCAAGCAGCTCGAGCGTTTGGGCTTGGCCGTCGAGCTTCGCCTGCAACACCATCCGGGCAATCTCGAGGCCGGTCTGGCTCCCGCCGGCGAGAGCCTGCAAACGGCGGAGCCGGACGTCGCCACCGTTCGGGACGGAGGTCGCGAGGATGTTGCCGTCGCGGTCGAGATGGATGAGCGCGACGCCGAGCCGATGCAACCAGCAGACGGCCTCCAAGCTGATGAACCCATCGCTGCCGATCACGACGAGCCGAGCGATCCCGTGGGTTGCCCGGTTGAAGACGCGCCGGCGTCGGTCGCGTCCGAGGCCGTCCTCGACAACGAGGTGGCCCCGCTGGACGAAGACCTTGATCCCGAAGCCACTCGCGACGCGCACGCCGGCACGCCGGAGAGGGTGAGAAAGCGTCGCCATGGCTAGAAGGGGATCTCGGAAGACTCAGGATTCGCAACGCTTGCGCTCCACACCAGGCGGAGGCGGCTCTCAGCCCGCTCAGCCAGCCACGGATCCGGTGAACGTGCGTCTCGCTCGAGCCGGGCGTACCGGCGGCAGGCGGGCGAGCAGTACCAAGCGCGGGAGGGCGCCTCGATCGGCGCTCCACATTGGGCGCAGGGATGCCATGGCCCGTGCGGGAGACCTCGGAGTTCCTGCCACGACCAGAGCAAGGCTCGGGCGAGAAGACCGAAGAGGGCGAGGCTGAGCAGCCGGCTTCGCCTGGGGCTGTACTTCCACTCGACCGCGGCCAGGACAAGCAACGCCGGCCCGACGAGGACGAACGCGGCCGCAACGACCGCCAATGCGGTTCCTGCGAAGAGTTGGTAGCGGTGCCAGGAGAGCCACCGCCAGAGAGCGATACCGTGTGAGCGCATGGGAAGACATCTCCTTCCTGTGCCACGCCCCCGGGCCGCTCCAACGGTCGCGGGGGCTTGTTGAATTCGTACTCTAATTCTACTTCCTTAAGTCACCCCGCGCTAGAATCGCATACTTCCTATTCAAGAAGAAAAACTCCAGGGTCCCTCTGCGCAAACAATTGCCGCCCGAGCCGCGCCAGATTTCGACGATACTCTCGTTTGCAACCTGGGCAGCGAAAGCAGGCCGTCGTTTTCGCCGCGCGCCGGCCGATTTCTCCTTCCAGCCAAAAACGGGGCTGCGATCGCGGACCCCGTGTGCCGGCTCCGCGCGGTGTGGAGGAGCTTCGTTCATAGCGTCGACTCGTGTCCTCCACGATTCCCTGCTCCAGATGAAGCCGCCCGTCCGGGTAGCGCACGCGGTACCCCGCATAGCCGCCGACGGACCGTCCGCATGCACCGCAGGCAATCTCGCGGGGCTCCCACTCGATCACGTGTCCATAGGACCCGAGCGTCTGCCCCTCCCATGCCTTTCGGTACCGCCGGCGCGTTGCGTTCGTCCACACCTCCTGGACAGAGATAGGAGATGGGTATTGGCCGTGAGTCTGCAGGGTCTGCAACCGGCCCTCCGCTGAGCGGGTGAGGGAGCCGCCCATCACCAGCGTGTCCTTATCCGTCGCTGATTCGCCCGAGGCTAGGGGAGGTGGGAACTGCTTCGCGTCGCGGGGGCGAGCCACGCGAAGCAGGCTACTGGGCAGGTCCTGATAATCTCGCGACCAATCTGGTTCCCCCGCCGCCGCGCGTTGGCGGCCTGGGGACGGCGCCGGAGGGCACCGCCGTTTGACCCCTCCATCTCGACTCGGTGCGCGGAACGATCCCGGGCCCCGAGACGGGAGGTGCTGGTCCCGATGGGGCAGAAATCTAGAAGGAACTTGTCGCTCGTCACCGGCGACGGCGAGACCGAAGAAACCCTGACACGCACCGCGGCGGCTGAGGTCGCGCTCGCACTCGGCCTGATCCGCGTCTTGACCCTTCTGCCGCTCTACGACGGCACCCTCGATGAAGTTGAGCAGCACCTAGCGGCGGGTTGGGATTCCCTGCTCCAGCTGCAACGGCTGCAGAGGGACGCGGCCGAAGCTGAGGGTCGGCCATGAGCTGGATGCCGTTCCTGAGCCGCGGCAAGCTGTACCAGGTCGAGGCGAACGACCCGGAAACCAAGAGGTTGATCGCCCGCTACTGGGGTGACGCGGTTAGCCACTTCATCCACACCGGAGACACCTCGCGACTCGACCCCTACCGCGATCGCTCGTATCTCGGTTATCCGTTCGAGACCGACCCGGAGGTCGTCGAGGACTTCTGGCTCTCAACCGACTTCGACTTCCAGGAGCTGTACGAGCCGTGAGCGGCGAGCCTTGGTGGGAGGCGGAGGAGTGGGCTGAGCGTCTCGAGGAGAAGCTTGCGCAGCTCGGAACTCGCACGCCTCGCTGCGTTGCTGAGGGATGCCCGGAGATCTGCCCGTTCATGCTCAGCGGGGTTGATCCGGAGATCTACTGCACCGAACACGAGGCGCGCCGGCACGGCCGTCCCTGGCTCCAGGCCCACCATCCCCCCGGGCAGCACAACGATCCGCGCACCGTCCTCCTGCCGGCCAACTACCACGCCATTCCGAGTGAGCTGCAGCACCGCTGGCCACGCGAAACGCTGCGCAACCCCGACGGCAGCCCTCTGTTGCGGGCGGCGGCATTGACCCGCGGCCTGCTCGACACGCTCTACCTGGTCATGGTCATCGCCTCCGAGGTACCGGTCCTGCTCGAACAGCTCGACGCGTTCCTGCGAGAGCGGCTGGGCGAGCGCTGGCGGGACGAGTTCCAGGCCTGGCTCCACAAGCATGCGTGAGTCGTCCCCGCTGGAAATTGAGGTGGCCGTGCGCGGCCGGGCGGTACCGCCGAACCGAAGCCAACGCCGCGGGCGCAAGTTCCGCAAGGAACTCGGCCACTCGAATTGGTCGCTGGTCTTCGACACCGAGACCACGACCGGGCTAGGGCAGCGACTGCGGGTCGGTTGGTACCAGCTCTACCGGGGAGCGAGGCTGCAGAAGAGCGGCCTGTTCGGCGATCGAGATGCGCTCGACCCGGGGGAACTCGCGCTCGTGGAGGAGTACGCGGCCGAGCGAGGGTTGCCCTGGCTCACCCGCGACCAGTTCGTGGACAAGGTGTTCCTCCGCTATTCCGGGAAGCAGCGGGCGCTGACCATTGGCGCGAATCTGCCCTTCGACATCAGCCAAGTGTCGACCAGCCACGGGCCGGCCAAGGACAAGACCGGGTTCATGCGCGGCGGCTTCAGTTTCGGGGTTAGCGCTGATCCGCGCGATCCCCACGTGCAGGTGAAACGGCTTGGGGCCCGGGCGACTGCGATCAGGCTCACCATTCCGGATGGTCGCAGCGCGGAGGCGCGCAACAACGAGCGCGGCGGCGACGTCGCCCAGCACCGCGGCTATTTCCTCGACGATCTCGGAGTTGGCTCGGCCTTGTTCGGGCAGAAGCTCACGCTCAAGGCGCTCGCGGACAAGCTCGGAACGGAACACCGCAAGCTCGACACCGACGAGCATGGGGAACAGATCGCCCGCGAGTACCTCGAGTATCTGGAGCGGGACGTGCTCGTCAGCTGGGAGTGCGCGCAGGCGCTGCAGGAGCGCTACCAACGGTTCGGGTTCAGCGAGACGCCGATCACCGACATCTACAGCGAGGCGAGCATCGGCAAGGCCCTCCTTACCGAGACCGGCGCGGCACCTTGGCTCGAGCTACAGCCCGATCCGCCCGAGTGGCTACTCGCCTCGATCCTCGAGACCTACTACGGCGGCCGCACCGAGTGCCGCATCCGCCGCCACGCCGTCCCCGGCGCCTACCTCGACTTCCTGTCCCAGTATCCGACCGTCTTCGTCCTCCAGCAGCTCCACCGCTACCTGTTCGCGCAGGGCTTCGACTGGCACGACGAGGACCCAGCCGACCTGCAACGACTGCTCGTGCAGATCGAGCCCGAGGACGTACTCGACTCGACTCTCTGGCCGACCCTGGATGCCATCTGCCTCGTCCGGCCCGAGGGCGACCTGCTCCCGACCCGCGCCCGCTACCGCAAGAACCAAGCTCGGGGCGGCGCCGGGGCATACAACCTCGCACTCGCCTACCGGCACGGCGGCCCAGCCCAGTGGTGGACGCTCGCCGACCTGATCGCCTCCGTCCTCGAGACCGGCCGGGTACCGACGCTGCTGCGGGTGCTCCGCTTCTCACCCCGGTCGCGCCAGCAAGGGCTGCAACCGGTCGACCTGAACGGTGACCCCCGCTACCGCGTCGACCCGGCGCGCGAGGACTTGATCAAGCGGCTCGTCGAGCTCCGCCAGCAACTGAAGACCGACGCGAAACCGGCACGCGACGGTGGCGAGAACGAGCGAGAAGCACTGCTCGAAGGCCTCTCGCTCGGCTTGAAGATCGAGGCCAACGCAATCGCCTACGGCACCCCGATCGAGATGAACATCACCGAGCACATGCGTCGGAAGGACCTCACGCTGACTCTGAGCGACGACAGCCGCTACCCCTGCCGCAGCCGCCGCGTCGAGGCGCCCGGCCGCTGGTTCAACCCCCTGATTGCCACCCTCGTCTCGAGCGGCGGCCGCCTCCTCCTCGCCACCGCGATCAGCCTCCTCCACCGCACCGGTAGCGAGTACGCCCTCTGCGACACCGACAGCCTCTTCGCCGTCGCCACCAAGACTGGCGGCCTCGTTCCCTGCCCTGGCGGACCCCACCGCCTCCCCGATGGACGGGAGGCGATCCTCGCGCTTAGCCACGAGCAGGTGCGCGAGGAGTTGATCGAACGTTTTCGGCCGCTCAACCCCTACGACGGCGAGCTCGGCAGCAGGTCGATCCTCGAGCTCGAACCCGAGAACCTCGACCCCGAGACCGGTGAGCAGATCGAGATCAGCTGCCTCTCGCTCGCCGCCAAACGCCACGCCCTGTATACCCTCGACGACCACGGCCACCCCCGCCTCGTCGGAGAGGCCGGCAAGCGGCGCCGCTCGGAACATGGCCTCGGCCACCTCCTCCTCCTACACAACCCCGACCAGCCCGGCGCAGCCATCGACGAGTTCTGGGAACACCTCATCGCAACCGAGCTCGGCATTCACCACCCCGAACCCGACTACTTCAGCCAGCCGGCGATCGGCCGCCTCACCGTCACCTCTCAGCCCGACCAAAACGCCTTTAAGACCTACAACGACAGCAAGCCCTACACCGACCAGATCCGCCCATGGGGCTTCGTGACCATCGCACACCCGCATCCGCTCGAACGGGCACGCCTCGGCATCCGCTGCCTCATCGGCCCGTACAGCCGCGACCTCGACAAACTAGCCACGCAGGAGTGGATCGACCGTGGCAACCCTGACCGCAGCTACCGGCTCAACCTCGACAAGCCCTATGAAATCTCAGACGGCACCATCGGTGCGCAGACCATCCGCGACTACTACGAGGCCTACCGCAGCCACACCGACCCCAAGATGCTCGGCCCCGACGGCGAACGCTGCCACCCCTGGACACGCGGACTCCTCCAACACCACCACGTCACCGCCACCGGGCTCCTCCGGATCGGCAAAGAATCCAACCCGCTCCTCGACCCCAACGACCTAGCCCCCGAGGAGCCAACGATCGAGTACCGGCCGCGCCTCTGCGTTGGCTGCGGCGACCCGCTTACCGGCCGACAAGAGAAGTGGTGCAAAGAGGCCTGCCGGAAACGGTTCGTGCGGGCTCATTCGGCGTAGCCGGGTGGAAGCGCTTCTTCAACAGCAAAGTGAGCGCGCTCGAATTGACTTTCGACCTCGGGTGGCTGCGGCACGCCTTCAACCTCAAATAGACGGTGATCGCCGAACCGGTTGTCGCGAACAAGATGATCCGCGAGACGGGATGCCTTGAGTGTCTCCGTTGTTTGCGTGTAGTACAGGACCGTGACGGTCTTCGGTTCTTGTCTACGAGATCGGATCCGTGCAAGCTCCTGGGCCACAGTCTGGTAGTTGCTTCGAGGGCTCATCACAACCGCAGTGTCGGCGGATGGAAAGTCGAGGCCGCGCCCGCCGAGATCGCGCGTGATCACCAGCACCGGGACATCTTCCGTTCGAAAGGCGGACACGTACCGCTCCGCCTCCCCCGCATTCATCCGGCCGTCTGCTTGGTAGGCGGCGATCCCCTCGTGCGTGATGGCTCCCGCCACCGCGACCGCCGTGGCCACGTATCTGGTCAGCACTAACGCGCGCTGCCCCCTGATTGCGTCGAGCATCGCGGCGACCTTCCCGTCGCGATCATGATCGCCCTCGAATAGAAGCAGCCTGTCGGCGTGGAGTGTCAGGATGCGTCGCGCCTCGTTACCTAGGTCGCCCGAGGCTTGGGCATTGGCCTTGAGCTCACGCCAGGAGAGCGGGTCTCCTCCGAGATCTTGATATCGGCGATAGGCAGCTCCCAGCTCATCGCTGATTTCCTGGTCTGCCCGAATGACCTGCTGGTTCTCAACGCCCTCGAAGCGCACAGAGGTAAAGGGCAGCCATTCCTCTGGAATCGCTGGCTGCCACGGGGTGAATGCTCTCGATGTCCACTCGCGCTCCTGGATCGGCGAGAGAGACGTGCCGGTGTACCCGACCAGGGGTGTGCCAGCGCGGATGAACTCATCGAGAGTGGGCCAAATATCACGCCGTTCATCTCTGTCAACTGTGAGGAATAGGTCGATCTCGTCAAACTGGACAAGATCGAAGGGTGGTAGCGCCTCGAGTCCTCCCAGTCGTTCGAGGCGCGAACCAAGGGCGTGTGGAGTAGTGCAGATCAGACCAGGCCCCGCAAGGACAGCTTCCCAGATCCGCATCGGGTCGTCAGGAGTCAGCATGTGAACCGGAAGCCGGCAGGTTTCCCGGAGCCAGCCCGCGTCCACGGCGTGCTGGCGCATAAGCGGTCGGCTTGGTACCACCACGATCGTCCGCAGAGCAGATCCAAGTCGCGTCGCCGCTACGGCCACGTTCAGGTAGGCGATGAGCGTCTTTCCTGCGCCCGTGGGGGCTTGAACAAGGAGCCGTTCGCCGTCCACCGCGGCAGACGACACGCGCTCGACTGCTTCACCCTGGAATTCGAACGGAGTCTTTCCGATCTCCCGAAGCAGTCTGAGCGCCTGGCTAGCTGGTGGCGTCCGTTCCTCTCGTCCCATT
>DASTZY010000090.1:0-34138 GCA_035764085.1 Gaiellaceae bacterium
AGGAACTAGGCGGCGTCGTCCCGGTCGGCCGGGACATGGTCGCCGGGAACACCGTGCAGCTGCTCGAGCTCCGGGTGCTCGTCGAGCCGTCCCTCGCCGGGCCTCGTCGACTCTCCGTCGTCGAGCGAGGTCGGCTCACTCTCGGGGCGCTCCTCGGTCTGCGGTTTCTCTTCCATGCCGCTCGCGTACCCGCACGGACGGAATAGCAACGTTCCCCCGGCCGTTCGGGAATGAGTGGCGCACGCTGGTACGGTGGATCGCATGGACGCGGAGCCGGAGGAGGCGCAGCGGCTTGCGACCGAGGCGCGCGACCGGGTGCGGTTCGAGGAGGACGCGCTCGCGCTCTCGGACCAGGTCTACCGCGTCGCGCGGCACCTCGCGAACTCGCGCGAGGACGCCGACGAGCTCATGCAGGAGACGTACGCGCGGGCGTTCCGCAGCTGGCGGTCGTTCACGCCCGGCACGAACATGCGCGCGTGGCTCCTGCGGATCCTGACCAACCTCAACATCGACCGCGGGCGGCGGCAGCAGCGGGCACCGCAGATGACGCCGCTCGAGGCGAACGACTACTTCCTCTACGACAAGCTCGCGGAGAACGGAGACGGGATCTCCGACGAGGAGCAGGTCGTGGAGCGGTTGTCGCAGGACGACATCGTGACGGCACTCTCCGCGGTGCCTCACGACTTCCGCGACGTGCTCGTGCTCGTCGACCTCGGCGACTTCAGCTACGCGGACGCGGCCCAGATCCTCGACATCCCGGTCGGCACGGTGATGTCGAGACTGCACCGGGGCCGCCGCATTCTGAAGCGGGAGCTCGCCGAGTCCGCCCTGGAGGAGGCGACATGAGCGTAGGCTGGACGGAGCTCAGCAAAGAGCGGAGGCGCCGGCATGTACGGCGCTGGAGCGGAAAATGAAGGATCCCTGTGCGCACTGCGAGGAGATGATGCAGCCGTACCTCGACCATGTCCTCACGGACGCGGAGATGGCAGCGGCGGAGGCGCATCTCGACGAGTGCGAGCAATGCCGCAGGCGCTACCGGTTCGAGGAGAGCCTGCGGATCTACGTGCGCAAGGCGGCCGACGAGCAGATGCCCGCCGAGCTCCGGCAGAAGCTGTCTGCTCTCAGGATCCCGCTGGAATAGCGTCGACGTCCCCGGGCGGGCGCAGGTCGTCGCAGGAGACCAGGCGGGCCGGGAGCGACTTCGCGCCCTCGTCGGGCACGTCGTCCCAGAGCGCCCGGGCGAGGAGCACCGGGTGGAGTCGGACGCCGCCGTAGCTCGCGGCGACCGCGTCGCCGCCGTTCGCGCGCCAGTCGTCGACGACGCGGTCGACGGCACGCGGATCGAGGTCGGGCCCGTCGGCGAGGACGACGACCGCCGCCTCGGCCTCCGGCGGCAGCTCGCGAAGCCCACAGCGGAGCGAGGCGCCGGGCCCCCGTTCCCAGTCGGGGCAGTGGACGGTCTGTACCGGTAGCGGGTGCGCCCCGCTCACGACGACGACGCCGCCGATCGAGCTCTCCTTCAGCGCGGCCAGCACGGCCGGCAGGAACTCCAGCTGCTTGGGCGGATCCGTCCCGTAGCGGGACGACGCGCCCGCCGCGAGGACGACCGCGGCGATCACGCGAGCGTGGCGAGCGCGCGGCGCACGAGCGCCCGCGCGAGCGGCACCTTCCACTGCGTCCGCGGCAGCGGAGTCGCCGCGTCCAGGTCCTCGACGCCCTCGATCCGCCAGGGGATCGGCGCGACGCCCGCGAGCGCGATCCGCGTCGAGCCGTCGGCTTGCCGGGCGACTGCGACACCGACCTGCGGAAACGACCAGCGCTTGCGGTCCATCGCTTTCAGGTAGGCGCTCGTCTGCACCGGCGGCAGCTCGATCTCGAGGAGCAGCTCTCCCTGCTCGAGCGTCGTCGTGCTGCGGTCGCCGTCGTCCGGGAGCCGGTACAGCTCCTCGACCGCGAGCTCGCGCCGGCTCGTCCGCACCTGTGCGCCCAGCGCGACGAGCGCGGCCGCGACGTCGGAGGGATGCGCCGAGGCGCAGAAGTCGTTCGCGAAGATCGCGTGCTCGCGGTGCTCTCCGTCGCGGGCATGGCAGCGGTCGCCGCCGTGAAGCCGGCAGTCGTAGCCGAGCCGCCAGTACCAGCAGCGTGTCGCCTGCAGCAGGTTGCCGCCGAGCGAGCCCATGTTCCGGAGCTGCGGCGACGCCGCGAGCCTACACGCCTCGCGCAGCGCGTCCGGGATCGCCGGCTCGACCTCGAGCTCCGCGAGGGTCGTTCCCGCGCCGATCGTCGCGCCCTGGATCCCGCGCGGCACGACGCCGCGCACGTCCACGAGCCGCTCCCCGTCCAGCAGGCCCTCGCGCAGCAGCGGCACGACCTCCGTGCCGCCGTGGACGGGGGTCCCGCCGTCGAGCTCCTCGACGCTAGACGGCTGCAGGAGCTCCACGCTTCTCCTTCTCCCGAGCCCGCTCGTCGGCCTCGCGCAGCGCGCGCAGCATCTCCTCGCGGGAGATCGGCAGCTCGTGCACCTCCGCGCCCGTCGCGTCGCGGATCGCGTTCGCGATCGCGGCGGCGATCGGGACGATCGGCGGCTCGCCGAGGCCCTTCGAGCCGAGGTTGGTGAGGTGTTCGTCGGGACGGTCGACGAACTCGCAGACGATCTCCGGCACGTCCGCGATCGTCGGCATCCGGTACGCGTCGAGCGAGCTCGTGAGGACGCGACCGGTCTCGGGATCGAGCAGCCGCTCCTCCGAGAGCGTGTGGCCGATCCCCTGGATGACGCCGCCCTCGACCTGGCTCGAGGCGCCGAGCGGGTTGACGATGCGCCCGACGTCGTGGATCGCCGCGACCCGCTCGACGTTCACCTCGCCGGTCTCGACGTCGACGGCGACCTCGACCACGTGCACGCCGAAGGTGAGGACGCTCATCCCGGTCGGGTTCGGGCCGCGCGCGCCCTTGCCGAGGATCTGTGCCTCCTCGAGCAGGCCGACGACCTCCTCGAGCGGTGTGGAGAGGTTCCCGTCCGCCGAGACGACCGAGCCGTTGCGGATGTCGAGGACACGCTCCTCGAGGTGGTAGCGCTGCGACGCGATCTCTAGCACCTGCCGCTTCGCGTCGGCGGCCGCGGCGCGGACCGCCGGGCCCATCGACGGGACCGTCGAGGAGCCGGCGGAGATCGAGGCGTACGGCCCGCGGGCGGAGTCGCCGAGCACGACCTCGACGTGCTCGAGCGGCAGCCCGAGCTCCTCGGCCGCGATCTGCGCCATCGCCGTGCGCGTGCCGGTGCCGATGTCCTGCATCGCCGTGATCACGGTCGCGCGGCCGTCGGAGCCGAGCCGCACCCACGCGTAGGAGGGAGGCCCGCCGCCGCCGTACCAGATCTGGCTCGCCATCCCGACACCGCGCTTCCAGACGGCATCGGAGCGCGCGTGCACCTCGTGCCGGCGTTCCCAGTGCGGCTCCGCGCGGCGGTAGCAGTCCTCGAGGTTCTTGGAGGAGAAGGGCGTGCCGTCGTTCGAGCTTGCGTAGTTCCGCCGCCGCAGCTCGAGCGGGTCGACGTCGAGCCGGGCGGCGAGCTCGTCGATCAGGCACTCCAGGCCGAACGTCCCCTCGACGAAGCCGGGAGCGCGGAACGCCTTCATCGGCGGCGTGTTCAGCCGCGCGCCGTAGGTGATCGTGCGGACGTTCTCGCAGTCGTAGAGCATCCGCATCGGCCCCTCGGTCGAGGCGTTCCAGCCCGACCAGCCGAGGGAGTTCGTGAACTCGCCCTCGAACGCGACGATCGTCCCGTCGCTCTTCGCGCCGGCCCGGAGACGCTGGATCGTCGCGTTGCGATTGCCGGCCGAGGTGTTCTCCTCGCGCCGCGTCAGCGCGCAGCGCACCGGGCGCCCCGTGCGCTTCGCGAGCTCGGCGGCCACGAACGTGTACTCGTCGGGGCCGTTCTTCGAGCCGAAGCCGCCGCCCATGTACTCGCACACGACGCGCACCTTGTCCTCCGGCATTCCGAGCGTCTCGGCGACCGCCTGCCGGATGCCCCAGATGAACTGCGTCGAGATGTAGACGTGAAGCGTGTCGCCCTGCCACTCGCACACCGCCTGGTGCGTCTCCATCGAGTTGTGCAGGACGGTCTGCGTGCGGTACGTCGCCTCCACCACGACGTCGGCGCCGGCGAATGCGCGCTCGACGTCGCCGCGCTCGTAGGTTCGCGGCTCGCCGGTGAGGAGCTCCCGCTTGACCGCGTCCTCCGGGTCGAGTACGACCTCGAGCTCCTCCCAGTCGACGCCGATCGCCTCGACCGCCGCGCGGGCCTGGCCGAAGGTGTCGGCAGCCACGGCCGCGACCGCCGCGCCCGCGAAGCCCGCCTCCTCCTCGAGCCCGTGCGCCTCGCCGGGCCCGATCGCCGCCCGCACGCCCGGCAGTGCGAGCGCCGGCGCGAGGTCGACCCGCTTCGCGCGCGCGTGCGCGTACGGCGAGCGGAGGACGGCCGCATGGAGCATCCCCGGTAGCGCGAGGTCGGCCGTGTACCGCGCCTGGCCGCGCACCCGCTCGTGCCCGTCCTTGCGCGGCGCGGGCCGGCCCACGACCGAGAGCGGGCCCTCGGGCCACTGCTCCAGCGGATCCTCCTCGACGACGATCCACACCTCCTCGAAGCGTCCCTCGACCTCTTTCTCGGTGCGGATCAGCCTTGCCAACTGAGAATCGCCTCCTCGATCTTGGGATACGTGCCGCAGCGGCAGATGTTCCCGGCCATCGCGTGCCGGATCTCCTCGCGCGTCGGCTGCGGGTTCGCCGCGACGAGCGCCGCGGCGGAGACGACCTGGCCGGGCGTGCAGTAGCCGCACTGGACCGCGTCGGCCCGGACGAACGCGTCCACGAGCGGATGCTCGCGCAGCCCCTCGATCGTCGTCACCTCGCCCTCGACCGTGTGCGCGAGCGTGATGCAGGAGAGCCGCGGCACGCCGTCGACCTGCACGGTGCAGGCGCCGCAGTGTCCCTCGTTGCACGCGATCTTCGTCCCCGTCAGGCCGAGCTCCTCGCGCAGAATGTGCGCGAGGCTCGTCCCGACGGGCGCGTCTAGGACGTGCTCCTCGCCGTTCACGGTCAGGCGCAACTCGCTCATGTGGAGGTCACTGCCACCGTGTCGGCAATCTGAATCAGGCGGACGGCCGTGCGCGCGACGATCCGGCGCTCGCTGTCGTCCTCCGCCTCCGGCAGCGTCCGCCACAGGTCGCGGGCCGCTTCGAGCAGCTCGCGGATCTGGGCCAGCTCCTCGCGGTGGGCGCCGTTCGGCTCCTCGGTCGCGTTGAGCGCGAGTCCCAGCGCGCCGAACGCGTCCGGCTGGCGGACGAAGAGGAGAGGCATCGCCATCGAGACGTACTGGTGGATGCGCGCCTGCGCGAGCGGCTGCTCGAGGATGTCGGAGCCCTGCGGCTGCGATGGCTCGGGCGGCTCTTTCCCGTCCGCGATTCCGGCCGCGTTCCCCCCGAACATCGCGCGCAGCTGGGCGTCGTCGAAGCCCGAGACGCGGGCGACGCGGTGGGAGAGCAGCAGCGAGCCGGGCTGCTGGCCGTACGGGTAGTCCGAGGCGTAGACGATTTGCTCGGGGGGCACGAGGCGCAGCAGCCCGAGCAGGTCGATCGCGCTCCAGACCGAGGTGTCGAAGAAGACGCCGCGCTTGCCCGAGAAGCGGTACGCGAGGTTGGCGAGGTCGGCGATCCCGGCGTGGGCGAGGATCAGCTGCGTCCCCGGATGTGCGTCGACGAGGCGCTCGAGCGCCTCCGCGATCGGCGGCAGCCCGCGTCCGGCGTGGATCAGGATCGGGACGCCGCGCTCCGCCGCGAGCTCGAACACCGGCGCGAGCCGCTCGTCGTTGAGGAGGAACTTCTGGGCGCGCGGATGGAGCTTGATCCCGCGGGCGCCGAGATCGAGGCAGCGGCGCGCCTCCTCGATCGGCCCCTCGTCGAGCGCGAGCCGCACGAACGGGATCAGGCGGCCCCCGGATCCGGCCGCGAACTCGAGCGTCCGGTCGTTGCCGGCGCGGAAGCCCGGGTGCCGGTCGGGCTCGTCGAGGCAGAAGACGAAGGCCCGCGAGATGCGGTAGCGGTCCATGGAGCCGATCAGCTCCTCGGGGCGTCCGACCATCCCGTCGATGTCGGTGCCGAGGTGGGTGTGGACGTCGAAGACGTCGAGGTCGCCGGGAAGGTCGGCACGCAACCGCTCGTCCCACGTCGCCGCGACCTGGCGGGCTCGCTCGAGGGCCTCCACGGTGCTGAATCTAGCCGCCCGCCGCTCCGGTACGCGGCGGCTGCGGATGCGTGCCGACTTCGTGCCGATTGCGCAAAGGACACTGTCGCCGCCGCGCGGCGGGCGGTAGCAAGGGGAGCCGTCAAGTCCATCCGGATCGGAGGCTCCATGAAGCGCATCCACCTGCTCGTCCTGCTCTCGGCCCTCGCCCTCACGCTCGCCGCCGCGTCGGCGCGCGGCAGCGGCGCGGGCAACGTCGTCGTCGCCGAGCTCTTCGCCGCCGGCGGAAACAGCGGTGCCGCGTACGCCAACGACTACGTCGAGCTGTTCAACCGCGGCTCTGGCGCCGTCGCGATCGACGGCTGGACGCTGCAGTACGCGTCCGCAGCGAGCACGAGCTGGCAGACGACTCCTCTGAGCGGGACGATCCCGGCCGGCGGCCGCTACCTCGTCCAGCTTGCCTCCGGCGGAGCGAACGGAACTGCGCTGCCGGCGCCCGACGCGACCGGCACCTCGAACCTGGCCGTGACCGGGGGCAAGGTCGCCGTCGTGAACGGCGCGACCGCGCTCTCGTGCGGCGCCTCGCCGGGCAGCTGCTCGGCGGTCTCCAGCGTCGAGGATCTGATCGGCTACGGCGGCGCGGCCGACTACGAGGGGAGCGGCGCGGCTCCCGTGCCGAGCGCGACGACGGCCCTCGCCCGCGGGGGAAGCGGCTGCACGGACACCGACGACAACGTGTCCGACTTCGCCACCGCCGCGCCCGATCCGCTGAACTCGTCGGCGGCTGCGAGCGCCTGCTCGGTGTCGCCGCCTCCGAACGGGTCGAGTGCGTCCGCCGGGGTGGACGTCGACGTCCAGCCGGTGCTCTCGATCGCGCTCGACCATCCGACTCTGAGCTTCCCCGCGGCGGTGCCGGGCACGACTCCGACTCCGCTGCCCGAGAACGTCACGGTGACGAGCAACGACCCGACCGGCTACACGCTGACGGTCCACCGGACGGCGTTCACGCCCCACGACCTGCCGCTGGGCATCGGCGTCGGGGACGGCGCCCTCGTGTCGGTGCCCGTCGCGCCCGCGTCCGACCTCCTGCTCGCGACGACGACCGGGCCGAGCGCGGAGGCGGGCGACCTGTGGGCGACGAGCGTGGGGTTCGTCTCCCCGCTACCGGTCGTCCCGGCAGGGCACTACACGGCGACGCTGACCTACACGGTGATCGGCCGGTGAGGCGCGTCCTCCTCGCGGTCCTCCTCGGAGCGGTCGCGGCATCCATCCCGGGTGCGGCGGCCGGCCGCGGCATCGCGCTGAGCGCGAGCCCGCTGCGCGTCACGTTCCGAGGCGCCGCGACCTCCGCAATCACCGTGCGGAACCCGGGGAGGCGGACGCTGCTCGTCGACGTCTCGCGGGCCGGGTTCGGACGCTCACTGCGGGGCAAGCCCCGGGTGCGGCCGGCCGACGGGACCGCGGCCTGGCTCCGTCTCCGACCGCGCCGGCTCCGCATCGCCCCGGGCGCGAAGGCGATCCTCCACGTCGCCGCACGGCCGCGCCGGCGAGCCGAGCCGGGAGACCATCCCGCGCTCGTGCTGTTGACGACGCGACCGCTCGGCGTACGCAGCGTCCGCCTGCGGCTGCGGGTGGGGGTGATCGTCGTCGACCACGTCGGCGGCCGGATCCTGCGGCGCCTCGACGCGCGGTCGCTCACGGTGCGCCGGAGCGGAGCGCGGCGGCTGCTCGAGCTGCTGCTCGTCAACCGGGGCAACGTGACGGAGCGGCTCTGCGGCCGCCGGCTACGGCTGGTGCTCCTCCGTCGCGGCCGACGGTTCGCGACGCTCCGGCCCCGCCCGCGGGAGCTCCTGCCGCACAGCACCGGCATCGCGGAGTTCCCCTACCGCGGGCGGGTGCGAGGGGACGTCACTGCGCGGGTTGAGCTCCGTCCGCGCACGTCGCCGGCGGGGCGCTCGTTCTCTGCCCGCCTCTGAGTCATCCAGCCCGCCGCGGCCGGAGCCGATACATCGCGCATGGACAGACGTGTGATCTGGATCTGCGTGGGAGTCGGCTCCACCGTCGGCGGGCTGCTCCCGGAGGTCTGGGGTGGGAGCGCGTTTGGCCTCGCCTCGCTCATGCTCGCCTGCCTCGGCGGCCTCGCCGGCGTCTGGCTCGCCGTCAAGCTGACCGGCTAGGACGGGCCGAGGATCCGGCGCAGGAACTCCGGCTCCGGAACCGCGCCGTCCCACCTCGGCTCGCCGTCGACGACGATCCTCGGCACCGCCCACACCCCGAGCTCCTGGGAGAGCTGCGGGAACTCGTTCGCCTCGATCGCGGTCGCCGAGACACGCTCCGCGGCGAGGGCGCAACGAAACGCCAGCAGCACGGCCGGCGGGCAATGGGGTCAAGTCGGGGTTACGAAGACGTCGAGCGCGAGGTCGCGGTCGAGCTCCGCGAGCGCCGACACCGACTCGGGTCGCAGCGACGTCTCTTCGCGCCCGGCCTCGACGATCGCGCCGACGAGGGAGCCGAGCTCGTAGCCCCACGGCAGCCCGTCGTAGCGGACACCGACATCGCGGCCCTCGGGGCGGATCGAGACGGAGGGGAAGCGCGGGAAGCCGTCCGGCTCGTCCTCGACGCGGCAGGTCACGCCGTCGCCGAGCTCCGCCAGCCCTTCGCACAGGCGCGTCATCTCGCCGCCGAAGTCGACGTCCGCCGCGGCCGCCTGCGGCGTCTCCTCCGGGCCCAACGCGACGAGCAGCTCGACCGGCCGCGCGAGCTCCGCGAACCACTCGCGGACCTTCGCCTCCTCCTCCGCGCGCAGGAGCGCCACGGCCCTACCGGCCGTACAGCTCGTCGATCGCGTGCTCGAGCTCGTCGAGCCGCGCTGCGCCGAAGGCGCGAACCGTCCCGTCCGAGTCGACGACGACGTTCGTCGGCACGCCGCGCACGCCGAGCGTCCCGGCGAGGACGCCGTCCGGGTCGAGGAGGATCGGCCCCTTGATGCCCCACATCTCGCAGAAGCGCTCGACCTCGGGGCGCGGCTCGGTTCCCTCCCAGATGTCGACCAGCACCACTTCGAGGCCCGACCGGGCCTCCTCACGGATGCGCAGCTCCTCGAGGAACGGCGCCTCCGCGTTGCACGGCCCTCACCAGGAGGCGAAGAAGTTGAGGATGTACTTCTTCTCGGCCCAGTCGTGGTTCGTCCGCCGCTCGCCCGTCCAGTAGTCCTCGAGCGCGAACGTGGGCAGCCTCTCGCCGAGCCACGGGCTCGCCTCCTCGACCACGGGCGCCGGCGGCCGGGCCGCCAGCAGGTCCTCGACGATCGACAGCGTCTGGCTCCCGGCATTCGCGACGAGGATGCGGCCGTCGTGCGGGTCGACGACCACGCCGCCGGGGCCGTTCCCGACCGGGATCTGCGACCACTCGCGGCCGTCCGCGACGCCCAGCACGCTGACCGAGCCGGCGCCGCGATTCGCGACGTAGACGCGGTCGTGCGCGGGCGCGACGGTCAGTCCGACGGGCGCCTGTCCCGTGCGGATCTCCTCCACGACCTCGATCGCGTCGAGGTCGACGCGGGACACCGTCCCCGCGATCGAGTTGACGATGAACGCCTCACCGCGCTCGGGGACGATCCCGATCGCGCACGTGCCGGTGCCGAGCTCGAGCCGCCCGACCTCCTCGAAGGAGTCGGCGTCGTAGAGGTTCGCGGAGGCGGCCACGAAGTTGACGCAGACCACGAGGCGCCGCGTCGGGTCGACGCCGATGGCGCCCGCGCCGGGCTCCGCGTCCACGGTCGCGATCGTCTCCAGCGTGTCGAGGTCGATCACGCTCATGGTCGAGCCGAGTGAGTTGCCCACGTAGAGGCGGCGGAACTCCGGGACGTGGGTCAGCCCGGACGGATAGCCGCCGACCGGCAGGGCGGTCTCGACCTCGAGCGTGGCCGAGTCGATGATCGTCACCTGGTCGGAGTGCGCGTCGGCGCTGAAGACGCGGCCCGTCTGCGCGTCGAGGCCGATGTCGATCGGCTCGGCGCCGGTCGGGATCTCGGCGATCACCTCCTGCGCCTCGAGGTCGACGACCGAGACGAAGTCGCTGCGCGAGCACGCGACGAACGCGCGCCGCCGCGCGACGTCGACCGCGATCCCTTCCGGGTCGAGGCCGACCGGGATCTCCGCGATCTGCCGCCACGGAGAGCGCGAATCGATCCGACACGCGGCTCCGACGGGGAAGGCCGGGTCCTCTCTCTCGCCGGTCGCCGTCATGTGACCCGCGAGTATTCCTTTTCCCGTGTGACAACGCGATGGGAACCGCGCCGGGATCGATAGGATCGACGACGCGGTGCCCGGCGCGCTCCTCATCTACGGCGACTGCTTCCGCTCGGCGGACATGCGCCATGCCGTGCCGCTCGGGGTGCCCGATCCGTTCCTGTACGCCGAGGAGAACGGGACGCGCCACGTGTTCACGAGCTCGATGGAGGCCGTCCGGGTCGACCAGCTCGGCCTCTACGAGGTGCACGTACTCGAGGAGTTCGGGATCGACGAGCTCGTCGAGTCCGGAGTCGAGCCGCGGGAGCTGACGGCGCAACTCGCGCTGCGGGCGGCCAACAGCCTCGGCGTGAAGCAGGCGACGGTGCCCGAGAACTTCCCGGTCTGGCTGGCCGACCGGCTGCGAGCCGACGGCTTCGAGCTCGAGGTCGACCAGGATCTCTTCGACGACCGCCGCCGCGCCAAGACCGAGCCGCAGCTCGCGGGGATGCGCCGCGCCCAGCGCGCGGCAGAGGCTGCGATGGACGCCTGCCGCGGGCTCTTGCGGCGCGCGGAGATCAGCGGCGACGAGCTGCTGCTCGACGGAGAGCCGCTCACCGTCGAGCGGGTCAAGGCGGACATGAACGTCACCTTCGCCGCGCACGACACGACCGCAGAGGAGTACATCGTCGCGCCGGGCGCCCAGGGCGCCGTCGGTCACGACATGGGCTCCGGGGCGATCCCGCCGCACACGCCGCTCGTGGTCGACATCTTCCCGCGCGACAACGAGTCGGCCGTCTACACCGACATGACGCGCACCTTCGTCGTCGGCGATGTCGCGGAGGACGTGCGCGAGTGGCACCGGCTCTGCAAGGAGGCGCTCGACGCGGCCGTCGCCGCGATCCGCCCCGGCATCGAGGGGCGCGAGGTCTTCAATCTCACCTGCGACATCTTCGAGGCGGCGGGCGAGCCGACGCAGCGGACGAAGAAGGCCGGGGAGACGCTCTCCGACGGCTTCTTCCACGCTCTCGGCCACGGCGTCGGGCTCGAGGTGCACGAGAATCCGGGCCTGGGCCGCAACTCGAAGCGGCCGCTCGTCGCGGGCGACGTCGTCACCGTCGAGCCGGGCCTCTACCGCGCCGGGTACGGCGGCGTGCGGCTCGAGGACATCGTTCTCGTGACCGAGGACGGCGCCGAGATCATCACGGATTACCCGTATGACCTCGAACCTTGACTAGTCCTCCCGAAATCGGGTAAAGACTTCCGCAAATACATCGGGGGCCGACGGAGGGCCTTGGGGGGCATCCGCCGCCTCCGAGCTAAGGAGGGCTGGATGAGCGCACTATCCTCCGATCGGCCGGTTCAGCTGATCGAGAGCACCCCGGCCGCCGATCCCGCGCCGCTCGGGCTCGCGGGATTCGCCCTGACGACGTTCCTGCTCAGCGGGCACAACGCGTCCTGGATCCCGGACCTGATCTGGGTCGGCCCGGCGATCTTCTACGGCGGCCTCGCCCAGTTCGCGGCCGGCATGTGGGAGTTCCGCAACCGGAACGTCTTCGGTGCGACCGCGTTCTCGACCTACGGCGGCTTCTGGATGGGGCTGGGCCTGTTCATCATCCTCGGAGTCGGCAACGGCAAGTTCCTGGCCGCCTACACAGGCGGCGACCTGACGAACGCGCTGGCGTGGTTCCTCTTCGCGTTCGCCGTCTTCAACACGTACATGCTCATCGCGAGCACGCGTGTGAACGCTGCTGTCTTCATGGTCTTCCTCACGCTGGAGATCACGGAGATCCTGCTCGTGATCGGCTTCTTCAACCTCTCGCACGGCGGCACCGAGTGGTGGCTGCATGCCGGCGGCTGGATGGGCATCGTGACCGCAGCTGTCGCGTGGTACACGTCGGCGGCAGGCGTCATGAACGGCGTCACGGGCCGGGTGATGCTGCCCGTCGGCAGTCCGCTCGTGACGGACGCCCGCGTGGCGGCGACTGCCTAGGATCCCGGAAAGCCGGAGAGAGGAAGGAGGCCGCTCTTGGCAACGGAGACGGGCCAACACGCGATCGACACGATGCTCCTCGAGGAGCGGACGTATCCGCCTCCCGAGGACTTCGCGGCCCACGCGAACGCGAAAGCGGACATCTACGACATCCCGTTCGAGGAGTTCTGGGAACGGGAGGGCCGCGAGCGGGTCACGTGGTTCGAGCCCTTCACGGAGCTCTACCAGTGGGAGCCCCCGTACGCGAAGTGGTATCTGGGCGGGAAGCTCAACGTCTGCTTCAACTGCGTCGACCGGCACGTCGAGGCCGGCGACGGAGGGGTTGTGGCGTATCACTGGGAGGGCGAGCCCGAGGGGGACACGCGCACGATCACGTACGCGGATCTCCAGAAGGACGTCGTCCGCTTCGCGAACGCGCTGAAGAAGCTCGGCGTGAAGAAGGGGACTCCGGTCGGGATCTACATGGGCATGGTCCCGGAGCTGCCGGTGGCGATGCTCGCGTGCACGCGGATCGGCGCGCCGCACACGGTCGTCTTCGGCGGCTTCTCTGCCGACTCGCTCTCGGGGCGGATGAACGACATGAAGTGCGAGGTCGTCATCACCCAGGACGAGGCCTGGCGGCGCGGCTCGACGATCGGGCTCAAGGCGGTCGCCGACGAGGCGATGGCGGCCGCGCCCGGCGTGAAGCACAGCGTCGTCCTCCGCCGCACCGGCGGCGACGTGCCGATGCAGGAGGGCCGTGACCACTGGTGGGACGAGCTCGAGAGCGACGTGTCCGACGACCCGGAGACGTGTCCGTGCGAGCCGATGGACAGCGAGGACCTGCTCTTCCTCATGTACACGAGCGGCACGACCGCGAAGCCGAAGGGGATCATCCACACGACGGCCGGCTACCTCGTCGGCACGTCGTCGACGCACCACTACATCTTCGACCTGAAGCGGGACGAGGACGTCTACTGGTGCGCCGCCGACATCGGCTGGATCACGGGCCACAGCTACATCGTCTACGGCCCGCTGGCCAACCGGACGACGTCGGTCCTCTACGAGGGGACGCCCGACTTCCCCGACAAGGACCGCTGGTGGTCGATCATCGAGAAGTACAAGGTGACGATCCTCTACACGGCGCCGACGGCGATCCGCTCGCACATGAAGTGGGGGCCGGAACACGCGCAGAAGCACGACCTCTCGTCGCTGCGGCTGCTCGGCTCCGTCGGGGAGCCGATCAATCCGGAGGCGTGGATCTGGTACCGCGAGAACATCGGCGGCGACCGGACTCCGATCGTCGACACCTGGTGGCAGACCGAGACGGGGATGATCCTGATCACGCCGCTGCCGGGCGTCACGACGCTGAAGCCGGGCTCGGCGACCAGGCCCTTCCCGGGTGTGGTGCCGGCGGTCTACGACGAGCAGGGCAAGGAGGTCGGCCCCGGTGGGGGCGGCTACCTCGTCCTCAAGCGACCCTGGCCCGCGATGCTGCGAGGCATCTTCGGCGACGACCAGCGCTACAAGGACACGTACTGGTCGAAGTACGAGGACATCTACCTCGCCGGCGACGGCGCCCGGATCGACCAGGACGGCGACTTCTGGCTGCTCGGCCGGATCGACGACGTGATGAACGTCTCAGGGCACCGCATCTCGACGATCGAGGTCGAGTCGGCGCTCGTCGATCACCAGGAGGTCGCGGAGGCGGCAGTCTGCTCCCGCGCCGACTCGGTGACGGGCGAGGCGATCGTCGCGTACGTGACGATGAAGGGCGGCGGTGAGGGCTCCGTCGAGAAGCTCGAGGAGCTGCGCGACCACGTCGCGCAGAAGATCGGGCCGATCGCCAAGCCCGCGAACATCGTGTTCACGCCGGAGCTGCCCAAGACCCGCAGCGGCAAGATCATGCGCCGCCTGCTGCGGGACGTCGCGAACCACCGCCAGCTCGGGGATACGACCACGCTCGCCGACCCGACGGTCGTCGAGGAGATCTCCAAGCGGGCGGCCGACGAGAAGGCACAGGAGGCCGAGTCCTAGGACGAGAAGCCTTCGGCTTCACGTCCTGGCAACGGAACTACGGGCCGGGGAGAGCGTGGTCTCCCCGGCCCTTCGTGCTGCGTAGGCTTGACGGGTGACCCCCGAGGAGCATCGCCGGCTCGGCGTCGAGCTCTACAACGGGACCTGGGCGCTGATCGAGCGCGGGAACCGGACGCCGGACCAGGACGACGAGATGCTCCACCGGGCTCACGCCTCCGCCTACCACTGGCTGCAGGCGCCGCACACGGCGGCGAACCGGGCGCGCTCGCACTGGCTCTGCTCGCGCGTGCACGCGCTTGCCGGCCAGCCGGAGGGAGCGATCCACCACGCGCGCCGCTGCCTCGCCCTCGTCCAGGGTCACGGCGACGAGATGGAGGACTGGGATCTCGCCGCCGCGCACGAGGCGCTCGCCCGCGCGCACGCGGCTGCCGGAGAGCCGGACGAGGCGCGGCGCTACCTCGAGCTCGCGCGCACCGAGGCGGCCGCAATCGCGAATCCGAAGGACCGCGACCACATCGAGGAAGACCTCGACTCGCTCCCGCTCTAGAGGCAGGGCGGGCGCCGTCCGCGGCGAATGGTAGAAACGTCGCGCGGCAGCGGAGGTCGAAGGCACTCCAACGGGCGGTTTCCGGGTCAGGTGCCAACTGGACCGCCGACCTGCAAAGCGCCGCCGCCGAGAAGAAGGTTTGCGCCGGGCTCGATCTGCTCGGCGTGCCCGCGCTCGGCTAGCCGTCGAGCAGCGCCTCGAAGCGCGAGGCGTCGTCGAAGGGGCCGATCACCGCGAGGCGCAGGCGGTCGTCCGCGATCAGCTCCGTCGCGACCCGCGCCACATCCTCGCTCGTGACCGCGTCGAGCGCGCGCACGACCTCGTCGGGATCGGGGAGCCGGCGCTCGAGCACCTCCCTCCGCAGCCCGAACATCATCAGCCCCTGCGGGCTCTCCAGCTGCAGGACGAAGCGACCCTTCGCGAAGTTGCGCGCCTTCTCGAGCTCGTCGGCCGGCAGCGGCTCCGCCGCGATCTTGCGGAGCTCCGAGGCGATCGTGGTCACTGCGTCGTTGATCCGGGCGATGTCCACGCCCGCCTGCGTGTACAGCGTCCCGGCGTCGGTGTAGCTGTGGTTGAGCCCGTAGACGTAATAGGCGAGCCCTCTCCGCTCGCGGACCTCGGTGAAGAGACGCGAGGACATGCCGCCGCCGAGGGCGGTCGCGAGCAGCTGGATCGCGTAGCGGTCGGGGTCGTCGAGCGGCTTGCTGTGCACGCCGATCGAGACGTGCGCCTGCTCGGACTGCTTCGTGGAGACGCGGACCCGGCCGTCGTCGTGCGGCGTCGTCGGCTCCGGCTCGCCGGTCTCGGCCGGGGTGAGGTCGCCGAGCAGCTCCTGCACCCGATCGAGCAGCCCGTCGCCGATCCGGCCGGCCACGCCGACCACCATCCTCGAGGGCCGGTACCAGCGGTCGAGGTAGCCCATGAACGTGTCGCGCGTCGCGCCCTGGATCGTCTCCTTGCGGCCGATGATCTCGCGGCCGAGCGGCTGGTCTCCCCAGAGGAGCTGCTCGTAGACGCCCCCGATGTAGTCGCGCGGGGTGTCGTAGTACATGTTCATCTCCTCGACGATCACGCCCTTCTCCCGCTCGATCTCCTCTTCGAGGAAACGCGAGTTGCGGAGCATGTCGACGAGGACGTCGAGCGCCACGTCGCGGTGCTCGGCCGCGCACTTGACGTAATACGTCGTGTTCTCCTTGCCGGTGAAGGCGTTGAACTCGCCGCCGATCGAGTCGATCTCACCCGCGATCTGGCGGGCGCTCGGCCGCCGCTCGGTTCCCTTGAAGAACATGTGCTCGGCGAAATGCGCGATCCCCCCCGTCTCGGCCGTCTCGTACCGGGAGCCGGCCGCGAGCATCACCATCACGGCGACCGACTGCGCATGCGGCAGGTCGGCCGTGAGGACCCGCAGGCCGTTGTCGAGCGTGTCTCGCTGGAACACCGTCACCCCGGGCGATCGTATAGACCTATCGCTCGTGCGGGGCGAGCAGACCAGGCGCGCGATCGCCGCGCAGCCGGAGTGGCTGGCGCAGGTGCCGACGGACCGGCGCTTCCCCGACGGCGCGCGGCTCCTCTTCACGGGCTGCGGCACGTCGCTCCACGCGGCGATGACCGGCGGCGACGCCGTACAGGCGCTCGAGCTCGTCCTGCGTCCCGACCGCGAGGCCGACGTGCTCGTCCTCGTCTCGCACGAGGGCGAGACGGCGGTCACGCTCGAGGCGGCCCGCGCCTGGGAGGGGCCGCGCTGGCTCGTGACCGGCCGCGCCGACGGGCCGATCGCCGAGCTCTGCGACGAGGTCGTCGTCTGCACGCCGGAGATCGAGGACAGCTGGTGCCACACGGCGAGCTACACCTGCGCGGTAGCGGCGATCGCGGCGCTCAACGGCGAGGACGTCTCCTGGCTGCCGGAGGCCGTCGAGGACGCGCTCGCCGCCGACCTCCCGCTCGTGCGCAAGCAGGAGCGGTTCCTCGTCGCTGGCGCCGGCCGCGAGCTGCCGACCGCGCACGAGGCGGTGCTGAAGCTGCGCGAGGGCGCCTGGGTCGCGGCGGAGGCGTACGAGACCGAGCAGCTCCTGCACGGCTACTTCGCCGCGGTGGACGAAGCGGTGCGCGCCTTCGTCCTGGAAGGGGAGGGCCGGGCCGCCGAGCGGTCGGCTGCTGCGGCCGCCGGGCTGCGGGAGCTCGGCTGCGACGTGACCGTCGTGCCGACCCGCCACCCGGTTGTCGACATCGTCATGTTTCAACGGCTCGCGCTGCGCATCGCCGAGGCGCGAGGGCGCGAGCCGGACCGCATCCGCCGCCACGACCCTCGCTGGGCTGCGGCTGCGAAGGCGGCCAAGGCCGACAACGCGGCCTAGAGCTCGGCCAGCGCTCGGAGGAGCCGATCGACCTCGGCGAACGTGTTGTAGTGGACGAACCCGGCGCGGACCGCGCCGTCGGGCTGCAGGCCGAGGCTCTCCATCGCCTCGGCGGCGTAGTAGTCGCCGTCCCAGACCGCGATCCCGCGCTCGGCGAGCAGCTCCGCAACCGCCCGCGGCGCGAGCCCCGCGACGCGGAAGACGAAGGTCGGAACCCGGCCCTCCATCGACCTCGGCCCGTAGAGGGTGCAGCTGTCCGGCAGCCCCTCGAGGAAGCGCTGCCCGAGCGCGTGCTCGTGGGCCTGAATCGCGTCCCAGCCGAGCTCGTCGAGGTAGGCCACCGCCGCCAGGAAGCCGGCGAGGAGCTCGTGCGCGAGCGTTCCCGTCTCGAAGCGGACGCCGACCGGCTCGTCCGCGGCCGGCCGCACCTTGTAGGGGCGCCACGAGCGCAGGAGCTCCTCTCGTCCGAAGGCGATGCCGAGGTGCGGCCCGAAGAACTTGTACGGGGAGCAGAGGAGGACGTCGACGCCGAGCGCCCCGACGTCGATCGGACGGTGCGGGGCGTAGTGGACGGCGTCCGCCCACGCGAGCGCGCCCGCGGAGTGGGCAAGCTCGACGACGCGGGCCGCGTCCGGCGTCGTCCCCAGCGCGTTCGCGGCGAGCGGGAAGGCGACGACCCGCGTGCGTCCGGTCAGCTTCCGCTCGAGATCGCCGAGGTCGAGGCTCGTGTCCTCGCGAAGCTCGACGAAGCCGACGCGGAGGCCGAGATCGTGCGCGAGGTCGAGCCACGGCGCGATGTTGGCGTCGTGGTCGAGTCGCGTGACGAGGATCTCGTCGCCGGCTGCGAGTGTCCGGCCGAGGGTGCGTGTCAGCGCGAAGTTGAGCGTCGTCATGTTCTGGCCGAAGATCGTCTCCGCCGGCCGGCAGCCGAGAAAGCCGCCCGCCCTCGCGTGCGCCTGTTCGACCAGCTCGTCGCTGCGGCGGCTGGCCGGAAAGGCGCCGCCGAGATTCGCGTTCGAGTCGCGCAGGTAGGCGGCGACGGCGTCGATCACCGACCCGGGGCACTGCGTCCCGCCGGGGGCGTCGAGGAAGGCGACGCCGGACGCGAGGGTCGGAAAGCGCGCGCGCACCGCTTCCACGTCGAGGGTCGCCGCGGCCATCTAGCCCTGCTCGAGCGGCGCCATCGTCAGGCCGTGCTCGCGTAGCTGCTCCCAGTAGAGCTCGGCCTGCTCGCGGAGCCCGGACCAGACGACCGCCCGGCCGGAGGCGTGAATCCGGTTCGCCAGCCGCATCCCGTCGTCGTACGAGACTCCGGGGACGACGGAGGAGAGGGCGAAGGCGACGCCTTGGAACGTGTTGTGGTCGTCGTTGAGGACGATCACGAGCCAGGGTCTGCCGAGGCCGGCGCCCTCGTCGTGGTCGAGCCGCTCGCGCGGCGGCGTCAGTGTCTCGCTCACGAATCGATCGTACGGCCGTTCACCGTCCACCGATAGCTCGGCTTGGCGGTGAGGGAGGAGCCGATGAAGCAGTCGCGCTCGGCCAGCGCCAGGAGCTCGGCGAGCGAGTGCGGCTCCGGCTCGATCTCCACGGCGAGCTCGACCTCGGTCTCGACCAGGGCGTAGTGGCCGTCCGTCTCGCGCTTCGTCACGAGCGTCCGGGCGCTGCCGGTTGCCGGCCCGGCGTCGACGCCCATGCGGCGGGCGTGGTAGCGGAGGCTCTTGAGCGAGCAGCGGACGAGCGCCGCGAGCAGCAAGTGCTCCGGCGACCACTCTGCGGCCTGGACGAGCGCGACGCCGTCCTCGGTGCTGACCTCGCCGGTCGTCGCCAGGTCGACCGCGTACCGCAGCTCCTTCGCCTTGACAGCCATCCGCGCATGGTCTCAGACGCGCGGGTCCGTCCGGGTTGGCTCGTACGCTGCTGGTCGTGCGGCGGCTGCGTACGCTGTCGGAAACGGAATGCTATGTCCGCCTCTACGGCGGCTGGGATCCGACAGTGACCCTTGTGAAGATCGAGCCGCGCCGGCCGCGCTACGACCTGGCGGTGTCGGGAGAGGACCTCCGGCGCGACTTCGAGGCACGCATCGAGGGGCGCACCGAGGAGCTCCTCGCCGAGCTCGACGCGGCGGAAGCCGCAGCCGAGGCTGCGTAGCCACCGCCGGGGATCCGGCGCGAAGTTGCCACCTCGCCGTAACGGCTCGTGGCCTACCGTTCGCAAAGGGAGCCTCGCTCCCCCATTGGGGGAATAGGTGGCTCGCGCACAGGACATGGCCGGACGGGACGCGACTCCGAGCGACGTGCCGGATGTGCTCGCTCCCGATCTCCGGATCGTCTTCGTCGGCATCAACCCCGGCCGCGTCTCGGCGGCCGCCCGCGCGCACTTCGCCAATCCGCGCAACGACTTCTGGCGGCTGCTCCACGCGGCGCGGCTGACCTCCCGCCTCTACGAGCCGCACCAGCAGTTCTCGCTGCTCGACGAGGAAATCGGAGTCACGAACGCCGCCTACCGGACGACGCCGGGCTCGGGCGACCTGCGGCGAGCCGACTTCGCGGGCTCGGCCGAGCGGCTCGAGCGCATCGCCCGAGAGCTGCGACCCCGCTGGCTCGCCTTCGTCGGCAAAGAGGCGTACCGCGGCGCGTTCGGCGCGCGTCCCGAGCTCGGCTTGCAGCCGACGGAGCTCGACGGGACGAAGCTCTTTGTCCTTCCGTCCACCTCGCCGGCGAACGCCGCAGTTCCGTGGCGTGTGCGCCTCGAATGGTTCCAGCAGCTGTCGGGGCTCGCCAGCGGACTGCCGATCCGCGAGGGCGTCCGGGCCGTGATCGTCGGGCCGGGCCGGCGCATGCTGCTGATCCGGTATGTCGAGGAGTACGAGACCTGGTGGATCCCGCCGGGCGGTGGAGTCGATCCCGGCGAGTCCGACGGCGAGGCGCTCAGGCGCGAGTTGCGGGAGGAGATCGGCCTGACCGCGTTCGAGCTGGGCCCGCTCCTGTTCGAGCGCGAGCACCATTTCCCCATCGAGGGCTACGGCGGTCAACGCAACCGCTACTACCTCGTGCGCGCGCCCCGCTTCGAGGTCGAGCAGCTCGGTGAAGGCACCGAGGCGCGGTGGTTCACCGTCGACGAGTTGCGCGCGCTGCCCGATCCGCCGCGCGACATCGAGGAGCTCCTCAGCTGCGCCAGCGGTTGGTGATCGGGGTCCGCCGGTCGCGGCCGAACGCCTTCGGCCGCAGGCGCACCCCTGGGGGCGCCTGCCGCCGCTTGTACTCCGCGCGGTCGACGAGCGCGACCGCCCGCGCGACCACGTCCGGGTCGAAGCCGTCGGCGCTCAGCTCGTCGAGCGATCGATCCGACTCGACGTAGGCCTCGAGCACGCGGTCGAGCTCAGGGTACGGCGGGAGCGAGTCCTCGTCGAGCTGGTCTTCCCGCAGCTCGGCACTCGGCGCGCGGTCGATCGTGGACTGCGGGACGAGCTCCCGCCCAGCCCGCTCGTTCAGGCGGCGCGCGAGCCGGAACACGTCGGTCTTGAACACGTCCTTGAGCAGGGCGAAGCCGCCGGCCATATCGCCGTACAGCGTTGCGTACCCGACGGAGAGCTCCGATTTGTTGCCGGTGGCGACGAGCAGCCACCCGAACTTGTTCGACAGCGCCATGAGCAACGTCCCGCGTGCCCGCGCCTGCAGGTTCTCCTCCGCGAGATCGGGCTCGCGACCCGCGAAGGGCCCGGCGAGGACGGCGCCGTAGGCCTCGACGACCGGCTCGATCGGCAGCTCGTGGAAGTCGCAGCCGAGGTTCTCCGCGAGCCGCCGTGCGTCGCTCCGCGTCCCCTCCGACGAGTAACGCGACGGCATCGAGACGCAGTGCACGCGCTCGGCCCCGAGAGCCTCGACGGCGAGCGCTGCGGTGACTGCCGAGTCGATCCCGCCCGAGACCCCGACGACGACATCCTCGAAGGCGTTCTTGCCGACATAGTCGCGCAGCCCGAGGACGAGGGCGCGCCGCATCTGCTCGAGCTCGTCGTCGAGCGGTGCCACCGCGTCCGCCTCCGGCAGCTCGAGGTCGACGACGAGAAGCGCCTCCTCGAATCCGGGCGCCCGGGCCAGCAGGCTGCCGTCGCGCTCGATGACGAGCGAGTGCCCGTCGAAGACGAGCTCGTCCTGCCCGCCGACGGTGTTGCACAGCGCGACGCGCACACCACACTCCCGTGCTCGCGCGGTGAAGATCTCTTCGCGCTCCTGTGCCCGGCCCACGTGGAACGGGGAGGCCGAGAGGTTGACGACGAGCTTGGCGCCCGCCGAGGCCAGCTCGGTCGTCGGCGGCCCGGGCACCCACATGTCCTCGCAGATCGTGATCCCGACCTTCGTGCCGGCCACGTCCACGAGCGCGAGCTCGTCACCCGCCGCGAAGTAGCGCTTCTCGTCGAAGACGCCGTAGTTCGGCAGGTGCCACTTCTTCGCCCAGCCGGTCACCTCGCCGTCCGCGCAGATCGCGCACGCGTTGAAGAGAGCGCCGTCGTACAGCGGCACGCCCACCAGCGCGACGACGTCCCGCGTCCCGGCCGCGATGCGCTCGACCGACGAGCGGGCCGCCTGCACGAAACCGGGGCGCAGGAGCAGATCCTCGGGCGGATAGCCGGTCACCGCGAGCTCGGGGAGGACGACGAGATCTGCGCCTGCGGCACGCGCCTCCTCGATCTGCCGCAGGATCAGCTCGCGGTTGCCGTCGAGGTCGCCGACGACCGGATCGATCTGGGCGAGAGCGAGCTTCATAGGTTTTCGATTATAGGGCGAAAACCTATGCGCGCTGCAGTCGGATGGCCTGGAGGTCTCGCTCGCGCACCTCGTCGATCCGCGCGAGGAGCGCGTCGACGTCGCTGTGCTCGGCGTGCAGGTAGCGGCCCGCCAGCGAGTCGTAACGCCCGCTCGCGAGCTTCCGGACGAGCCGGGGCGCGCACTCCGGCGGCGTCCACGGCGCGTCGTCGGGGAAGTGCCCCTCCGTCATCGCGGTCCGCACCAGGCCCGGGCTGATCACGAAGACCGGGATCCGGCCCTCGAGCGCGTTCGCCAGCGTCTCTCCGTAGCGGCAGACGGCCGCCTTCGACGACGTGTAGCCCGTCTCCGTGGCGCCCGGGAGGTAGGACGCGCCGCTACCCACGATCACGATCCGGCCGCGGCCGCGCTCGAGCATCCCGGGGATCACCGCGCTGCAGCAGAGGTGGACGCCGAGCACGTTGACCTCGAACACGCGCCACCACTCCTCCGGGTCGAGCTCCCAGGACACGCCGCGGTTGCCGGTGCCCGCGTTGGCGACGAGCAGATCGACCGGGCCGAGCTCGTCGAACCAGCCCGCGACGTCCTCGCGACGGGACACGTCGCCGACGAGCGCGCGGCCGCCGGTCTCCGACGCGACGCTCTCGACCTGGGCGGCCGTGCGCCCGCTCACGGCGACCTCCATGCCGCCGGCCGCGAGCTCGCGCGCGATGTTCTCGCCGATCCCCCGGCCGCCGCCGGTCACGAACGCCCTCTGTCCCGTCAGCTCGCTCATCAAGACGCCGCCCGCAGGAGTCCCGCCACGGCCCGGCCGATTGTCGCGTGCCCCTCGGGGTCGAGGTGGAAACCGTCCACCGCCGAGTAGGTGACGAGCTGCGAGAGATCGAGCAGATCGACTCCCAGCGCCGCCGCCTGCTCCGCCAGGTAGCCCGGCAGCTCGGCCGTCTTCGCGGCGGCGCCGTCGAACTCCGGCCCCAGCGCGGCGCCGAGCCGCGGGAGCCCGAGCACGATCACCCGCGGCGCAGTGCCGGCCGGGCCGCTCCCGCTGTCGAGGACCATTTGCGCGAGGACTCCCACGCCCTCCGCGATGTCCGACGGCCCCGCGGACAGGCGCGCCTTGAGGTCGTTCGTCCCCAGGAAGATCACGACCACGTCGAGTGGGGCGTGCGAGCCGAGGCAGGGCGGCAGGTAGTCGGCGCCGCGCCTGAACGGCGAGATCGGGTCGTCGAAGACCGTCGTGCGCCCGGGCAGGCCCTCCTCGACGATGCGCCAGCCCTCGCCGAGCTCCCGGGCGAGCACGCCGGGCCAGCGGACGTCCCGGTCGAAACGCCCTCCCGCTACGCCCGGGATCGACCCGTACGTGTTCGAGTCGCCGAAGCAGAGGACGGTGCGGTCGTCCACGGCGCGAGTCTAGGCCCACGGGCTCAAGTTAGCGCCCGCTAACCTAGTGAGCGCTAACTTCGGGACGAGGAGAAGAGTGTGAGAGCACGGGTGCTGGCCGCGCTGGCGGCCGAGGAGAACCGGAAGTGGTGGACGCTGTTCGCGGTCGCGTTCGGCCTGTTCATGATCATGCTCGACAACACGGTGGTGAACGTCGCGCTGCCGTCGATCGAGCGCGACCTGCACATGTCGCTGTCGTCGCTGGAGTGGATCGTGACCGCGTACGCGCTGACGTTCGCGGCGTTCCTGATCACGGGCGGGAAGCTCGCCGACATGTTCGGCCGCCGCCGCATCTTCGTGATCGGGCTCGTGGTCTTCACGCTCTCCTCGCTCGCGTGCGGGCTGGCGCCGAGCTCCGGCTTCCTGATCGGAGCGCGCGCCGTGCAGGGCGTCGGCGCCGCGCTCATGAACCCGGCCACGCTCTCGATCATCACCGCGACCTTCCCGCCGAGGCAGCGCGGGACGGCGATCGGGATCTGGGCCGGCGTCTCGGCTCTCGCGCTGGCGATCGGCCCGCTCGTGGGCGGCCTGATCGTCGACAACATCAACTGGAACTGGATCTTCTTCGTCAACGTCCCCGTCGGCGCCCTCGCGATCGTGGTGTCGCAGATCGTGATCCGCGAGTCGCGCGACACGTCCCACGAGCAGAGCATCGACCTGCCCGGGCTGCTCACCTCGATCGGCTTCCTCTTCTCGCTCAGCTACGCGCTGATCGAGGGGAACCGCCACGGCTGGGCCTCGGGGGAGATCCTCGGGCTCTTCGCCGTCGCGGCCGTCATGCTCGTCGCCTTCGTCCTGCTGGAGCTGCACCAACGCCTGCCGATGCTCGACCTCTCGCTGTTCAGGATCGGCGCCTTCGCCGGCGCGAACGTCGTCGCCATGCTCGTCTCGCTCGCGATGTTCGGCGTCTTCTTCTTCGTCTCGCTCTACATCCAGAACATCCTCGGCTTCACGCCGACGAAGGCCGGTGCGGCCTTCCTGCCGATGACGCTGCTGATCATCGTCGTCGCGCCGATCGCGGGGAGGTTCGCCGACCGGATCGGCTCGCGCTGGCTGATGGGCGGTGGGATGACCCTCGTGAGCGGCTCGCTCCTGCTCTACCAGCGCGTGGGCCTGCATTCCGACTTCTGGACGCTGCTGCCGGCCATGATCCTCGGCGGGATCGGGATGGCGATGACGATGTCACCCATGACGGCGGCCGCGATGGGAGCCGTGCCCGTCGAGAAGGCGGGCGTCGGCTCGGGTGTGCTCAACAGCTTCCGCCAGGTCGGCGGCTCGCTCGGGATCGCCTTGATGGGCGCCATCCTCGCCTCGTTCATCAACCACCCGGCGCGCAGCGCCGCCGGCGCGCAGGACTTCCTGAACGGACTCCATGCGGCGCTGGCCGTCAGCGCGGGCATCAGCCTCCTCGCCGCGGTCGTGGCCGTCGTCACCGTGCGGACGCGCCCCGAGGTCGTGCAGGAGCACATCGCGGAGATGGCGGCGTGAGCGCCACTGCCCCGCGCATGGCGGCCGCCGACCGGCGCCGCCATCTCGTCGAGACCGCGCTCCGCCTCTTCACGGACGGGAGCTACCGAGGCACGACGACCGCCGAGATCGCACGCGCCGCGGGAGTGTCGGAGCCGATCCTCTACCGCCACTTCGCCTCGAAGCGCGACCTGTACCTCGCCGCGCTCGAGCACGTCTGGGAGAAGACGCGCGCGGCCTGGGAGCGGACGCTCGCCGACGCGCCCGACGCGTGCGCCGCCGTCGAGGCGATCGGCAAGGGGCACGTCTCCGTCCGGTCGCCGAAGCTGCAGCTCGCCGAGCTGTGGGTGCAGGCGCTGAGCGAAGCGTCCGAGGATCCCGAACTGCGGCGCCACCTCCGCCGCCACATGCGCGAGGTGCACGACTTCGTGGCCGACATCGTCCGCCGCGGCCAGGAGCAGGGAGCGATCGCCGAAGCCCGCGACGCCGACTCGGAGGCGTGGATCATGCTCGCCGGCGGCATCCTCGGCATGGTCGGCAGAAGGGTGGGTCTCCTGGACGACGACGAGCTCCAGGCGATCCGCGCAGCCCGTCTCTCGTGGCTACGGGCCTGACCTAAGCTCTTTGCTCAGCGAAGCGGGCGAAGCCCAAATGAAAAGGCCCCGGCTGCGGCTCCGGGGCCTTCTCGAGAGGTGCGCCACTCTCGGTGTGGGACTGAGGAGGCGGATCTGCGGCCCACCCGCTTCCGTCCTTCACCGGGAGCTCCCGGCGCACCCCCTGCGAACCTCGGCCTGGCGTCCGGCCTGGTTGCAAGGTGCGCTCACTATAGGAGGGCTTGCGGCGGTCGTCAAGTAGCTCGGTCAAGTGATTCTGCACTTCGCATGGTTGACCGAAATTCCCGATGAATACGCTCAAACGAGGGATACCCAAACCTTCTGGCTTGCGCTTAGGTGAAGTATGCGCTTGACTAGAGCGCGCCCCGGATGCCTATGCGAGAGACCGCCAGCCGCACTACTCGCAGGACCAGCCCTGAAGGCCTTCGCCTCGGGGAACGGCTCCGCCAGCTTCGGGTCGCGGCGGGGCTGACGCAGAGCGAGCTCGCGGGCGACCGTTTCTCCAAGGAGTACGTCTCCCAGATCGAGCGCGGCAAGACGCGCCCGACCGCGGGGACGATCGAATGGCTCGCCGACCGCCTCGGAGTCGACGCCGGCTTCCTCGCGAGCGGCGTCGCCACCGACGAGCGCACCCAGCTCGAGGGAGCCCTCTCCCGGGCGGAGGCGCTGTATGAGGCGCAGGACGACGAGGAGGCTGTCGAGGCCTTCGAGCCGCTGCCCGCCGCGGCCCGCGCCACGGGGGTGCCCGAGCTGCAGGTGCGGGCGCTCGTCGGTAGCGGGCTCGCGAAGATGCGCGTCGGCGACCACCGCGGAGCGCTCGTCCTCCTCAACGAGGCGCGGGCGATCTCGGAGACCGAGGCCTTCTCCGACGTCGAGCGGGCAGACGTACTGCTCCGGCTCGGCGGCTGCCGCGTTCAGCTCAACAGCATCCAGACCGCGCTCGGGCTCCTCAACGAGGCCTTCACGCTCGCCGAGCGCTCCGGCCTGCCGTGCGACGCGCTCAAGGCGAACATCCTCTCCTGGCGCGCCCGCTGCTGGCTGATCCAGCGCGACTACGAGGCCGCCAAGGAGGACGTGGAGCGCGCGCTCGAGCTCGCTCACGCCGTCGACGACCTGCGCACGGTCGGCGCCGCGTACTTCCAGGCCTCGCTCGTCGCCGACCGCGAGGGCCGCTGGGTGCTCGCCCGCAACTACGCCGAGCGCGCCCGCGAGGCCTACGCGCAGCTCGCCGACAGGGTGCACGTCGGGCAGCTGACGAACAACCTCGGCGGGCTGAACTTCCTCCTCGGGAACACCGACGACGCGATCGACCTGCTCAAGGAGGCGTTCTCGATCGCGCTCGACGCGGGCCAGGACGCCGACGCCGGCCGCGCCGTGTCCTCGCTCGCGCAGGTGCATCTCCGGATCGGCAACAACGAGCAGGCCGAGGAGCAGGCGCGCCATGCGCTCGAGCTCCTCGACGGTCGCGTGGACTACGTCGACGAGACCGGCAGCGCGCAACTCGTGCTCGGCCGGGCCTTGCTCGAGCAGGGCCGGCTCGACGACGCAGAGGCGGCGTTCGCCGCCGCGGAAACCTGCTTCGGTGAGCTCGGCTCGGCCAGCCACCGCGCCGCGGCCTGGATGGCGCGGGGCGACCTTGCTGCTCGTCAGGGGGATCACGAACGGGCGGCGGAGCTCTATCGCACCGCCGCGGAAGCTCTGCAGGACGTCCGCTTCTAGGAAACGGAAGGAGGTGACGACCTTGAACAAGACGCGGTTGATCTCTCTCTTGCTCATCGCATCGCTCCTCGCGTTTGTCCTCGCTCATCTGGGCTGCAGCTGGGGCACCGGGATGAGCAGCGGCGGCGGCTTCTAGGCCCTACCGCCGCACGGCGGCGCGGCCCCCCGGCGTTTCCCACATCGTCAACGGTGGGAAGAGGTCCTCGTGGGCGCACGACTCCAGCGCGCTCGGCGCGCGCTGACCGTCGGGCGGGTCGCACACCAGAGTGGGCTGCGGCGAATCCTCGGCGAAGTCGGCGTGGCCGGAAGCCGAGAAGCGACGCGCGAGGGGGCGCAGGCGTTCCGGCGCGGCCTCGAGGAGCTCGGCACGACCTTCATCAAGCTTGGCCAGCTCCTCTCCTCGCGCCCGGACCTGCTGCCGGACGTCTACATCGACGAGCTCGGTGGCCTCGTGGACGAGGTGCCCCGCGTCCCCTTCGCGGAGATAGAGGCCGTGGTGCACGCCGACTTCGGCGAGGACGCCTTCGTCAGCCTGGACCCGGAGCCGCTCGCGACGGCCTCGATCGCGCAGACGCACCGCGGCCTGCTCGCAACCGGGCACGACGTCGTCGTCAAGGTCCGGCGTCCCGGCGTCGTGGAGCAGGTCGACCTCGACCTCGCGGTCCTGCGCTCGACCGTCCGCCTCGCCGTCCAGCGTTCCGAGTCGGCGCAGAGGATCCAGCTCGAGGAGCTCGCCGACGAGCTCGAGGTGCATCTCCGCGCCGAGCTCGACTTCGTCGAGGAGGCGCACAACACGGAGGTCGTGCGGCGGATCGTGGAGCAGTTCGAAGGGCTCGTGGTGCCGCGCGTGATCCAGCCGTACGTGACCGAGCGTGCGCTCGTCCTGGAGAGGATCGCGGGCGCCAAGGTGGAGGCCGGGCACGGGCTCGCGCCCGAGCGAGCCGCCGGCCTCGCGCGCGAGTTCTTTCGCGCCTACGTGTTCCAGGTCGTGGTCGAGGGCGTCTACCACGCCGACCCGCACCAGGGCAATGTGCTCCTGACCGAGGACGGACGTCTCGCCCTGCTGGACTTCGGCCTGCTCGGCCGGCTCGACGAGGACACGCGCACCGGCCTCTCGCTGCTGCTGCTGGCGCTGGCCCAGAACCGGGCCGACGACGTCGCGGATCTGATCGTCTCGCTCTCGCTCACCTCGACCCGCTCCGACCAGGCGGGCTTCGTGCAGGACGTCCGCCGCAAGCTGCCGCGCTTCCATCACCGTCCGCTCGCGTCCATTGCGGCGGGCCAGGCCCTCGCCGACCTGCAGCGGGCCGCGATCCGGCGGGACATCAGGCTGCCCACGTCCTTCGCGCTCGTCGGCAAGACGCTCGCCCAGGCCGACTCGATCGCGCGGGTGCTCGACCCGGAGCTCGATCCGATCGCGTTGATCGAGCAGGAGTCGCTGGAGGTGATGACCCGCGAGGTCGAGCGCAGGCTGGAGCCGAACCGGCTCGCGGCCAACGTGTTCACGCAGCTGGCGCCGCTGCTCAGCCTGCCGGGCCGCGTCGGCCACATAGCCTCGGAGCTCGAGCGCGGCACGCTGACCGTCGGCGTCGTCCCGACCGGGCTGGACGAGCTCGAGCACAACCTCCGCTCGATCGCGAACCGGATCGGCGCGGCGATGATCGTCGGCGCGCTGCTGCTCTCCTCCTCCCTGCTGGTGAACGCGCACCGCGTCGAATGGCTCGGCGTCGCCGGTTTCTGCCTCGCAGGCCTCCTCGGGCTCTACATGATCTGGAAGATCATCCGCACGCCCGGCGAGCTCTAGGGAAGGTTCGAAGCCACTAGCTCACGTCGCCATTCCTCGAGCCCATTCGCTCGAGGATCACTTGCGGGATACGCACGTTCGGGCTGAGCCGGAGGCACATGCGGACCACCTCGGCGCAGTCCTCGGGCCGGATCATCTCGCCCGGCTCGAGGCCCGACCACTGGGCCATCGGCGTGTCGACGAAGCCGGGACAGAGCGCGATCGCTCGCACGCCGTCGCCGTCCAGCTCCTCGTTGAGCGAGCGGGTGAGTGCGACCACCGCGGCCTTCGTCGCGCCGTACGTCGCGAGCCACGGGGTGGGGAGCGTCGCCGAGATCGAGGACAGGTTGACGATCCAGCCGCGCGACTCGCGCAGGAGCGGGATCGCCGCCTGCGTGACGAGGAAGAGCCCGCGCAGGTTGACGTCGAGCTGGAGATCGAGGTGCTTTGCGGGCAGCTCCTCGACGCGGCCGCCGATGCCGACTCCGGCGGAGTTCACGAGCACGTCGAGGCCGCCGCAGCGTTCGCGGTGCTCGGCGACCAGCCGCGCGCAGTCCTCCTCCTCGGCGACGTTCGCCGCGACCGCGGCGGCGCCGAGCTCGGCCGCCGCGGCCTCGACCCGCTCGGGACGGCGCGAGACGAGCGTCAGGTCGAAGCCCTCCTCCCGCAGCATCCGCGCGATCGCGAGCCCGATGCCCGAGGAGCCGCCGGTGACGAGTGCAGACCGCGCCATTGCGCCTACAGTAAACGGCGTGGAAGCCGCGAGCCTGACGAGCCTGACCGTCGGCGGCGGTTGCGCGGCGAAGTACTCGGCGGCGCGGCTCGAGGAGCTGCTGAAGGGCTTCGTCCCGGCCGAGGCGGAGGATCTTCTCGTCGGGCTCGATCCGGCGGACGACGCCGCCGTCTACCGGCTCGACGACGATCGGGCGCTCGTCTTCACCGTCGACTTCTTCCCGCCGCTCGTCGACGACCCGGCGCTCTTCGGCCGCATCGCCGCGACCAACGCGCTCAACGACGTCTTCGCGATGGGCGGCACGCCGTTGCTTGCGCTCTCGATCGCCGCCTTCCCCGAGGAGCTGCCCACCGACCTCGTCGCGGCGGTCTTCTCCGGCGCCGACGAGCAGGTGCGCGCGGCGGGCGCGATCCTCGCCGGCGGCCACACGATCCGCGACACCGAGCCGAAGTACGGCCTCGCCGTCGTGGGCACCGTCCACCCCGACGGCGTCTGGGTCAAGAGCGGCGCCCGCCCCGGAGACGCCGTGTTCCTGACCAAGCCGCTCGGCACCGGGCTCGTCCTGGCGCGGAAGGGCGATCTCGACGAGGCGGCGCGCTGGATGACCACGCTCAACGCCCGCGCCGCCCAGGCGCTGCGGCCGTTCACGCCTCACGCGGTGACCGACGTCACCGGCTTCGGGCTGCTCGGCCACGCGCATGAGACGGCGGAGCGGAGCGGCGTGCGCATCCGGCTGCGAGCCTCCGCGCTCCCGGCGCTGGACGGAGCCGTCGATGCGGCACGCGACGGCGTCCGCACCGGGGGCGACCCGCGCAACCGCGACTTCGCGGGGCCCCACGTCGAGAGCGACGGGGTGCCCGACGAGCTGCTCGCGCTGGCCTACGACGCGCAGACGGCAGGCGGGCTGCTCGTCACGCTGCCGGCGGACAAGGCGCTCTCGCTCGAGGCGGAGTTCGCCCGCGCCGGCCTCTTCCTCGCGCGGGTCGGCGCGGTGGAGGAGGGCGCCGGCGTCGTGCTCGAGCCGTAGGCGGACCGGAAGCGCTCTACACTCCGCTTGTGGATGCGGGGTCGGCATCGGCTGCACTGCCGCGTCGGCTTGCGACGACCATCTCGCCGGTCGTCTTCCGGCGCATTGCGCTCGCCGCCGTCGGCATGCTCGTCCTGATCGTCGCCTCCGGCGCGACCGTCCGGCTGACCGGCTCGGGACTCGGCTGTCCCGAATGGCCCACCTGCACGACCCAGCACGCGCTGCCGCAGAGCTATCACTCGTACATCGAGTTCGGCAATCGGGTCGTCTCGGCGGTCACCGTCTTCACGACGCTCGCACTGGCCGTCGCCGCGTGGCGCACGCGCGGCCTCGGCCGCCGCGGCCGCTGGCTCGCAACCGCGGTCTTCGTCGGGACGCTCGCCCAGGCACCGCTCGGCGCGATCACCGTCTACTACGACCTGAACCCGTACCTCGTGATCACGCACCTCCTGCTCTCGTTCACGCTCGTCTCGCTCGCGGTGCTGACGTTGCTCGAGGCGTCGCGCCTGGTTCGCGGCGGCGGGAGCCCGTTGCCGGCGATCGCCCGGCTCGGCGGGCTCACGCTCGTGACCGCCGCCGTCGTGCTCGCGGTGAGCGGGACGGTGGCGACTGCGGCGGGCCGCTTCCCGGGGAGCTCCGGGGCGAAGGTGGTGCCGCGGCTCGGCCACTTCTATCCCGCCGTGTACTGGCACGTGCGCGCGGTCGCCGTGTTCGGGGTCGTGTTCCTCGTGCTGGCCGCCTGGGGGTGGACGAAGCGCACCTCGTACCCGTGGCTGCTGCGCGGCTGCGCCGGCCTGCTCGGGATCCTCGCCGCGCAGATGGCGATCGGCGAGATCCAGTACCGGACCTACGGCGACGTGCCGTGGTGGCTCGTCCTCCTCCACGTCGCCACGGCCGCGACCCTCGTGGGTTGGACGGTCGGAGTCGCGGCGCGCCTCTGGCGCCCGGTCCGGCCGCGTCTAGACTGAGCAAATGTCGGAGCTGATCGTCTCCTCGCGGCCCGAGCTCCGCAGCCCGGTGCTCGTCGCCGCCTTCCGCGGCTGGAACGACGGCGGTCAGGGGGCGTCGCTGGCCGGCGGCTACCTCGCGAAGCAGTGGGGTGCCGAGTCGTTCGCGGAGATCGAGTCGGAGAACTTCTACGACTTCCAGGCGGTGCGGCCGCAGGTCTCGCTCGAGGACGGGCTGACACGGAAGCTCGAATGGCCGGCGAACACGTTCCTCCACGCACCGATCCCGGGCCTCGACCGGGACGGCGTGATCCTGCTCGGCGTCGAGCCGAACCTGCGCTGGAAAACGTACTCGGGGCTGGTCCTCGAGCTGACACAGGAGCTGGGGGTCGAGCTCGTCGTCACGCTCGGCTCGCTCCTGGCCGACGTGCCCCACACGCGGCCCGCGCCGGTGAGCGCCGCGGCGAGCGATCCCGCGCTCGTCGAGGAGCTCGGGGTCGAGCCTTCGCGCTACGAGGGGCCGACCGGCATCGTCGGCATCCTGCTCGACGCCTGCCGGCAGGAGGGACTTCCGTCGGTGAGCCTCTGGGCGGCGGTGCCGCACTACGTCTCGCTCGCACCGAGCCCGCGCGCGGCGCTCGCGCTCTGCCGCCGCCTAGGCGAGCTCGTGGGCACCGAGATCGACGTCGCCGAGCTGGAGCAGGCGGCGGAGGAGTACACCGAGCAGGTGACCGAGGCGGTCGCGTCCGACGCCGAGACGGCCGCCTACGTCGAGGAGCTCGAGCGGCGCGTCGACCTGATGGAGGCGGCAGAGGAGCTGCCGTCGGGCGAGAGCCTCGCCGCGGAGCTCACGCGCTTCCTGCGCGAACGGGAGCAGGACGGCGACGACGCCGGCGAGAGCGCCGGCGGGCCCGCAGGCTAGCTCAGCGAGCGGCGAGCAGCTCGAGCCGGTTTCCCCACGGGTCCGCCGTGTAGAAGCGGCGGACGCCCGGCAGCGCGCCGTCCCACTCGACTTGCCCGCCCGCGGATTCGAGGCGGCTCGCGAGCTCGTCGAGCTCTTCGGTGAGCAGACGGAACGCCGGGTGCGCCTTGCGCGCCGGCGCGAATGGGTCCTCGACGCCGATGTGGAGCTGGCCGCCGCCGCCGAGCGCGAACCAGACACCGCCGCGCGAACGGAGCGGCTCGGGCTTCTCCAGCTCCTCCAGGCCGAGCAGCTCGCCGAAGAAGCGGCGAGCCTCGTCCTCGCAGCCCGGCGGCGCCGCGAGCTGCACGTGGTCTAGCTCGATGACTCCGTCTTCTCGGCGGGCTTGGGCTTCTCGGCCTTCTGCTTCTGCTCGGTCTTCGCCGCCGACGCTTCGGGCTTCGCACCGCCGCCCTTGCGCCTCCGCCGTCGGCGCCTCCTGCTCCGGCCGCCGCCCTGCTTCGGCGCGGGGAGGTTCTCTGCGAGCGCGAGCGCGACCTCCTGGATCGTGCCGAGCCGCTCGCGCGCCTCGTCGATCAGCTTCGTGGCGCGCGGGGTGTAGCCCTCGGCCGACGCGAGCAGCGCGGCGCCGACCGGCAGTGGGAGCTCCAGTGCCGCCTTGACGAGCTTCGCCGCGTTCTCCTCGTGCCGGTGGCCGCGCGAGTTCGCCAGCGCACCGAGCAAACGCTTCGCCTCCGGATACTCCGCCGAGGCGCGGCGGTCCTGCACCTTGCGCGTCGCCCGGGCCAGCCGCCACGTCCAGCGCGCGAGGATCTGCTCCGGTGCGTCCGGCTTCTCCTCGCCGATCGCGCGCAGGAGCGTGCGGATCCCGGGCAGCCGCTCCTTCTCCCAGGTCGGCGCCTGGGTCACGAGCGTGACGAGGTCGTCGAAGTCGGCGCGCTCGACGCGCATCGAGACGCGGTCCTGCAGCGCCATCATGCGGAGCCGCCGGTTCGGGTTCTCGGCCGCAGCGGTGGTCAGGAACTGCTCGAGCGCCGCCTTGCTCGCGCTCCGGTCGGTCAGCTTCTGGACGAACGAGGCGCGCTCGTCGAAGCGGATCTGGCGCCCGGCGATCGTCGCCCAGTAGCGCTGCTCCTCCTCGTCGAGGTATTTGGGATCGATGCGCTGCCACTCCCGCTGGATGACGCCGATGCGGCGGCGGACGTCCGGCGTGACCGGGACGAGCCACGGCGCCGGCGTGAGGCGGCGGCGGGCGCGGCGTTGCGAGCGGCGGCGCGGCGCGGGGGTGACGCGGGCGCCCTCGCGGTAGAAGTCGGCGTCGAGCAGCGAGTGGAGCGAGACGACGCG
>DASTZY010000091.1:0-2485 GCA_035764085.1 Gaiellaceae bacterium
GTCACGGCGAGGTCGACGGCGACGCTGGCCAGCGCGACTGCGTGGTTCCGGTCCACTCCCAGCTCGCGCTCCATCAGGTCGAGCATCGTCTGGAGCGCCTGGTCGGCGGCCCGGTCGAGATCCTCGTCGAACCCGAGGGACACCCACGCTCCGTCGACACGGGCGATCGGCGAGCGCAGCTCGAGCCCGCTCAGCTCGAACGTCAGCTGCGCGCGCTCGACCGGGCACTCGATCGCCGTGCCGGAGACCTCCCCGTCGCCCTGCGCCCCGTGCCCGTCGCCCGCCAGGACGAGCCCGCCGTCGACCGGGATGGGCAGATACAGCGTCGTCCCGGCGACGAGCAGCTTGCAATCGATGTTGCCGCCCCACCTGCGCGGCGGCCCGGTCGGGTGCTCGCCCGGCTCCGGGGGCGGCATGCCGATCACGCCCAGGAACGGCGCCGCCGCGACCCGCGCACCCCGCTCGCTCACCCACGTGTCGCCCTCGAGCGACCACATGAGCTTCAGTTCCGGCGCGAAGGTCACGCCCCACGGGCGTGGCGTGACCTCGTCGATGTGCACGAGAAGCGTGCCGCCGGCGCTCGCGCCCCGAATCTCGATCGGCCCGTAGAGCGGGTGCCCCGCGCCCTCCGGCTTCGGCACTGGAGTCTCCGGGTCCCAGTGCCAGAAGGCGGCGAGGGAGGAGAAGGCGACCGGCTCGCCCGGATCCACGGAGACGACGGGCTCGTAGTCCCGCGAGAAGAACCCTTTCACGTGCGCGGCTCCTGGATCCACGCATCCGCGGGCGTGACGAGCACGCGCAGCCCGATCCGCGCGCCGTCGTCCCCGCGGAACTCCCAGAGCGAGACGGCCTGCTCGTCGCCGCCAAGCTCCGGGGCGACCTCGGCCGGCACGTAGCCGGCCTGCAGGCGCCGCTCCGCGTCGTAGACGGCGACCGCGTTCGGGTCGTGCTCGTTCTCGGGCTCGGGCACGAGAGCCAGGCGCCGGCCCGGGGCGAACGCCTCGTCCTGCAGCGCCTCGGCGCGGTACGAGGCTCCGGCGAGCTTGACGACCCGCACGCGCGGATCGTCCCACTGCATCGCCTCCCCGGTCGCTGCGTCGCGCAGCCAGAAGCCCGATTCCCCGCGCTCCAGCCAGATCCGGAGCCGCTCAGAGGTCGTTCGCGTACCCCGTGATCGACCTGCGGTACCGCTCGAGCTCGGGCGCCGGCTCGCCGACGTAGAGCGCCTCCACCAGGGACCGCATCGCAGCGGCCTGCCTGCCGGCGCTCCACAGGGCATAGCCGAGGAAGACGCGCAGCGCGCGATGCTCGGGGAAGCGCTCGACGGCGTCCGACAGCACTCGGACCGACTCGTCGAGGTTGCCGACGTTCCGCAGCGTGCTGCCGAAACCCAGCAGTGCCCCGGCGAGCTGCTCGTCAGGGACACCGAGCTCGAACGCGTGCCGGTAGTGCGTGAGGGCCTCCTCCTCCCGGCCCGCCGAGTCCGCCGCGAAGGCGAGCTGCAGCGCATCCGCACCCATCAGAACTCGAGGAGCTTCCGGGCGGCATCGACCACCCGCTCGACCGACGGCATGTAGCGATCCTCGATCTTCCAGTACGGATACGGCACGTCGAAGCCGGTCACGCGCAGGACGGGGCCACGCAGGTCGAGGATCGCCTTCTCGGCGAGGACCGCCGCGATCTCGGCCCCGAAACCGGCCGTGCGCGGCGCCTCCTGCACGACGACGACGCGGCCGGTCTTCCCCGCCGACGCGAGCAGCGCGTCCTCGTCGAGCGGCCGGAGCGAGCGCAGGTCGAGCACCTCGACCGAGGCCTCGCCGTCGAGCGCATCCGCGGCCCGCTCGCAGACGGGAACCATCGCGCCGTAGGCCACGAGCGTCACGTCCGTCCCTTCCCGCGCCAGCCGTGCCTGTCCCAGGGGGACGACGTGCTCGCCCTCGGGCACCTCCTGCTTCTCGCCGCGGTAGATCAGCTTGGGCTCGAGCACGACCACGGGATCCGGGTCGCGGATCGCCGCGGCGAGGAGCCCCTTCGCGTCGGCCGGCGTCGACGGGATCGCGACCTTCACGCCGGGCGTGTGGACGTAGTAGGCCTCGGGCGAGTCGTCGTGCAGCTCGGGTGCGCGCACGCCGCCGCCGTACGGCATCCGCACGACGAGCGGGAACTCCATCTGCCCGCCGGTGCGCCAGCGGTAGCGCCCGACGTGGGTGATCAGCTGGTCGAGACAGGGATACGAGAAGGCGTCGTACTGCATCTCGCAGACCGGGCGCCAGCCGGCCATGCAGAGCCCGACCGCGCTGCCGAGGATCCCCGCTTCGGCGAGCGGCGTGTCGATGCACCGGTTCTCGCCGAAGCGCTCGCGCAGCCCGGCGGTCGCGCGGAAGACGCCGCCGGCGCGGCCGACGTCCTCGCCCAGCACCATCACCCTCTCGTCGCGCGCGAGCTCGACGTGGAAGCCGTCGTTGATCGCCTCCACCATGAAGAG
>DASTZY010000092.1:0-52903 GCA_035764085.1 Gaiellaceae bacterium
CGGCACGGCAGCTCCGCATCGCTGCTCTGGAACGACGCGTCGCAGATCGAGTATCTGGACGCCCTGGGCGACCTCGGCGGCGTGATCGCGAGTGCGGGCGACTTCCTGTCCCAGCCGGGCGCGGACGACCGGTACACGACACCGTCCATCCTCGCCGCGCGGGCCCGGGCGCAGCTCGCACGCGGGCAGGTGAGCGCGGCGCTCGCCGACGCCGAGCGCGGGTTGGCGCTGCTGCGCGCGAGGGGTCACGACGCGCAGATGTCGGGAGGATTCCTGGTCGCGGCGGCGCGTTGCGCGCGTGCGGCCGGGCATGGCCAGAAGGCGGATGCGCTGCTGGCGGAGGCGCTCGAGTGGGCGCGGCCGTCCACCGAGGACGCGATCTACGACCTCCCGCTCCACCTCGTCGAGCTCGGGCGTGGCGAGGAGTACCTAGTTCTGACGGACGGCGTTCCCGGCTACCTCTGGCAGCGCGCGGGGAGAGCGGCGGTGACGGGTGATCTGGCTGCTGCCGCCGAGCTCTACGGCCGGATCGGCGCCCGCTTCGTCGAGGCGTGGGCCGGCCTCCTGGCGGCGGAGGACGGCGACACCTCGCGCCTCCAGCCGGCGCTCGCCTACTTCGAGGAGCAGCGGGCGACCCCGTACGTCGAGCGCTGCCACGCTCGGATGCAGGCCTCCGCGTAGGATCGAGTCTGTGCCCGAGGCGCTCTGGTTCACCGACGACGACGCCGCCTGCCGGCTGCTCGCGGACGATCCGTTCGCGCTGCTCGTCGGCTTCGCGCTCGACCAGCAGGTCACCGTGCAGCAGGCGTTCCTCGGCCCGCTCAGGCTGAAGGAACGGCTCGGGACGCTCAGGCCGGGCGTCGTCGCCGTCGCCGAGCTCGAGCCGCTCTTCCGCCAGAAGCCGGCGATCCATCGCTTCCCCGGCTCGATGGCCGAGCGGGTGCGCGAGCTCGCGGCGACCGTATCGGACGAGTACGGCGGCGACGCGTCTCGCCTCTGGACAGAGGCTGCGGACGGCGCCGACCTCCGCCGCCGCATCGCCGCGCTGCCGGGCTTCGGCGAAATGAAGATCAAGTCGCTCGGCTCGGTGCTCGCGAAGCGCTTCGACGTCGCGGTCGCGCAGGACCTCGTGCCGGGACATCCCACGCTGGGAGATGTCGACTCGCCGCAGGCGCTCGCCGACTACCAGGCCGCGAAGAAAGCCCACAAGGCCGAGTGGCTGGCGTCGAAGTCCACACGCTGACGGACGGCGGTCAGCCGGCCGAGTCGACAGCCAACGCTCTCGCCGAGTTCTTCGCGCGGGCGACGCAGACCCTCGAGATCGCGGTCTACGACCTGCAGCTGCCGACGGAGCTCGACGCGGTCGTCCTCGGCGGGCTCGACGCGGCGCAGAAGCGCGGTGTCGCCGTCCGCCTCGCCTACAACCTCGACCACGCGAAGCAGGCGCCGGTGCCGCCGCCGCCGCGCACCGATCCCGACGCGCTCGAGACGCAGCCGTTCCCGACCGCCGCGATCCCCGGCGTCCCCGACCTCATGCACCACAAGTACGTCGTCCGCGACGCCGCCTCCGTCTGGACGGGGTCGACGAACTGGACGGGCGACTCGTGGACGCGGGAGGAGAACGTCGTCGTGACGGTCGACTCGCCGGCGATCGCGGGCCGCTTCCGCGAGGACTTCGAGCAGCTCTGGACGACGCGCGAGGTGGCGCGCAGCGGCAAGGTCGACACGGCGCCCGTGGACGGGATCCGCGCCTGGTTCTGTCCCGGCCGCGGCGAGAAGCTCGCGCACCGCATCGCCAAGGCGATCGGCTCGGCGCGGCGACGCGTCCGGGTCGCCTCGCCCGTCATCAGCTCGGCCCCGGTCCTCGGGACGCTCGCGGAGGTCGCCTCCGACGGAAAGGTCGACGTGGCCGGCGTGGTCGACGCGACCCAGATCGCCGAGGTGCTTGCGCAGTGGCACGAGAACGGGAACGCCGACTGGAAAGGGCCGCTGCTCCGGACGGCGCTCACGCGCGCCCCGTTCTCCGGCAAGCGGTCGACTCCCTACGCGCCCGGCTCGGTGCACGACTACATGCACGCGAAGGTGACCGTCGCCGACGACCGCGTCTTCGTCGGCAGCTTCAACCTCTCGCACTCCGGCGAGATGAACGCCGAGAACGTGCTCGAGCTCGACGACGCGCAGCTGGCCGACCGGCTCGCCACGTTTGTCGACGAGATCCGGCACCGCTATCCGCCGGTTTCCCTTTAGGGGGATTCCCCTATCGGCCCACGATGCTTCGGCCGAGACAATTCCGCATGGCTGCGGCGCCCGAGCTTCTCCCCTCCCCGTTTCGGGGGATGTTCCGGTCATACCGGACTCATACGGGGCCAACCCTCCATTTCATAAGGCGCCGAACGATCTTCTGGTCAGCGGGCAAACAGCCCGGCCGGTACGAAAACGACCAGAGGAGTTCTTCCATGCACAGCATTCGCAACGCGACACGGACGACCAAGATGATCGTCGCCGGGGTGGCGGCCTTCATCGTCTTCGCCAGCGTCTACGGCTTCGCCGCCTCGCTCGGCCTGAGCTCGTCCGGGCTCGGCGCCGGCAGCAGCGTCGTCTCTGCCTGCGGCTCGGGCATCCAGGCTGCGTACACGACGGCGTACGCGTCCTCGATCTCCGGCTACTCGGTCAGCCAGGTGAACCTCTCCAGCATCCCCGCCGGCTGCCTGAACAAGGCGTACAAGATCCAGCTGACCGGCGCGGGCGGCGCGGCGGTCGGCTCGGAGATGAGCGGCAACCTTCCCGCCGCGGGCACGACCGCCACGGTCGCCACGGCGGGCACGCCCGACGCCAGCCTCGTCACCGGCATCTCGGTCGTCGTCTCGTAGGACAGGTCCTCGTACCGGCGAGCAAGGAGCGGGGCGCGACGACGTGCCCCGCTCGGCGCTCCGGCCCGGAGGAGATGAGCGGATGAAGCGGCTGATCAACGTGTTCGGCGCAGTCCTGACGGCGACGTTGCTGTCGGCCGGCGTCGCCGCTGCGGCGAGCCTCGGCCTCGGCAGCGGGAAGCTCGCCGCCGGCAGCGCCACGGTCTCGGGCTGCACCGCGTCCGCCCTCACCGCGACCCGCAACGTGAACAACAACGGCAACGTCACCCAGGTCAACGTCCTGAACGTCCCGCAGGCCTGCGCGGGCGAGACCCTCGCCGTGACGCTCGAGAACAGCTCGAACGGGAGCCTCGGCAACGCGTCGACCACGATCGGCGCGTGCACCGGGGGCTGCACCGTCGGCGTCACCGGCTTCGTCTCGATCTCCGCCGCGAACGTCGTCGCACTCGCCTTCTCGCTCACCGGATAGACGATCGATGCGCCGCCTTCGCCTCACGCCGCTCCGCCTCGCCGCCGCGATCCTCCTCGGATCGCTCTGCTTCGCCGGCGTCGCCTATGCGGCGAGTCTCGGGCTGTCCTCGCAGAAGCTCTACGTCTGGAAGCAGGCGCTCACCAAGTCGTCGTGCGCTCCGGCGGAGTCCGACGCGGAGATCGACCAGAGCAGCCCGACCACGAACTTCGGCAATCGCGCCGCACAGACGGTCCTCAGCAAGCCCAACGGCAACTCGTACGTGCTGATCGGCTTCAACCCCGCGGCGGCGCCCTGCTCCCTCCCGACGACGGCGGGCGCCGACTCGGCGGTGCTGACGGTCACGGTCACGGCCACGAACAGGGGACCGGACACCGTCTCGGCCTATCCGATCACCTCCGCCTGGAACGCGTCGACCGTCACCTGGAACACCATGCCGACCTTCGGAGCGACGCCCGACTTCACGTTCGCAGGTGTCGGAACGAGCACCTTCACGGTGACCGCCCCTCTCGACGGCGGGATCAAGAACGGCTTCAACGGCTGGATGCTCGTCGACACCACGGGCACCAACAACGCCACGACCACGATCGCCGGCCACGCGTCGGCCCAGCTCCCGTCGATCGCCCTCAACTATGAGAAGTAGCGCCCACTCGGTCCCGCCGGCCGTCCGGCGTCCGCACCCGGCCGTCCCCGAGCGGCTCCGCCTGCCCCTCGCGCTCACGAAGCTCGCAGCCCTCGGCTGCCTTGCCGCGGCCGGGCTCTGGTTCGGCCTGCCGCAGAACCTCGGCGGCCGCGCCGAGTGGGTGCTCGTGAGCGGCACGAGCATGCTGCCGCGCTACCACACGGGCGACCTCGTGCTGGTCGAGCACCAGTCGAGCTACCACGTCGGCGAGGTCGTCGCCTACCGCGTGCCGAAGGGACAGATCGGCGCAGGGCACGTCGTCATCCATCGCATCGTCGGCGGCAACGGCAGGACGGGCTGGAAGATGAAGGGCGACAACCGCACCGCGCCGGATCTCTGGTATCCGACGAATCGGGACGTCCTCGGCGCGAGGCTGCTGCGTATCCCCGACGCGTGGCTCGTCCTGCGCGTCCTTCACATGCCTCTCCTGCTGGCCCTGTTCGCCGGCTTCGGGGTGTTCCTCTGGATCGGCTTCGGCGGCAGCGGGGAATGTGACACCGGTGACGAAGGAGATGCGTGAGATGAGCGCGGCCGATTACGCCAGTCTGCTCGAGCGCCGGGCCCTTGCCGACCGGCTGCGGACGGCCGCCCTCTACCTGGTCGGGAGGCCGGAGCTCGTGATCGGGCTCGGGATCGCGGGACTGCTCGGCACGTTCGCGGGAGTGCTGGCGACGGGCCGCTCCGGCCCGATCGGGACGATCATGTACGTGCCGTGGGTGGCGCTGATCGCGGCCCAGCTCGGCCCGGCCGTCGGCGCCCTGGCCGGGGTTGCCGCGACCGGCCTCTACTTCGCGGCCGCCGAGACCGTCGGCCTGCCCGAGGACCCTGCGACCCTGGCCCTTCGACTCGCCCCGCTCGTCGCCGTCGGAGTCGCTGCCGGAGTCTCCTCCCGCCGCATCTCGTCGGACGCGCTGGAGCTGCAGTCGACGAACGCGCTGCAGCGGACGCTGCTCGACTCGACCGTGGACGGGATCTGTCTCACCGACGCCGCCGGCAACATCGTGCTCGCGAACGCGCCGCTGCAGGCCTACAGCGTCGAGCTGGGCCTCCCGCTGCACGGCAGGGTCGCCGAGCGGCTGCTCGCGCTCGCCGACCGGACGACCGAGCCGGCGCGCTACCGGGAGCGCATGCTCGAGCTGGCGCACGATCTCACCGCCAGCGAGGACGAGTTCGAGCTCGCCGGCAGCGGACGGGTCTTCCGCGGCTACACGGCGCCGGTGACACGACGCGACGGCACCGTCGTCGGCCGGATCTGGACGCTCCGGGAGGTCACGGCGGACCGGCGCCTCGAGCGCCTGCGCGACGCGTTCGTCGCCGCGGTCTCCCACGAGCTGCGGACGCCGCTCACGTCGATGTCGGGCTTCCTCGAGATGCTCGGCGACGAGGAACCGGAGCTCGGACCTGCCGGACGCCGGTACCTCGACGTCATCCGCCGGAGCAACTCCCGGCTCCGTGGAGCCGTCGAGGACCTGCTGCTGGTCGCCGAGATCGAGGCGGACCGACTCGTGCTCCGGCCCGGCCCCACGGACCTCGCGGAGCTCGCGACCGCGACCGTCGAGGCGGCCCGCCCCGCGGCGGCCGAGCAGGGAGTCGAACTTCGCCTCGACGTCGAGGGAAGCCTTCCCCTCGAGGCCGACTCCGCCCGGCTGCGGCAGGTGCTCGACAACCTCGTCTCGAACGCGATCAAGTTCACGCCGAGCGGCGGCTCCGTGCTGCTCTCTGCGACGGACGACGGGGGATGGGTGCGCATCGAGGTCGCGGATACCGGCATCGGCATCCCACACGAGGAGCTCGGCCAACTGTTCTCGCGCTTCTACCGCGCGTCGACGGCCACCGGCCGCGCCATCCCCGGGACCGGGCTCGGCCTCGTCATCGCGCGCGCGATCGTCGAGGCGCACGGCGGCTCGATCACCCTCGTGAGCATCGAGGACGAAGGAACGCGCGTGACCGTCAAGCTCCCCGCCCGCTAACGGCCGGGCGGCACGTACCTGTAGCCGAACCCGCGCATGGTCTCGATCGGCTCGAAGCCCTCGTCCTGTCCGAGCTTCCTCCGCAGGTACGAGACGTAGAGCTTCACCTGGTCCGGGGAGACGCCTGCGCCGTGGCCCCAGCACTGCTCGATCAGCTGCTCGGTGGAGAGCACCTGGCCCGGGTGGCGGGTGAAGGCGTCGAGCAGCCGGAACTCGAGCGGGGTCAGCTTGACGGGCAGGCCGCGGCACATGACGAGCCTCCGTGCGTGGTCGATCGAGATCGCCCCGTCGTCGTAGTGCTCGACGTGCGTCGGCTCCGGGGCGCGCCGGAGCAGCGCCTCGATCCGGGCGAGCAGCTCCTGGCGGCCGAAGGGCTTGACGACGTAGTCGTCGGCGCCGGCGCGGAAGCCGCGCACCTTGTCGATCTCGCCGCTGCGCGCCGTGAGCAGGATCACGGGGACGTCGCTCAGGTCGCGGAGCCGCTCGAGCGTCTCGAAGCCGTCGAGCTCCGGCATCGAGAGGTCGAGGACGACGAGGTCGGTGGGATGCGCGTGGAACGTGCGCAGCGCAGCACGGCCGTCGCTCGCCGTGTCGACGCCGTAGCCCGCGCCGCGCAGGAGCTCTTCCAGCAGGAGACGGATGTCGTGGTCGTCGTCGACGACCAGCACCCGCCGCAGAGGTGCCGTGACCACCGCGCTCAGTATGAGGAAGGCTCCGGCCGATGAGTAGGCAATGACGCGACTCGCCTTGATTGCAGCGCTCACCGCCGCCCTCGTCGCAGCCCTGCTCGGCGGTTCGTCCGCCCGGGCGCTGCGGCTGCCTGCGGCGCGGCATTGTCCCGTCTTTCCGGCGGGGAGCCCCTGGAACCAGCGTGTCGACAAGCTTCCCGTATCGGCCGATTCGGCCCAACTGATCAGTGCGATCGGGCTCGACGCGCCCGTGCATGCGGATTTCGGCTCCGGGACGTGGGACGGAGGGCCGATCGGGATCCCCTTCGACGTCGTCTCGCGGAGCACGCCGCGCTCGCGCGTCTCGTTCGAGTACGCCGACGAGTCCGACCGCGTCCGCTACCCGATCCCGCGCCACGTGCACATCGAGGGAGGCGCGCACGCGACCGGCGACCGCCACGCGATCCTCGTCGACAGGAGCGCCTGCCGGCTCTACGAGCTCTACGACGTGCACCGCACGAGCCACGGCTGGACCGCAGGCTCGGGCGCCGTCTGGAATCTCCGCTCGAACCAGCTCCGGCCGGCCGGATGGACGTCGGCCGACGCTGCCGGGCTGCCGATCTTCCCGGGACTGGCCCGCTGGGACGAGGTCTCGCGCGGCGTGATCGACCACGCGCTCCGCTTCACCGCGCCGCGGACGCGCCGCGCGTACGTCTATCCGGCTCGACACTACGCGTCGAGCTCGGACGACCCGTCGCTGCCTCCGATGGGGTTGCGCGTCCGCCTGAAGGCGAGCGTGGACGTGGCGTCGTTCCCGAAACAGGCCCGCGTCGTGCTGCGCGCGCTGCAGCGTTACGGAATGATCCTCGCCGACAACGGCTCGCCGTGGTACGTCTCCGGCGCGCCGAACGGCCACTGGTCGAACGACCAGCTCCACTCCCTCGGCCGCCTGACCGGCGCCGACTTCGAGGTCGTCGACACCTCCTCGCTCCCCGAGCCGGGGAAGTAGCGCGAAGGCCCGCCTAGCGGGTCGCCCAGTCGGCCCGCGGATCCGGCAGCGGCGTGAGCACCGGCTCGACGCGGTCGCGCAGATGCTCGAACGCCGGCGGCAGGATGAGCTTCTCGCCGAGGTGGTCCGGATCCTCGTCCGCCGCGAACCCTGGCCCGAGCGTCGCGATCTCGAACAGGACGCCGCTCGGCTCGCGGAAATAGATCGAGCGGAACCAGAAGCGGTCGATGATCTGCGTCGGGTTACCGCCTGCATCTTGGACGAGGTCGTGCCACGCCTGGTGGTCCTCCATCGTCGAGGACCAGGCGACGTGGTGGACCGTGCCGGCGCCGCCGACACCGGGCGCCTCGGGCGCCGCGCCCCACTCGATCCAGCCGCCGCGCGTCTCGGCGCGCGTGTCCCAGCGACCGTCCTCGAGCTCGAACCCGAGTCTCTTCATGAACTCGTCGCTCGTCCTGCCGTACGCGCGCACTCCCTCGAAGCCCTGCAGCGCCAGGTCGCGCGGGATCTCCGGATGGCGCGCCACGAGCGGCTCGTCCCCGACCTGCGAGACGACGAACTCGTGCTCGAGCCCCTCGGGATTCGAGAAGCGGAGCGTCTCGCCGTTGGGCTCGACCTCGTTGCCCTCGGCGCTCAGCCGGTCGGCCCAGAAGTCCAGCGCGTCCGGCGACCCGACCCGCCAGACGACCGTGTGGACCATCCCGTCCCCCGCCTGGCCCGGACGCGCCTTCGGGTACTCGAAGAAGGTGATGTCGGAGCCGGCGTGCCCGTCCTCGTCGGCGTAGAAGAGGTGGTAGACGGTCGGGTCGTCCTGGTTGACGGTCTTCTTCACGAGCCGCAGGCCGAGCACGCGCGTGTAGAAGTCGACGTTCCCCGGCGCGTCTGCCGTGATGCACGTGACGTGGTGGATGCCGTCGAACCGCATCAGCCGTCCGCCTCCGCGAGCAGCTCCTTCGCGGTCTCCAGGTCGGCCTGGTTGACGAGGATCTCGCGGGATCCGGCGGCCATGAAGTCCTCGAGCGGCGAGTCGATCGCCTCGGTGTCGCGGTAGCCGCACTCGATGCCGGCCGACCGGAGGAGGCCGCACACCACCTGCGCCTCCGATTCTCCGGACACGACCTTCACGACCACGGGGCCGTCGGCTTCCATCGCCGCACAGGCTACTAGGCGCCGGCGGCGAGACGACGGCGCTCGGTTACTGCTTCTTGCGCGCGAGAGGCCCGCGCGTTGCGAGCAGGCGGTGGCTGTGGACGACGGCTTCGGCGAGGTCGATCAGCCTGGTGCCGGTCTGCTGGGACTGGGCGCGGAGCAGGTCGAAGGCTTCCTGCTCGTCGATCGCGTGGGTCGCCATGAGGATCCCCTTCGCCTGCTCGATCATGGCGCGGCGGGCGAAAGCGCCCTCGAGATTGTGGTATTCGGCGAACCGGCGCAGCACGATGTCGAGCGTCGCCTGGAGCTCGCCGGCGTCGTCGTCGGTGACGTGGGCGAAGATCCCGCGCTTGGCTGCTTCGTTGACGAAATCGGGGTCGCCGTCGTGGAGCAGCGCGATGACGGGGCAGGCGGCCTCGTGGACGATCTTGTCGACCATCTCGAGAGCGTGCTCCGAGCTGTCGCCGAGGGCGACGAGCGCGACGTCGGGGTGTTCCTGTCGGGTGGCCGCGCCGATCTCGTCGACTTCGATCCCGGCGGCGACGACCACGTGGCCGAGACCGGCGAGGATGTCGGTGATCATGCCGAGGCGCTCCTGCTTCTCGTTGGCGATCAGAACGCGCAGGCCTTCGACTTGGGATTCACTGCTCATTGGCCCTCGTCCGGATTATCGCGGCTCCGGAGGGGAACCGACGTGTATCGGCCCGACGCTCGTGGTCGGGCTGGGTGGCCTCAGCCCTTGGCTACGAGCGAGGGGTCGCAGCCGCTGACTCCTCAACGCACGGCTCCGCCCACAAGGCCCGGTCGGAGCGCCGCCGTTACGAAAACCCGGGAGGGGGTAAGCTTCCGCCAGGTCCGGCTTCGATAACCCCTCGCGCCCGGCCCGCCCAGTACGGCCATAGCCCCGGTCGCGCGTATTCCCACCACGCTGCGAAAGGGGTTGTTGTGCCGATCGAGACCATTGGAGTTGGCACCGTCGATCAGGCGGCGCGCAGCCAGACCCTGTTCCGAGAGGTGAACGAGCACATTGCGAAGCTCACGAGCCTCGCCTCGGACACCGGGTTCAGCCTGTTCATCTGCGAATGCAGCGACACGAGCTGCGCCGAGTCGCTGGAGATCACGCCCGAGGAGTACGAGGCCGTGCGCAGCAACGGAACGCGCTTCCTGCTTGTCCCGGGCCACCAGCTGGAAGGGATCGAACGCGTCGTGGACGGTAACGGCCGCTTCCTCGTCGTCGAGAAGGTCGGTCGGGCCGCCGCGGTCGTGGACGCCGACAACCCCCGGCGCTCGTGAGCGCCACCGACAGCAGTCCCCGGCTCTCCGGATCCACTGCAGTGGGTCGGCCGAAGCTCGTGCTCTTCTACTCGCCGCAGTCCGGCCGTTGCCGCCGGGTGGAGGGGTTCGTCGCGCAGGTGCTCCAGCGGCGGCACAACCACGAGACCTTCGAGCTCGTCCGCGTCCCGGTCGAGACACGCCCCGATCTCGCGGAGCGGTTCGGAGTCCAGACCGTCCCCACGCTCTGCGTGGTCGAAGACCGGCGCCTCCGCAAGCGGATCATTGCCCCGCGCGGGTGCCGCGAGCTCGAGCGGGAGCTCGCTCCCTGGCTGAACTGAGCGGCCGGCGGCTCTCCCACCGACGCCCTTGACGGGTGCCGGTGGTGCTAGTAAGAATGGTGCTATGACGCTGCACGTTCCGCGCCTGCCGTTCTCGCTCGATCCGCTCATCGCAGAGGCCAAGCAGCGCGCGCGGCGGCGGCGCTGGCTGATTCTCCTTCTGGTCGTCGCCGCCGCGGCGGCGGCCGCCACCCTCGAGCTCCGCTCGGCGTCCGGCTCCGGCTCCGGCCCGGCGGTCGCAGGTGGCAGGCCGGTCATCCACGTCGTGCTGCAGTGGCCTCCGAGCACGGTCTACTTCGACCTGACGACCGGTCGCCGAACCGACGCGACCACCGGCGAGCAGATGTGGGTCGACCGGCAGACCAACCGGCACCACATCGTTTCCACCCAAGGAAGTCGGCGGGTCGCCGATCAGCTGTGGCGGTCGCATTACGGGTCGGCCACGGAGGCGGCGGCCGTGGACCGGTTCTACGCCGCGCTCACCACCGACTTCCGGGCGGCGCTCGGGAACGGGAGTGTCGAGCTGGTCGGTCGAGGCACCTTCGACGGGCATCGCGTCGACTGGCTCCGCGTGGTGCCGCCACGAGACACGCGCTGGTTCGTGCTGCGCGAGCTGGGAGAGGTCGGCGTGGACGCTCAGACCTTCGAGCCGATCCTCCTTCGCGGCCCCAGCGGGAAGCGGTACGTCTACACACGCATCCTGCTGGCCCAGGCGATCGCCTACCACGCCGCCGACTTCAGGGCCCACGGGCCGAGACAGGTTCCGGCTTTCCCCGGACAGCTGGCGCCGGGGTACGCCTTCGGCTCCACCGGCCCCTCCGCCCCGCGCAGCACCGTCGTCCCCGCCCCGTGGCTGACCGCGGGGACGACGGTCGCCGGCCTCGAGCTCCGCGCCGTGAGGCCGTTCACGATCCACAAGACCAAGCATCGGTTCTACTACGGAGCGCCGAGGCCCAGGGCGATCCGCGGGCTCGCGCTCGTCTACGGGCCGGCCTCGCACGGGCCCGCGCCGCCCACGCTCCCGACCCCGGTCAACGTCTACGGCCGGCCGAGGGATCCCCTCGCGGCGACGCATTCGACCATCGTCTACGAGGTCCCACAGGGCAACACCGCCCCCTGGAGGTTCGTGCCCGCCGACTCGATCGAGGTCCGGAGCGGCTACACGACCGTCGGCAGCCAGGTCGTCCCCACGCCCTGGATCGGCTACCTGAAGAAGCAGGGTCTGTACATCACGATCACCACGCCGCTGGGCGAGCGTGCTCCCCTGCAAATCGCCCGCAGCCTCCACCCCGCCCGCTGAGCGGGAATCTTCCCGGGCTACGGCCGCTGGAGCCGGATCTCGGAGCTCGGGACGTCCCAGGTCACGATGAACTTGTTCAGATAGGCATGGCCGAGCAGACCGTCGTGGATGATCCGCTGGAACATCACCGGCGGATCGTGCTGAGCGAGGTCGGGCGCGTCGGCCGGATGGATGGATCCTTCGAGGCGGGCGAAGGCGCGGGTGTAGCGGTGGCCCGTTTCGTCGACGCCTTCTTCCTTGCGCACGTCTGCCGCGTCCAGTTGCACCCCCGCCTCGGCCGCGAATCGCTCGTCGAGGATCAGCGTGTCGCTGCCCATGTCCAGCTCGACGTCGATTGTGCGGCCACCGGGGATCGTCAGGGCCATGAACGCTGTCAGGGACGGTCCGTCGATCTCGACCCGGATCGGTACGCGCCTGCCCGTGTCCCTGCCGTCACCGATGGTGCCCCGCTGGTAGTCGACCGTGAACGGCTGCCGGCGGAAGAACGCCAGCGACAGAAACCCGTCCGTCTCGGCGAGGTCTGAAGGGAAGCCGGTCATGTCGAGGAGCCCGAGCTCGACGTCCCGCGCCTCCACACCGGCGAAGGCAAGGCTTGCGGCCGTAGCCAGAGGGACCGCGACCTCTTGACCCGACATGCGCTTGCCCGTAAAGGTCGAACCCATCGCCACGCAGCCGTCGATGCCGAGGCGCACGAGCGTCAGGCCGATTCCCGAGTCGAAGATGAACCGTCGCTCGACGCCGTTCAGCTCCACCGGAACCACGACGAAATGGTGTCGGAGCTCGAACCGCGTCTCGCGCACGCCTCGACATTAACTGCGCCTCTGCCCGCCTCTCGTCACGGCTCGGGTAACGCGCCGAACGGGCCCATGGTCGGGAAGCGGTACTCGCCGTGCAGCAGGTGCCGGAGGAAGAGGGCCACGCCGAGGTCCCCGGTGAAGAGGGAGTAGCGGCCGCGGCCGGCCGCGGTGCGGTCGCGCTCGACCTGGCCGATCGCGTGCATCGCGAACGCGCGCGCCCGGTCGCGCCACAGCTCGTCACCGGTCCGGTGGTGGAGGACGAGAAACGCGTACGCGTTCCCGGCGGTGCCGTGGCAGAGGCCGGGCCCCTTCGCGAGCGGGCCCGCGCGCCAGGTCAGCTCGCCCCCGGCGACGGCGAGCTCGAGGTCGAGCAGGTCGCCTAGGGTCGTCACCATCCCGGGCGCCCCGTGGCACCACTGCACGCGGATCTCGTCGGGCCTCGAGCCGTCGCCCGGGAGCCAGTTCGCGAGGCCGTCCTCGCGGAGGAGATACGGCGACAGGTCGGCGAGCTGCACCGGCCTGCGGTTCGCGAGCGCCCGGATGTTCCCGGCATAGCCGTGCGCCGGGCCGAGGTAGCGGGCGGCGTGCCCGGCGAGGCGCGACGTCCACAGGCCGTCGGGATCGCGCATCGCCTCCACCCGCGCCGCAGCCGCCCGCCACGCCTCGTCCCACCGCTGGTCGCCCGTCCACGCGAGCATCGCCTCGGCGGCGAGCAGCGACCCCGGCGTGCCGTACATCACCTCGTTCGCCTCGGGATCGAGGCCGGCTAGAACGAGCTCGTGGATGCGGTCGGCCAGGCCGCCGTCGCCGGTGAGCCGGAAGGCGACGAGGGCGATCCCGAGCTCCCCGAAGTGGTAGCTCGTCTCGACGGCGTCCTCCTCGCGGAGGGGCTGGGTGCGAAAGCGGTCGACGAACGAGACGGCAGCGTCCTCCCAGCCGGTCGAGCCGACCTCGTGCAGCGCCCAGGCCGCTCCTGCGGAGCCCATGTAGAGGCTGTTCCAGGCGTCGTCCACGCCGTCGTCGGGATGCCACGGCCACCGCTCGCCGTCGAAGGCGGCCTCCGCGTCGGCGACGATCGAGGCGATCGCCTCCTCGGCGCGAGCCTCGTCCCACTCCCCCGCCGCGAGCGGCTCGTGCTCGCTCGGCCGGAAGAGCTCAGCCAACGCCGGCGAGGAGGAAGGCCCGCGACTCGCGCAGCATCTCGCGCGCGATCACGAGCCGCTGGATCTCCTGCGTCCCCTCGTAGATCTGCGTGATCTTCGCGTCGCGCATGAAGCGCTCGACCGGGTACTCGCGGATGTAGCCGTAGCCGCCGAGGATCTGCACCGCCTCGGTCGTCACGGCCATCGCGACGTCGCCGCACTTGAGCTTGGCCATCGCCGACGCCTTCGTCAGCTCCGGCCCCTCGACGCCTTCGTCGGCCATGCGCCCGTAGCGGTAGAGGAGCCCGCGCGCCGCCTCGCACTCCGTCTCCATGTCGGCGAGCTTCGCCTGGATCAGCTGGTGCTGGCCGATCGGCTTGCCCATCGTCTCGCGGGTCTTCGCGTACTCGAGCGCGTAGTCGGTCGCGCCCTGCGCGATGCCGAGCGCCTGCGCCGCGATGCCGGGCCGCGAGCGGTCGAGGATGCGCATCGCGATCCGGAATCCCTCGCCCTCCTCGCCGAGCAGGTTCGCGACCGGGACGCGGCAGCCGTCGAAGGTCAGCTCTCCGGTCGTGGAGCCGGAGATGCCCATCTTCGGCTCGAGCCGGGCGACCGCGAAGCCGGGCGTGTCGGCCTCCACGACGAAGGCGGAGATGCCGGAGTGGCCGGCGTCCGGATCGGTCTTGGCAAAGACCGTGTAGAGGTTGGCGACGCCGGCGTTCGTGATGAAGCGCTTCGAGCCGTCGAGGACGTACTCGTCGCCGTCGCGGCGCGCCGTCGTCCGCATCGCGGCCGAGTCGGAGCCGGAGCCGGACTCGGTCAGCGCGTACGCGGGCAGCCACTCGCCGGAGGCGAACCTCGGCAGGTACCGCTCCCTCTGCTCGTCGCTGCCGGCGAGCTTCAGCCCCAGCGAGCCGAGCTCCTGCACCGCGAGGATCAGCGCGGAGGTCGCGCAGACCTTCGCCACCTCCTCGATCGCGATCAGCGAGAGCAGCGCGCCCGTGCCGAGCCCGCCGTGCTCCTCCGCGAAGAAGAGGCCGAAGATGTCGTTCTCGCGAAACAGCTCCACGATGTCCCACGGGAACCCGTGGGACGCGTCGATCTCGGCGGCGCGCGGCGCGATCCGCTCGCGTGCGAGCTGTCGGACGAGGTCACGCAGCTCCCGCTGCTCGTCGCTCAGGACATCCCAGGACATGGCGGCAAGGATCGTACGGGAACGGCCCGCGCGGTCAGTCCTCCCAGAAGTCCTCCACCGTCTCCGAGTCGTCCTCGACGTGCGGCCCGAACACGAGCACCTCCAGGCCGTCCGGCCCGGCGACGAACGCTCGGGCCACACCCGGGCCCACGCGGACTGCGTCGAGCGGCGCAAGCTCGACCAGCCCGTCGTCGAGCTTGACGTGGCCGGAGCCGGCGAGCACGACGTAGATCTCCTCCGCCGTCTGGTGGCGGTGCGCGAACGCCTCGCGCTTGCCGGGCTTGATCGTGAGGTAGTTCATGCCGGTCTGCGCCGCCCCGAGGTCCTGCCTCGGGAAGCGGGCTTCCTGGTGCTCGGAGAGCCCGAACCTCACCGCCATGTCCTCGACCTCGCGGAGATTCTTCTTCGCGTAGCTCATGGCGCCGATCGTAGTGCCCGGCGCCGATACGCTCGCGCCCGTGATCCTGCGCAACGGGACGATCCGCACGCTCGACCCGTCGCTGCCGACCGTGTCCTCCCTCTGGATCGCGGGGGACCGGATCGCGGGCGGCGTCGGCGTGCACGAGACGTCGCTGCCGAGCCCGGAGACGGTCGACCTCGGCGGCCGCTGCGTCCTGCCCGGCTTCACCGACTCGCACGTCCACTTCCCGACGTGGGCGCTCTCGCAGGACGACGTCCGGCTGCACGGCTGCGCGTCGCTGGCCGAGGCGCTCGACCGGGTGCGCGCCGCGCCGCGAGCAGGGAGCTGGCTGCGCGGCCAGGGCTGGCGGGACGCCGACTGGCCCGACGGCCCGCCGACCCGCCAGGCGCTCGACGAGGTGGAGTCCGAGCGCCCGGCGATGCTGATCTCGAAGGACTACCACGCGCTCTGGCTCAACTCCGCGGCGCTCGCGCTCGCCGGCGGCGACCTCGAGGTCGAGGGCGGCGTGGTCGTGCGGGACGCCTCCGGCGAGCCGACGGGCGTCCTCTACGAGGAGGCGGCCTGGCAGTTCAAGGGACGGTTCGCCCGCGTGCCCGACGAGGAGTACGTCGAGGCGATGCGCCGCGGCGTCAGGGTCGCAGCCGCGCGCGGCGTCACGGCTCTGCACGACAAGGACGGCTGGCTCGGCGCGATCGGCCTCTGGCAGCGGCTCGAGCAGCAGGGCGCGCTCCCTCTTCGCGTGTGGCAGTCGACTCCGGCCGAGCGCCTGCCGGAGTTGCGCGAGATCGGCCTGCGCAGCGGAGCCGGCTCGCCGCTCCTGCGACTCGGCTACCTGAAGACGTTCATGGACGGGACGCTCGGCTCGCAGACCGCGTGGATGACGGACGGCAGCGGCGTCACGATCACGAGCGGCGATGAGCTCGAGGCGATCGTCCGCGATGCGGCGCTCGCCGGCTGGCCGGTCGGCGTGCACGCCATCGGCGACGCCGCCAACAGGGCCGCCCTCGACGCCTTCGAGCGCTCACGCGACGTGTGGCAGCCGCTCGGCCTGCGCCAGCGGATCGAGCACGCCCAGTGCCTCGCGCCCGAGGACGTCCCGCGCTTCGGCGAGCTCGGGGTCGCGGTCTCTGCCCAGTTCACGCACGCACCTTCCGACGAGCAGCTCGCGAAGCGCTTCTGGGCCGACCGGCTCGACGGCACGTACTCGTTCCGCTCGCTGCTCGAGTCGGGCGCGCTCCTGGCAAACGGCTCGGACGCGCCGGTGGAGGAGCTCGAGCCATGGGCCGGAGTCGTCGCCGCCGTGCTCGACCACTGGCGCGACGACCAGAAGCTGACGCTCGAGCAGGCTCTGCATGCGATCTGCGTCGCACCGGCCTGGCTGTCGCGCGACGAGCGCGTCCGCGGAACGCTCGTTCCCGGCCGCTACGCCGACCTCGTCGTGCTCGACCGCGACCCGTTCGCCTGCGAGCCGGAGGAGCTGCGCGAGGTGCGGGTCGTCGCCACGATGCTCGGCGGACGCTGGACGCACCACCCTCCGCCCTGGGATTGATCAGACAGGTCCCGGTAGGAGAAGATCGCGTGAACCGGGGTCACAACCCAGGGGAGGAATAGATGGAGGCTGCACCCGCGAGCGGTAGCCGATTCGAGCATCTGCGCGAGCACTCGATCGGGCTGCCGCAGGTCCTGTTCCAGTCGATCACCCACATGGCGCCCGCCGCTGCGGTCGCCTACTCGATCTTCATCTCGGTGCCGTACTCGCAGCAGGCGCTGCCGCTGTCGGTCGGGCTCGCCCTGATCGCGTGCATCTGCGCCGCCACCGCGATCGGACAGCTCGCCAAGCGCTTTCCGTCCGCGGGCGGGATGTACACGTATGCCGCGCGCTCGCTCGGCCCCTGGGCCGGCTTTCTGGTGGCCTGGCTCTTCATCCTCTTCGAGCCGCTCGTCGCCCCGTTCCTCTACCTGGAGTTCGGCTGGGCGATGACCGACGTGTTCCAGAACGAGGTCGGCTGGCACTACTCCGGCCAGTGGTGGATCTGGGTCGTCGTGATGACCCTGTTCGTATTCCTGCTGACGTACCGGGACATCCGCCTCTCGACGACCGCGGGCGTCATCCTCGGCACGTTCGAGATCGCGATCTTCGGCGCCCTCGCGCTCTGGATGATCTTCTCGAACACGGGCCGGCTGAACGTCCAGCCCTTCAATCCGCACCACGCGGCCAACGAGTGGAGCGGCGTCTTCAAGGGGATGGTGTTCGCGATCCTCGCCTTCATCGGCTTCGAGGCCGCCGCGCCGCTCGGCGAGGAGGCGAAGCACCCGCGCAGGACCGTGCCGATCGCCGTCGTGGGATCGGCGGTGCTGATCGGGCTCTTCTACGTGCTGTGCTCGTATGCCTGGGTGTTCGGGGCGGGCTTCGACAACTTCGTCAACCAGGCGACCACCAACCCGGACCCGTGGCGCAGCCTCGGGAAGGTGTTCTGGGCCGGCGGCTGGGTCCTCGTGTTCCTCGCGATCGTCAACTCGATCGCTGCGAACTCGAATGCCGGGATGAACGCTGCGACGCGTGTCTTCTACGCGCTCTCGAGGAACCGGCTCGCGCCGCGCCCGCTCGGGCACGTCCATCCGAGGTTCAGGACGCCGTCGAACGCGATCATCGGCATGAGCGTCTTCGCGCTGGTTCTCGCCCTCTTGTTCGGCTGGAAGTGGGGACCGCTGGACGGCTTCTTCACAATCGCCACCATGGCGGTGCCGCCCGTGATCCTCGTCTACATGCTCGTCTCGGTGGGCTCGATGGTCTACTACCTCGGGCCGATGCGACAGAACTTCAACGTGTTCCTGCACGCGATCCTGCCGATCGCCGGCATCGTGCTCTTCTTCTTCCCGCTCTACTACCAGTTCGTGAAGTACCCGCCGGTCTACCCGGAGAAGTACGGCAACTGGGTGGACATCGGCTGGGTCGGGCTCGGGATCCTGCTCACGATCTTCCTGGCCATGGCACGGCCTGACAAGATCGAGGACATGCAGCGCGTGTACGTCGAGGACGAAACGGAGCCCGGTGCCGCAGCACCGAATCCCGCGTAGCGACGTCATCTGGTCGTTCGGGCCCGACCTCCAGCCCGTGCTGGAGGTCGAGCTCGGCGACGTCGTCACCTTCGAGACGAACGACTGCTTCACCGGCCAGATCCGAAGCGAGGACGATCTCGTGACCGAGATCGACCTGTCGAGGATCAACAGTGCGACCGGGCCCGTCGCGGTCAAGGGTGCGGAGCCCGGCGACTCGCTCGTGGCGGAGATCCTCGACGTGCGGCCGATCGAATGGGGCGTCGCGACCCTGATCCCCGGCTTCGGGCAGCTCATCGACCAGGTCGAGTCCCCGTTGACGCGAGTCTTCGAGGTGCGCGACGGCGTCGTGAAGATGAACGACCGCGTGTCGTTCCCCGCCATGCCCATGGTCGGAGTCGTCGGCGTCGCGACCGGAGGCGAGGAGCTCTCGAACGGGCTCGCGGGTCAGCACGGCGGCAATCTCGACGACCACTGGCACGGCGCGGGCGCACGCATCTTCTTCCCCGTGCGGCAGACCGGGGGCATGTTCGCGGTCGGCGACATGCACGCGGCGATGGGCGACGGCGAGATCTGCTTCACCGGCGTCGAGATCGCCGGGGAGGTCGACGTGCGGTTCGACCTGCTCAAGGGCAAGCAGGCGACGTGGCCGGTGACGGAGCTCGCCGATCGCTGGCTGCCGCACGCGACGGCGCCCGAATACGCCGAGGCCCTCCAGCTCGTGTCCGAGGAGGCGGTGCGCCTGCTCGTCGACGAGCACGGCTTCTCGATGGAGGACGCGTTCATCTTCCTCTCGGTCGCCTGCGACGCCGGCGTGGCGCAGGCGTGCAAGCCCTGCGAGGGGTTCGGCACGATCGCCCGCTTCTCGATCCCGAAGATCGACGCCTGCCCGGCGCCGTTCAGCGTCTGAGCCGACGCGGCGTACAATCGGAGCAATGGCCGTTCGCACGATGAACCAGGTGCACGAGGCGGGGACCTGTGCGGTCGCCGCCACGGCCGAGATCATCGGCGCGAAGTGGACGGCGCTCCTCGTCCACGACCTCTCCGAGGGCCCTCGCCGCTTCTCGGAGCTCGAGCGCTCGTGCCAGGGCATCAGTCCGCGCACGCTCGCCGAGCGCCTCCGCGCCCTCGAGGCCGACGGGATCCTGGAGCGGCAGAGCTACCCCGAGACGCCTCCGCGCGTCGAGTACTCGCTGACGGCGAAGGGGGAGTCGCTCCTGCCGATCATCGACGCGATGCGCGAGTTCGGCCACGAGTGGCTCGCGTGCGCGCACCCGCACGTGCACGCCCTGTAGCGCTACAGCCGACCCAGCGCGGTGAAGAGCGCCGCGACCGTGTCGATTCCGGCCGCGAAGTACGGGACGTAGAAGCGCTCGTTCGGCGAGTGGATGTTGGACTCGGGCAACCCGAAGCCGCTGAGGATCGTGTCGATGCCCTTCTCCGTCAGCGCGGGCATCAGCGGAATCGAGCCGCCGACCCGCGTGAGGAGGGGGCGTACGCCGAGCGCCTGCTCGAACGCGTCGGAGGCGAGCTGGATCGCGGGCGCGTCGGCGCTGACGAGGCCGGGGTTCGAGCCCGCCCACGCGATCTCGAGCTCGGCTCCGGCGGGGGCCGCCTCGCGCAGCAGCCTCTCGGCGGCGGCGCCGACCGTCTCCACCTCCTGGCCCGGGGCGATCCGGATCGAGAACTCGGCCGAGGCCTCGACGCTGAGTGTCGTGTTGCGGATGCCGGGCTTGCCGCCGACGATTCCGTTCACGTCCGCCGACGGCTCGGCCCACGTGCGGACGTAGAACTCGTCGGCCGCCTTCGCGTCGAGCGGCTGCGCACCGGCCTCCACCAGCGCCTCGGCGCCCGACGGCAGCTTCGACCACGCCTCGAGCTCCTCGGCCGTCGGCGGCGTGATACCCGCGCGCAACGGCTCGGGCAGCCGGCCGTCCGGCCCGGCCAGCACGGCCTCGAGGCAGCGGACGAGGACGTGGACGGCGTTGAGCGCGACACCGCCGTACATGCCGGAATGAAGGTCGCGCTGGCCCGTCCGCACCTTCACGTCGACGCCGACGAGACCGCGTGTCGCGAGCTCGATGGTGGGTACGTCGCGGCGGAGCATCCCGCCGTCGAAGATCACGCAGGCGTCCGCGCCGCGGTCGTCCTGGGCGACCCAGTCGGCGATCGTGTGCCCACCGATCTCCTCTTCCCCGTCGAACGCGATGCGGAGGTTGACGGGCAGCGCGCCCGCCTCGGCGAGCCGCTGCGCGCCGCGGAGGACGATCCAGAGCTGGCCCTTGTCGTCAGTGACTCCGCGCCCGTATGCCCACTCGCCGCGGACGTCGAGCTCGAACGGGTCGGACTCCCACAGCTCGAGCGGCGCGGGCGGCTGAACGTCGAAGTGGTTGTAGACGAGGACGGTCGGCGCGGCGCGGTTGCCGTTCGAGGCGGGAATCTCCCCGATCGCGAGCTCGCGCTCGCCGAACGGCATCAGCTCCGCGGTGCCGCCGATGCGGCGGACGAACTCGCAGACCCACTCCCCGGCACGCTTCACGTCCTCCCGGTGAGCCGGGTCGGCGCTCACGCTCGGGATCGCGATCAGCTCCGCCAGCTCGGCGCGCCAGCCCTCATCCACGAGGGGAGACTCTACGGAGATACTGCGCGCCGCCGCCGAGCGAACCCGCCTCGTCCTCCGGATTGAGCAGGGCGCAGGTGCGGAGCGAGAGGCAGCCGCAGCCGATGCACGTCGTCAGCTGGCCGCGGATCGCCTCGAGGGTCGCGATCCGCTCGTCGAGCTCGCGCCGCCAGCTGCGAGAGAGCCGCTCCCAATCCCGCTTCGTCGGCGTCTTGCCGGCCGGCAGCTCGTCGAGGGCTGCGCGGATCCGGTCGAGCGGGATGCCGGCTGCCTTCCCGGCCTGGATGAGCGCGACGCGACGCAGGGCGACGGCCGGGAAGCGGCGCTGGTTGCCGTCGGTGCGCCGCGCCGCGATGAGCCCCTCGCGCTCGTAGAAGCGAAGCGCCGACTGGGACACGCCGCTTCGGTCGGAGAGCTCGCCGATGCTCAACTCTCGGGTCACTTGACTTGAACCTTAGTTGAAGTTCTACGGTGGCGAGATGGCCACCACGACGAGACTCGGATACGACGATCTGCCGGAGCTGCTCACGCGCCTCACCGGCGACGAGAAGCACGACCGGAGCGCGTTCTCGACGCTCGACGTCCTCTGGGTCCTCTACGACCGGATCCTGGGCGGGAAGGACCGCTTCATCCTCTCGAAGGGCCACGGGCCCGCCGCCTACTACGCGGTGCTCGCCGCGAGAGGTCTCATCCCGGCCGAGGTGCTCGACGGCTTCGGCGGGTTCGACTCCCCGCTCGGCCACCATCCCGACCGCGCGCTGGTGCCGGGAGTCGAGTTCTCGAGCGGCTCGCTCGGCCACGGGCTGGCGGTCGCGACGGGCGCAGCGCTCACCGGACGGCGGGTCTGGTGCCTCCTCGGCGACGCCGAGCTCGAGGAGGGATCGAACTGGGAGGCGGTGCAGTACGCCGGGCGGATCGGGCTCGCATCGCTGACCGCGATCGTGATCGACAACGACTCGTCCTCCCACGGCTGGCCGAGAGGGATCGAGCGACGCTTCATGCTCGAGGGCTGGGTGGCCAGGCGGGTCGACGGCCGCGACCACGAGCAGCTGGAGGCGGCGCTGCTGCCGGATCCGGACGCGATGCGACCGCGCGTCGTCGTCGCGGAGGTGGACGCGAGATGACGACGATGCGGGAGCGCTTCTACGAGCTCGCCCGCGAGGCGCTCGACGAGGACGAGTGGGTCGCCGTGGTCACGGCGCAGATCGGCACCGAGGCGATCGGCGACCACCCGCGTCACTTCGACGTGGGGATCCGCGAGCAGCTGATGATCGGCGTCGCCGCGGGCCTCGCGCTCGAGGGCTACCGGCCGGTCGCGCACTCCTACACGCCGTTCCTCGTCGAGCGGCCCTACGAGATGCTCAAGCTCGACCTCGGCCACAACGACCTCGGCGCCGTGCTCGTTAGCATCGGCGCGTCGTACGACGCGGCGCGCGAAGGACGCACGCACCAGGCGCCCGAGGACGTCGCGCTCGTCGCGGCACTTCCGGGCTGGACGGTCCACGTTCCGGGACATGTGGACGAAGCCGGGAGACTGCTCCGCCAGGCGCTCGGAGGCGAGGGCCGCACCTACCTCCGGCTCAGCGAGGAGACGAACCACGCCCGTGTCGACGGCGGCTGGCTGACGGTGCTGCGGCACGGCTCCCCCGGCGCGCCGCTCGTGGTGGCGGTCGGCCCGACGCTGACCCCGGTCCTCGAGGCGACCGCCGATCGTGACGTCACGCTCGCCTACATAGCGACCGTACGCCCGTTCCCGCACGACGAGCTCCGCGACGCGCTCGCCGACGGGACGGACGTCGTCCTCGTGGAGCCGTATCTCACCGGCACCTCCTCGCCCGAGGTCGCCGTCGCGCTGCGCGACCGGCCGCACCGGTTGCTGGCACTCGGCGTCCCGAACGCCGAGCTCCGCCGCTACGGCACGGGGGCCGACCACCGCGCCGCCCACGGGCTGGACGCGGCGGGCATCGCGCGCTCGCTGGGAGACTTCTTCCGGTGAGGTTCGAGGAGGTGACGCTCGGCGGCCCGCCGGAGCTCGCGGACTTCTACGCAGACGTCCTCGAGCTGCCGCGCGCCGGCGATGCGATCCGGATCGGCGAGACGACGCTCCGCTTCGCGCCGCAGGACGGCGAGCCCTTCTACCACTTCGCGTTCCTCCTCCCCGGCGACCGCTTCGACGCGGCGCTCACATGGGCGCAGGCCCGGGTGGAGCTGCTCGGCGACGTGTTCGACTCCGACGCCTGGGATTCGCGCGCGGTCTACTTTCACGACCCGGCCGGGAACATCGTCGAGCTGATCGCCCACCACGGTCGCGAGGAAAACGGCCGCCGGTCGGGCGGATTCGACGCCCAAGAGCTCGTGGGCTTCTCGGAGCTCGGGATCGTCGGCGACCGGCCGGAGCTGCTTCGCCGGCTGGAGGCGGTCGGGCTCGAGCTCTGGGACGGCACGGTGGAAGCCGAGAGCCGCCTCGCCTTCGTCGGCGAGCAGGGCCGGACGCTGATCCTCGCCCCACCCGGCCGCGGCTGGATGCCGACCGGCAGGCCCGCCGAGCCGTACCCGGTCGAGCTCGTGCTCGAGCTCGACCGGACGCGTGTGCCTCTGAGCTTCTAGGCGACGTCCCTGAGCGAGTCCGTCGCCGCGAGCGCGCGGAGCTTCTTCAGGCTCTGGTTCTCGATCTGGCGGATCCGCTCGCGCGTCACGTTGAACGCGCGGCCGACCTCGTCGAGCGTGCGCGGCTGCTCGCCGCCGAGCCCGTAGCGCAGCTCGAGCACCCGCCGCTCGCGGTGCGACAGCGTGCCGAGGATGTCCTGCAGCAGCTCCTGGCGCAGCGTCGTGTCCGCGGCGTCGTCGGGCAGCGGGGCGTTCTCGTCGGTGAGGAAGTGGCCGAACTCCGACTCCTCCTCGTCGCCGACCGGCTTCTCGAGCGAGACCGGCGCCTGCGAGGTGCGGAGGATCTGCTCCACCTCGTCGAGCGGCAGGTCGACGTCGCTGGCGATCTCGATCGGGCTGGGCTCGCGGCAGAGCTCGCCGCGCAGCTTCCGCTCCGAGCGGACGATCTTGTTCAGCTTCTCGACGACGTGGACGGGCATCCGGATCGTGCGGCCCTTGTCCGCGAGCGCGCGCGCGACTGCCTGGCGGATCCACCAGGTCGCGTACGTCGAGAACTTGTAGCCCTTCCGCCAGTCGAACTTCTCGGCGGCGCGCACGAGCCCGATCGTCCCTTCCTGGATCAGGTCGAGGAACGGGAGCCCCTGGTTGCGGTAGCGCTTGGCGATCGAGACGACGAGGCGGAGGTTCGCCTCCACCATCTCCTGCTTCGCGCGATGGTCGCCGCGCTCGATCCGCTTGGCGAGCTCGACCTCCTCGGCGGCGGTCAGAAGGTCTACCTTGCCGATGTCCTTGAGGAAGAGCTGGAGCGCGTCGGTCGACACCTCGCGGGCGCCGGCGTCGATCCGCGCCGCCTCCTCCTTCGCCTCCGCCGGCGCTGCGTCGGTGTCGGCGTCGACGATCTCGACCTGCAACTCCTCGAGCGCGCGGTACACGTCCTCGAGCTGCGCGGGCTCGAGATCGAGCTCGTCGAGCGCGAGTGCGATGTCCTCGGCGCCTACCCGGCCGGCGGCCTGCGCCGACTCGAGCAGACTTCGTGCTTCCTCTGTCTCGAGTACCTCGACAGAAGATCCTTCCTCAGCTGCGGTTGTCGCGGCCATGTCCCCCTCCCTCGCGATGCCGGAGGATGCCATGCGGGGAGGAGCGGGCGCCATAGGCCGTTCGGCTCATATTTTCTTTACTTGGTCCCATGCTTTCCAATGCGGGAAAGCAAGGCGCTTACGAGTTTCGCGTAGGACGACTTGGGGCCCTCGGCGGCGGCGAGCCGGAGCTGCGCGAGGCCTTTCGACGGCTGCGCCGTCGCGATCAGGAGGAGCCCGAGCTCGAAACGGACGACCGGGGCGCGCGGGAACACGGCCGTGAGGGGACCGAGGCGCGAGAAGGCGCGCGCCGGATCGCGCTTCGTGAAGAGCGCGACGGCGGCCGCGGTGCGCGCGTTCGGGTCGTGCGGCGCCAGCCGCGCAGCCGCCGCGAACTGCCGCTCGGCCGACACGCGGTGCCAGAGCTGCCAGAGGAAGTAGCCGTAGCGCAGCTTCGCCTCGGCGTCCGGCTTGCGGGCTGCCGCCGCGAGGACGTGGAGCTGCGCCGCACGGGTGGGCGCCTTCGGCAGCGTCAGCGGGAGGACGAGATCCGGCAGGCCGGGCTGGTCGGATGAGTAGAGCTGGTTCTCGGCCTCGACCGACTCGGGCGAGTCCGGGAACCGCGTCTCGACGCGCTTCCACGCCGTGGCCGCGTCCGCATTCCGGCCCGACCAGTAGAGCGCCCAGCCGAGGTGGTACGCCGCGGCCGGGCTGCCGGGATTCTGCGCGGCGAGCGTCTTCAGCGTCTCGAGTCCGTCGCCGCCCGGCCAGTCCGCGAAGGCGAGACCGATCCGCGCCTGCAGCGAGTGGTACCGCCGGAAGATCGCGCGGGCCGCGGCGACGTGCTTCGCGTTCAGCAGGGTCGCCGCGCGGGAGAGGTCGCGCGCCTCGCGGTCGTCCCGGACGCCGAAGTCGAAGAACACGGGCGGCCTGCCCGCGAGCGGCTTGGCGACCGATCCGGGCACGGTCGTGGTCTGGCCGCGCGTCTGCAGGAGCGTCACGCTCACGACGGCGCCCGCTGCGAGCACGGCGACGACAGCGACGAGAAGGACGACACGCCGGCTCCGGGCGGCCGCAAGAGGGCGCGCTGCTGTGGCCACGCCCCGAGCGTAGCCCCGAATCGGGTCGCTACATTTCCGAAAGCGATGCCCAACTACCGCGAGCTCCTCCAGCAGGTCAAGTCCGAGATCGACGAGGTCGACGTCACCGAGGCGCGGGACCTGCTCGCCGCCGACGGGCGACCGCTCGTCGTGGACGTCCGCGAGCTGGACGAGTGGACCGAGGGACGCATCCCCGGCGCGATCCACATCCCGCGCGGCCACCTCGAGTCGAGGATCGAGCAGGCCGCCCCCGACCGCGCGCAACCGATCCTCCTCTACTGCGCCGCCGGCAACCGCTCGGCCTTCGCCGCGAAGTCGCTCGAGGATCTCGGCTACGAGAGCGTGAGCTCGCTCGCCGGCGGTTACACCGACTGGAAGCGCAGCGGCCTCCCGACCGAGCTGCCGCGCACGCTCGACGGCGAGAAGCGGCAGCGCTACAGCCGCCACGTCCTCATCCCGGAGGTCGGCGAGGAGGGACAGCTCAAGCTGCTCGACTCGCGCGTCCTCCTGCTCGGCGCGGGAGGGCTCGGCTCGCCGTCGGCGCTCTACCTCGCGGCGGCGGGCGTCGGGCGGATCGGGATCGTGGACGACGACGTGGTAGACACCTCGAACCTCCAGCGCCAGGTTCTGCACTCGACTGCACGGCTCGGCGAGTGGAAGGCGGAGTCGGCGAAGCGCACGCTCGAGGAGCTCAATCCCGACGTCGAGGTCGTGCCCTACCGCGAGCGCCTCACCTCGGAGAACGTCGAGCGGATCCTCGCCGACGGTTGGGACGTGATCGTCGACGGCGCCGACAACTTCCCGACGCGCTATCTGATCAACGACGCCGCCGTCTGGCACGACATCCCGCTCGTGCACGGCTCCATCTACCGCTTCGAGGGCCAGGCGACGGTGTTCAAGCCCGGCGCCGGACCGTGCTATCGCTGCCTCTTCCCGCAGCCGCCGCCTCCGGAGCTCGCCCCGAGCTGCGCCGAGGGCGGCGTGCTCGGCGTCCTGCCCGGCATCGTCGGCTCGCTGCAGGCGAGCGAGTCGCTGAAGCTCTGCCTCGACATCGGCGAGCCGCTCGTCGGCAGGCTGCTCCTCTTCGACGCGCTGGCCACCGAGTTCAGCGAGGTCACGCTCCGCCGCGACCCGAACTGCCCCGTCTGCGGTGACAGCCCCACGATCACCGAGTACGTCGACTACGTCGAGTTCTGCAGTGGAAGGCCGGCGCACGCATGAGCCGCGTCCGGATCCCACCGATGCTGCGCGGCGAGGTCGGCGGAGCGCGCGAGGTCCCCGCCGAGGGCGGCACCGTGCGCGAGCTGCTCGACGACCTGATGGGGCGCTTCCCGGGGCTCAGGCCGCAGCTGGTCGAGAACGGAGACATCGCCTCCTTCGTGAACGTCTACGTCGAGGGCGAGGACGTGCGGACGCTCCACGGGCTCGACACGCCGGTCGAGCACGGGGAGACCGTGATCCTCCTCCCCGCGATGGCCGGTGGGCTCTAGCCTCCGCACGGCCGGCTCCCTTCTCGAGCTCGTCGGCAATACCCCGCTCGTCGAGCTGCCGCGCCTCTCGCCGAAGCCGTCGGTGCGCCTGTACGCGAAGCTGGAGGGCCAGAACCCGACCGGGTCGATCAAGGACCGCGTCGCCGTCGCGATGATCGAGGCGGCCGAGGCGGCGGGAGAGCTCGAACCAGGCCGCGAGTTGCTCGAGCCGACCTCCGGCAACACCGGCATCGCGCTCGCGCTGGTCGCCAAGCTGAAGGGCTACCCGCTCACCTGCGTCCTGCCCGAGAACGCGACAGAGGAGCGGCAGCGGCTTCTGCGCCTGTACGGGGCGTCCATCGTCGAGTCGCCCGGCGACCAGGGCTCGAACGGCGCCGTCCGCCTGGCGCTCGAGCTTGCGGAGCGTGAGCCGCGCTACTTCATGCCGTTCCAGTACGCGAACGAGGCGAACCCGCGCGCACATCGCGACGGCACGGGAGCGGAGATCGCGGCGGCGCTCGACCGCGTCGACGTCCTCGTCGCCGGGCTCGGCACCGGCGGGACGCTGATGGGCGCCGGCGAGCGGCTGCGGGAGAGCTTCCCCGACGTGGTGATCGCCGCCGCCGAGCCGCTGCCCGGCGACCCCGTGATGGGGCTCCGCTCGCTCGACGACGGCTACGTCCCGCCGATCCTCGACGTCGCGAAGCTCGACCGGAAGCTGCTCGTCTCGAACGAGGAAGCGGTCGCCGGCGTGCACGCGCTGGTCGAGCGCGAGGGCATCTTCGCCGGCGTCTCGAGCGGCGCCGTGGTCCACGTCGCGCGACGGCTCGCCGCGGATCTCGACGAGGGCGTGGTGGTCTGCGTCCTTGCCGACGGCGGCTGGAAGTACCTCTCCGCCGGCTTCTGGCAGGGCGAGGAGATCGACGAGAGCAAGCTGTGGTGGTAGTGCCGCCGCCCGTGCGCGAGGCGCTCGCCGAGCACGCGCGACGGGAGCTGCCGAACGAGAGCTGCGGTCTGCTCGTACTGCGCGACCGCGTCGCCGACCGCTACGAGGCGGGCCGCAACGCCGCCGAGTCGCCGTACCGCTTCGAGCTCGAGGTCGATCCCGACCTCTGGTTCCTCGAGGACGAGGGCTACGAGCTCGCGGTCGTCCACTCGCACGTCTCGGCGCCGCCGCGGCCGTCCCGCACCGACGTCGAGAACGTCGGCCTCTGGCAGGGCCGCCCGTACCTGATCTACTCCGTCGCCCGCGACGAGCTCGCCGCCTGGACGATCGCCGAGGGCTCGATCGAGCCGCTCGCGCTCGACTGACTCGATCGCTCGTGATTCGGTCCGGCACGTGAGGGAACTGCTCGATCGGCTGAAGCGGCTTCTGAGGGTGTGGCAACGCCTGGATCGAGAAACACGTCGAGAGCGCTGGGCCGGTCGACTGCAGGCCGATGGAGAACGTCAGTCGACGAACTTCGAGGCGAAGAAGAACCGTGCGACGTGGCCGTGATGGACGTCGATGAAGAACCACGGCTTCATGAAGCTCTTCGTCGTGACCGGAAGCGAGCGCTCCCCGCGGCCGACCTTCACCCAGCAGCTGCACGGCCCCTGCCTGACCCACGCATCCCAGAGAAATCCGTGCCAGGCATGTACGCAGGATCCGGTCGGCCCCGTGTGGCACCGACCGAGCGGAATCGTGCTGCCTAGCCCGACACCGCCCTTCGTCCGGTAGTACGGAGTCCTCACGTCGAGCTCGCTCACACGTCCGCCGTCGAACGTGACGAGAACGCGGCCGTGGTGTAAGCGGTAGTAGCCGGAGACCAGTCCGCTGTTCTTGAAGGTCACCTTGAAGCCGTTCCCCTCGGTGCCGTACTCGCGCTCGACCTTGGCCTCCGGATCTCCGAGCCTGATGTCGCCCACCCCGCCGGTCAAGTCGAGCAGGGGCGGGTCCGACCTCGCAACGGCGTGACCGTCCTTGGTGCCGGAACCGCCGCAGCCGATAATCGACCCGGCAGCAAGGACCGCGACCACTGCCGATGCCCTGAGCAGCGGCGGCGCCGGCTGCATGGCGCGAGTCTAAGGCCGACTACGGTTTTCGGTCGTGCGCGAGGTTCTCGTCATCTCCGGTCCCTGCGGCGCCGGCAAGTCGTCCGTCGGCTTCGAGTGTCTCGAGCTGCTCGAGGCGGACGGGGTCGCCGCAGCGATGATCGATGCCGAGCTGACGTACTTCCACCCCAAGCCGAACGAGGATCCGCAGGGCACTCGTGTGGCCGAGCAGGCGCTTGCTGCTCTCGCACCGATCTACGCGGCTGCCGGGATCCGGCGTCTGTTGCTGCCACGAGTGATCGAGCGCCCGCGACATCTCGAGCTCGTCCATGCGGCGCTCCCTGGAGCGCGGCTCCAGGTTGCATGGCTGCAGGTGTCAACGGAGACGATCTCCGAGCGGCTGGCCAAGCGCGAAATCGGCAGCGGGCTGGAATGGCATCTCCAGCGTGTGGAAGAGATCCGCAGCAACGCTCGCGCCCACGATCTGTTCGACTTCGTCGTCGACGGCGAAAGGCCGGTGCGGGAGATCTCAGAAGAAGTCCTTCGACGGGCGGGGTGGTACTAGGACGCAGCGCATAGCGCCAGGGCACAGCTCGATCGCCTGGCCAGTCCTCCAGAATGACTCCCGAGCGCACTTGCTACCTGGTCATGGGCGGGTGCCTATCGGAGTCGTCGAGGACGGCCTTCGTGGTACCGAGGCTCTTCTCGGCGAACTCCTGTCGCTTCCGCTGCTGCCGCTCCTTCCACCAGGCGCGCAGATTCGTCAGGAACGACATACGAAGAGTGTGCCTCGGTGAGCGTCGAGGTGGAGCAAGCTGGCCTGGGCCAGTGTTCCGGAATGACCCCTGACTCAACAGCGGCTTTCCCAGCACCCAGGATCTGACCGACGGCTGCGCCTGAAGCTCGTCCGCGCGCGGTACCTGCGCGAAGCGCTCGGGTGTTTCGAAACCGGAGCTCGCCTGACCAACAGGAGTAAGTGGTGGCGGAGCCAGCATCAGGCGCGACTGCGCCCGCTCAGTCTCAGTCAGGTTCGGGCGCTGCGCACTCGGCGACGGCGAGGGATGTAGCCCTCGCCGTCGCGATCTTCCAGCAACTACCTGCCGGCGTGCCCGAGGGCAGGGGGCGAGCGCGTGATTCAGGCTTTGGTCTAATCGGTGCCGCCCGCATCCGTCACTGTGTCGACCTGGGTGGCGAACATGTCGAAGTCGGCGTAATCGACAGGCTTGGCCGGGCCACAATAGACGTGGAGGTCGCCCCCGAGCGAGGTCTCAAGCGTACCCCCGAAGGAAGCCGTCTCCCTGTCTTCTTGCAAATCGATGCCGAGCCTTACGTCAGCCGTGTCCACAACGATCGTGCCTCCCGGGTAAGGCTCGTCAAGCAGAAGGTCGCAGCTCACCGTCAATGAACCCATGCTGCTGTTGTCGAAGATCGCATTCGCTCCGACGACGTAGTTCCCGGGGTCGAGAAACAGGGTGTTTTCCGGGTTTCCGAGGACATTGCCGTCCAGCGTTCCGGAGCCTCCGAACATGACGAAGGCATCGTTCGTGCCGCTGGCGCCACGGGCGCCCGTGTCGCCTTTCGGCCCTTGTGCCCCCTGGGCCCCTTGAGCACCGGGCGGCCCCTGCGGCCCCTGGATCCCCTGCAGGCCCTGGGGGCCGCGCAACCCGCGTGGCCCCCGCGGGAGTTGCCCAGCCTTGAAGTCCCGCTTCAGCAATGAGCGGTCGATCACCTGCCTCGTGCCGACGCTGTTTGCCGGCAGCAACTTCGATGCTGCGGCGTATGAGGTGCTGCTAAGCGCAAGGAGCAACGCAACGTACGCCACGAGGTTGCCTCGCAGATGCCTAACGGCAGCAAGCAACGTTGAGGCACCGAGCACAGCGGCAATAGACCTGCGTCGAAAGGACAAGAGTCCCCTGTTCATAACCCCTCCCATCGATCTCTCGTGTCGATCCGAGCGCCGCAGGCGCGACGACGCGACCTAGCGCGTCACGCGGCCAAGCTGATCTCTCATCGGCAGACCCCCTCTCCCAGCTCGAAGAACAAACTCGGGCAGTGGCAGCCTCGATCCGCGCTACTTGGGACTATGGGGAGTGTCCACCTGCGGTCTGCGAGAGTCAAGATCTCTCGCCTGTGCGAGCGCCCACTCGCCTGAGCGCCGTGTACTACTCGAGCTCGTCGTCGTCGACGAACTCGTGCTCGCCCGGCCCTGGGCGCGGCTGCGGGCGCTCCTCGAACGTGACCGCGATCCGCTCGATCCGGTTGCCCTCCACCTCGAGCACGTCGAACCGCATTCCGTCGTAGGAGACGTCGTCGCCCGGCTCCGGCGCGCGGCCGAGCTGGCCGAAGACGAAGCCGGCGACCGTGTGGAAGTCCTCCTCCGGGATGTCGGTGCCGAAGCGCTCGTTGAACTCGTCGATCGAGAACATCCCGTCGACGCGGTACGAGTCCTCGCCGATCTGCTCGACCGGCTCGTCGGGGACGTCGAACTCGTCCTCGATCTCGCCCACGATCTCCTCGAGCAGGTCCTCGAGCGTCGCGATCCCGACCATCGCGCCGTACTCGTCCACCACCACGGCGAAATGGCTGTTCGTGCGCCGGAACTCCTGCAGGAGCGAGGCGAGGTCCTTCGTCTCGGGGACGACGTACGCCGGCCGGAGCAGCCCCTCGAGGTCGACCTCCTTCAGCCCGCGGTCGTGGATGGCGCTGAACAGGTCGCGGACGTGGAGGACGCCGGCGATGTCGTCGAGCGACTCTCGGTAGACCGGGTAGCGCGTGTACGGCGAGTCGAGGACGACGGCGAGCGCCTCCTCGGGCGGCAAGTCGATCGAGACGGCCGCGACGTCTGGCTTCGCGACCATGACGTCGGCGACGTCCTTGTCGCCGAAGACGAAGACCTTGTCGATCATCTCCCGCTCGTCCTCCTCGATCTGCCCCTGCTGCGTGGAGCGGGAGACGAGCATGCGCAGCTCGGCCTCCGAGTGCACCTCGCGCTCGGCTCCCGGCGGCTCGAGGCCGAAGCGGCGCAGGACGAAGTCGGTCGAGACGCGCAGCAGCCAGATCGCCGGCCGGAAGACGGTGAAGAAGGCGCGCACCGGCGCCGAGACCCAGAGCGCCGTTCCCTCCGCGTGGCCGAGCGCCGCGCCCTTCGGCACGAGCTCGCCGAAGACGACGTGGAAGAAGCTGAGGATCGCGTACGCGAGCACGATCGCAAGAGCGGTCGCCATCCACTTGTCGAACTCGCGGGAGAGCGTCGCCTCGCCCAGGGCGCCGATGCCCAGCGAGGTGAGCGTCACGCCGAGCTGCATCGCGGCGATGAAGCGCGGCGGGTCGCCGGTGATCCGGAGCACGTCGCGCGCCCGCCGGTTTCCCTGGTGCTGGAGCTCGATGATCCGCGTCCGCCGCGCCGTGACGAGGCCGTACTCCGCGGCCACGAAGAACGCGTTGAGCAGGATCAGGACCGCGACCCCGATCAGCTCGAAGAGGAGTGTCACGCCCTCACCGGGAGGGCGCGGGTACTAGGAGGTTTCTCGTCCAACTCTCCCGCCGCAGTATAGGGACGGGCTCGGCGGACTCTTTCCGTACGAACACCTGTTCGTTATCCTTCCGTGATGCGAGTCGAGTACAGGGAGGAGCCTTGTCGCAACGCCCTCAACCGCGTGCGCGGGATGCCGTTCTCCTGGTCGCTCAATCCGTACATGGGGTGCGCCCACCGCTGCACGTTCTGCTACGTCCGCGCCTTCGAGGCGCGCGCCGACCGGCCGTGGGACGACCACTACGGCGCCAGCATCCGGGTCAAGACGAACGTCGCGGAGGTGCTGAGGCGCGAGCTCGCGCGGCCGTCGTGGCAGCGGGAGACGGTCGCGGTCGGCGCGGCGACCGATCCGTACCAGCCGGCCGAGGGCCGCTATCGCCTGACCCGCGGCTGCCTCGAGGCGTTCACCGAGGCGGCGAGCCCGTTCGCGATCATCACGCGCGGCCCGCTGATCGTCCGCGACGTCGACGTGCTCGTCGACGCGGCGCGACGCGCGGACGTCTCGGTCACGTTCTCCGTCCCCACGCTCGACGTCGAGATCTGGCGCCGCACCGAGCCGGGGACCTCGCCGCCACGCCAGAGGCTCCGCGCCCTCGCACGGCTCGTCGACGCCGGGATCGACGCGAGAGTCGGGATGGCGCCGATCCTGCCCGGGCTGAGCGACCGGCCGGAGCTGTTGGCCGACGTCGTGCGCGAGGCGCGGGCGGCAGGAGCGACCGGCATCTGGGCGAACCTCCTCTACCTGCGGCCGGGAACCCGCGAGCACTTCCTCGCCGCGCTCGAGCGCGACTGGCCCGAGCTGCTCCCCGACTACGAGCGGATGTACCGGCGCGGGGCCTATCTGCCGCGCAGCGAGACCGATCCCGTGCGGCAGCGCGTGCGCTCCCTGGCCCGCAGCCACGGCATCCGCGACCGCCGCCGCGTACGGCTCGAGCCGCCCGAAATGGCCGAGCAGCTGCAAATCGCCGCTATGTGACAGCGGACTGCCGTTCTATGATCTCCCGGCCGTTGGCTGCCTCCGAGATCACCTGCCTGATCGTCGACGATCACGAGGTCGTGCGCGAAGGGCTCCGCCTGTCGCTCAGCCGCGCGCCGCACATCCGCGTGATCGGCGAAGCGGCCGACGGTGAGGCCGCCGTGGCTCTCGCCGAGCGGCGCCGGCCCCAGGTCGTGATCATGGACGTGCGCATGCCCGGCATGGACGGGCTCGAGGCGACGAAAGAGCTGATGGACAGGGTGCCCGACAGCGCCGTACTCATCTTCACCGCCTACAGCGAGCGCAGCCTCCTCAGCCGCGGCCTCGAATCCGGCGCGAAGGGGTACGTGCTGAAGGAGGCTCCGCACGAGACGCTCCTGCGCGCGATCGAGAAGGTCGCGGGCGGGGAGGGGTACGTCGACCCGGCGCTGATGCCCGCCTTCCTGACCGGCCGCGACAAGGACGACATGCTCACGGGGCGGGAGCGCGAGATCCTCCAGCTCCTCGCCGACGGCATGTCGAACGCCGACGTCGCCACCCAGCTCTTCATCAGCCAGGAGACGGTGAAGAGCCACGTCCGGCACATCCTCGCCAAGCTCGAGGCGGACACGCGCACGCACGCGGTCGCCATCGCACTTCGCGAAGCGATCATTGACTAGTGAAGCCATCATCGACTAGCTCGGGGAGCTCCGCCATCGACGACGCCGACCGCGAGCTGGCCGAGCACGTCCTCGCGGCGGAGCAGGACGAGCGGAGGCGGATCGCCCTCTTCCTGCACGACGGGCCCGTGCAGTCCCTCGCGGGAGTCGCGCTCATGCTGGACGCGTCGCTCGATCTCGTCCGCCGCGGCGACCTCGAGCAGGCGCGGGAGATCCTCGACCGGGCGCTGGGCCGGACGCGGACGACGGTCGGCGAGCTCCGCGACCTCTCCTTCAACCTCGAGCCCGTCGCGTTGCGCGACCACGGGTTCACCGCGGCGATCGACGCGCTCGCCCAGTCGCGCGGCCGCGAGCACCGGATCGAGGTCTCCCTCGACGTCGCGCTGATCGACGAGCTCGGCGAGCGGACGCAGGCCGCGCTCTACCAGATCGTGCGCGAAGCCCTCGAGGAGGCGATCCGGCGCGGACCTCCCTCCCGCTTCGAGGTCACCGCGACCGCCGACGTCCCGGGAACGCTCCGTCTCGTGATCCGGGACGACGCACCGACCGAGCGCCGCCGCCGCGCGCTCGAGGTGCTGGGCGAGCGAGCACGCACGCTCGGTGCCAACCTGACGCTCGACCACGACGTCGGCGGCACGACGATGAGCCTCGAACTGCGCGGGCAGCCGACCGACGGCGACTAGTCTTCCGCGCGTGGACGGCGACGGCGCGCAGCAGCACCTCCTCTTCGTGTGGAAGCCCTCGGGCTACGAGCTCGTGGAGCAGGACGGCGAGCCGCCGGCGCTCGGCGCCGAGGTCGAGGTGGAGGGCAAGCAGCTGCGCGTGACGAAGCTGGCGCCCTCGCCGCTGCCCGGCGACCGCCGCGTCTGCGCGTACCTCGGCGGCTAGCGCTGCTTCAAGCGCCGGGCCGCCGCAGCCGATCCCTGAATGGTGGGGCCGACTCTTGTGTTATTCGCGCTGAATGCGCTCGTCTGGTGGATCGTCGTACTGGCTCATGAGCTCGGCCATGCCACCGTGGGACTCACCCGGACGGAGGGCCTGGTCGTTGTCCGAGCGGGGAGCCGTTCGCCGAAGTGGCGCCACCGCATCGGAAGGCTCCAGCTCGAGCTCGGCCCGGTACCTCTCCCCTTTCAACCTTCCGACGCCGTTGCCGAGGTCTACTCTCGGGTCAGGCCGTCGACCCGAATCACGCTCGCGCTCGCAGGCCCGCTCGCCGGTGGCGCGGCAGCCGCGCTCTTTTTCTTGCTTGGGTGGCGACTCCAATCCCTTCCACTCCAGGTCACCGGCTGGATCGCGCTGGTCTTGGATCTCTCGAACCTCATTCCGTTCCGCTTCCGCGGGGTCCGAAGCGACGGCGCCTACCTCGTCGAGGCGCTCCGCGGTCGATCTTCGATCGGGGACGAGAGCGGCGACCTGTTCGAGGCCGTCGTGAGCCGGTGGCTCGTGCTGGCGACCGACTTCCACGCGGCGTTCGCGCCCCACGACCGGGACATTGGCGCTCGCTTCAACAGCAAGATGCGCGACGCGAAAGCGGCCGGCAACCACCACACGATCGCCATCCACCGGCTGACGTTCGCGGGCTGGTGCTGGCGCAAGGCCGAGCAGGGCGACACGACGGCGATTCGCGAGACCGTGCTCGATGCAAGGCACCAGGCAACCCGAGCCGGCTTGAGCCGGCCGAACATCATCGCGGCGGCCGCCGGGCAGCTCGTCCGGGCGAGGATCGACTTCGAGGCGGGCTCGCCGACCCCTGACTCGCTGGAGAAGGGATTCCTGCGGGTGCGCGAAAACGCCCGCTACAGAGAGCTGTCCGACGGCACGGCTCGAACCGCGTTCTGCTTCGGAGTTGCGATGTACGACGTGGCGGCAATCGCGGGTTAGCCGGCCGCGATCGACTCCGCCGCGGCGAGGCCCAGGACGAGCGCCTGGGCCAGGCCGCTCGCGTACCCGCCGGTTGCGACGCCGCCGACGTCGACCCCCGCCGCCCAGAGTCCGTCGACTCCTGTCACGCGGCCGCCGGTATCGACCTGCAGCCCGCCGATCGTGTGCGTCACGCCGGCGCCGACGTGGACGGCGAGCCCCTCCCCCCGCTCGACGACAGTCGCGCCCGCCGCGCGGGCCGCCTCGATGCGGTCGTTCGTCTCGGCGACGACGTACCACGCGCGCGGCCCGATCAGCTGCGCGAGGTCGTTCTCGTGCCAGGCGACCTCGGGCGGCGTGATCTCGCGCCAGTCCTCCGTGAAGACCCGCGCGTCGCGACCGTAGAGCTGGGCGAGCGCGACGAAGTCCTCCTCCCGGATCCGGGCCGGCGGCACGGGCATCGCGCGGCCGTAGAACTCGTCCATGCCGGGCGTGGTCGCGGCGCCGCGCCCCCGCGCGAAGTCGAGGCCGTCCCCGTCGCTCCACGGATTTGCGCGGAGCAGCAGCCCGCGCTCGCGGACGAGACGCCCCGCGAAGCCGCCGGTCGCGAGCAGCACGGGCAGCCCGGCGTCCCCCGGTAGCGGCGTCCCGAGCTCGACCTCTCCTGCGCGCCTGCCGAGCAGCCGGGCAAGCGCGCGTGGGTCGTAGCGGCGGCCGGTCGTCCGCGGGTTCTCCGTGTCGCGCCAGACCGGCTCCGCCCCGAGCGACTCGAGCCAGGCGAGATCGTCGTCGAGCCGCTCCCAGATCAGCCGCTGCAGCCGTTCGTCGCCGCCCGGGCACTCGGCGCGAAAGCGCTCCCATTCCAGGTGGCGCCAGATCACGCACGAGGAGAGGAGCATCGAGCCGCCGGCCCGGGTGCCCTTCTCCAGCACCCGCGGATCGTGCCCGAGCTCGCGGAGGCGCGCGGCGGCGACGAGGCCCGCCATCCCCGCGCCCGCGACCGTGACGCGCAACTCAGGTCAGCGAGAACGTCGGCTTGTGCTCGACGTACTCGATCCGCACGCGCTCCGGCCCCCAGACGAATACGGCGAGGGTGTTGGGCGCGTCGACGACGTCGTCGATCTCGACGCCGAGGTCGCGCGCGGCCGCGACGTGCTCGTCGGCCGAGTCGACCAGCACCGCGAGGTGGTTGAGGAGCGGCCGCTCCGGCGCGCCGGGCTCGCCGGGCTGGAACTCGATCCACGCACCGCCGACCTCGACCCGGGGACACCCCGAGCGGCCAGGCGCGGAGGCGCGGAAGCCCAGGGAGCCGTACTCCGACGCCGTCGCCTGCGGGTCGGCGGAGCGGAGCGCGACGTGGTCGAGGTCGTAGTCGAGATCGGTGTCGGCCTCCACAAGGCCGAACGTCACGTCCTGGTCCAGCGCGAAGTACGCCTCGCCCTCGCGCCGCCGTTCCACCTCGAGCCCGCCGGGCAGCTCGCCTAGTGCCTGCTCGAGGTCGCGCACCCGCAGGGCGACGTGCTCGAGCGCGCCGCGCTCCCGCGGCCCGTCGGCCGCAAAAAGCGTCAGCTTCCCGCGACGCGCGTCCGCGCCGACGAGCGTGAACGCGTCGGTGCGGTCGATCACGTGCATGCCGAGGTGCTCGACGACGAAATCGGCGACCGCGTCGCGGTCTGGTAGCCAGTAGGCGACGTGGTCGAGCGTCTTCGGATTCACGACGGGCGGTGTTCCCCCTTCGTGCCGCGGTTATGCGATCGGCTCGTTCTGGACGTTGTTCTCGTCCGCGTACTTCTGGGTGAGCTCGTTCACGACCTCCGCCCCCTTGTCGTACGCGTAGTTGATCTCGACGAACGCGTTCCACTTGTCCGGCAGCGCGTCCTCCGGGAAGATCGCCTCGACCGGGCACTCCGGCTCGCACGCCCCGCAGTCGATGCACTCCTCCGGATCGATGATGAGGATCCGATCGAACTCGTGGATGCAGTCGACCGGGCAGACGTCCACGCAGGAGCGGTCTTTGATGTCGATGCAGGGCTCGGCGATGATGTACGTCACGCGCTCTACTGTAGATAGCGATCGCGGCCGGGTGCGCCTCGAACCGTCACGGTTCAGGAGATCCTGCGAGCTCGGTCACGACCTCGTCGAGGCGCTCGGCGAGCGCCGACTTGGCCAGCACCTGGTCGAAGCCTGCAGCGTGCGCCGCGCGCAGGCCGGACGTGTCCGTGTGGTTCGTGAAGCCGATGATCGGGATGTCCGGGTACGTCTCCGCGACCTCGTCCGGGTCGATGCGTGAGACGTCCGCGAGCACGAGCTCCGGATCCTCCGTGTGGTCTACCGTGATCAGGCGATGGCCCGGCAGGAGGGCCTCCAGCTTGCCCCGCATGAAGAGTTCGACCCCACAGAGCAGGATCGTCGCCACGCGGGAAGGTTAGAACGCCGTGGAGGCTGCGTTCAAGCGCGGGCTGGACGAGATTCGCGCCGGGCGGTACTTCGAGGCGCATGAGGAGCTCGAGGACGCGTGGCGCTCGGCGCCGCCCGAGGAGCGCGACTTCTTCCAAGGGCTCGTCCATGTCGCGGTCGCCTGGTACCAGGCGGGCCGCGGACGCCCCGTCGCGACCGGCCGGCAGCTGGAGAAAGCCGCACGGCGCCTGGGCCCGTTCGCGCCGGAGCACCGAGGTGTCGACGTCGCAGCCGTGCTCGCTCAGGTCGAGGCGGCGCAGGCCCGGGTCGCCGAGGGCTTGCTCGACCTCGATCCGGTCAGGGTTTCGACAGGCCGAGGTCGACGAGCGCGCGGTTGAGGGCGACGTGGAGCCACCAGTCGCGGTGGAAGAAGAGCAGCAGCCCGAGCGCGATCAGGACGATGCCGCTCGCGACCTGGATCAGCATGTAGCGGTCGCGCAGCCAGCGGAACGCGCCCATCGCGCGGGCGAAGGCGATGCCGGCGAGGATGAACGCCCCGGCGAGGCCGAGCGCGTAGGCAGCGAGCAGGACCGCGCCCTTCAGCACCGTGCCCGTGCTGCTCGCCAGCACGAGCACCGCGGCGAGCACCGTCCCGATGCACGGCGCTGCGCACACCGCGAACGCGCCGCCGAGCAGCGCGCCGGACCCCCTCCGCCGCGCCCCGGCGAGCAGCCCCGGCGCCATCACCCGCTCGGGCACGGGCAGGAGGCCGACGAACGCGAGGCCGAGCACGATGAGCACGAAGCCGGCGATCTGGGTCTGCGCATCCCCCGACACGACGCTCCCGATCGCGGCCGCTCCGGCCCCCAGCGCCACGAAGACGACGGTGAAGCCGAGCACGAACGGGACGCTCGACGAGACGACCTTGCGCCACGTCCCCGGTCCGCCGAGCCTGCCCGGCTCGACACTGGAAAGCGCCGAGAGGTAGCCCGGCACCAGCGGCAGCACACACGGCGTGATCACGGAGGCGAAGCCGGCCGCGAAGGAGATGGCGAGGCGGGCGCCCATCAGTCGAAGCGTGCCAGGAGATCGTCGAGCCGCCGCTCGGTCTCCTCGTCGAGCCCGGAATCCGTGGGCTCGTCCGGGGGCTCCAGCCCACGGCGCCGGCTCCAGCGCCACACGCCGAAGGCGAGCACGAGCGCGCCCGCAAGCACGCCGGCGACCGGCAGCCACCACGCGAGCAGGTCGAAGCCCTTGTGCGACGGCGCCGCGAGGATCCCCTGCCCGTAGTTGGCGACGAGCTCCGACTCGATCTGCTGCGACGTCCAGCACTGCGCGATGCGGTGCGAGATGTGCGCCTCGATCTGCTGCGCCGCCGCCGAATCGGACTGGTCGAGGGTCGTGTGGCACGTCGGGCACATCACCTGTCCCTCGAGGTACGCCAGCGACGTGCGCGGGTGGGCGCACGAGGCCGCCGCCGCGGGCCCCGCGAGCGCGAGCGCGGCCACGACGACGGCGAGGAAGCGCAGGATCACGCCGCTGCCGCCTTCGCGAGCGCGCTGCGGAACTTGCCCGCGAACCCGGGATCGGTGATCGGCCCGGCGAGGTGCGCGACGATCCGCCCCTGCCGGCTGACGACGTACGTCTCCGGCACCTGACTCACCCCGTAGCGGCCGGTCGTCACCCCACCCGACCCGTCGTCGAGCATCGGGAACGTCAGGCCGTGGGCGCTGACGAAGCGCCGGGCGTCCGACGAGAGGTCGTGGTAGTCGACGCCAAGGAACACGACTCCGCGGTCGCGGTAGCTGGTCCAGTCGCGCTCGAGCACCGCCGCCTCGCTCTTGCACGGCACGCACCACGAGGCCCAGAAGTTGAGCACGACCGGCCTGCCCCGGAAGGAGGAAAGCGAGACCGTGCCCGGCCCGTCCAGCCGCCGCAGCGTGAACGCGGGCGCCACCGCGCCGACCCGCGGCGCGTGCTTCTGGTGCCCGAGCTTCCACACGAGTAGCGCCAGCAAGCCCGCGACGCACCCGAGCGCGAGCACCTGGCCGGCGAGCTTGAGCCGGCCGGTCACGATGCCAGCGCCGCGTCGACGTACCGCCTCAGCGCCTCCGAGTGCACGTGCTCGCTGACGGGGCCGAGGATCTGCCCGCCGACGACCCTCCCTCTCGCGTCGAGGACGTACGTCGCCGGCAGGTTGGCGACCGCGTACCGGTTCGAGGCGACGCGCCCGTCGTGGTCGAAGACGACGGGATACGTGAGATCGTGGACGTGCACGAACCGCTCGGCGTCTCCGCGCGCGTCGTTCGAGTCCACGCCGAGCACGACGAGCCCCCGGCTCCGGTCCTGCCGCCAGAGGCGCTCGAGCACCGGCGCCTCACGCTTGCAGGGGCCGCACCAGGAGGCGAAGAAGTTGAGCACGACCGTTTTCCCCCGGAACGACCTGAGCGAGAGGGCGCCGTCGCCCGTCAGGCGCCCGAGCGAGAAGGCGGGAGCGGGCGCGCCGACCTTCGGCGGCGGTGTCTGGTGCGTCAGCCTCCACACGAGCAGCGTCGCGAGAAGCCCGACCGCCGCCACCGCCAGCGCCTGCGCTCCGAGCTTGAGCCGGCCCTCCACGAGCGCGGCTAGGACGCGATGATGAACACCGGCGTCCCCACCTGCACGCGGTTGAACAGCCACTCGGCCGACGGCACCTGCATCCGGATGCAGCCATGCGACTCCGAGTGCCCGATCGACCACGGCTCGTCGGTGCCGTGGATGCCCACGCCCGGCGCGCTCAACCCCATCCAGCGCGTGCCGAGCGGGTTGCCGGGCCCGGGCGGAACGGGCTTCGCCCCTGCGGCCCACGAGTCCTGGGTCGGCGGGTACCACCACGGATTGACTTGCTTGACGACGATCTCGAAGTGCCCGAGCGGCGTCGGCCACGCCGCCTGGCCCGTGGCGACCGGGAACGTCCGCACGAGCCGGACGCCGTCGTAGAGGTAGAGGCGGTTCGAGCCGCGGTGGATCACGATCACCGGCTGCGGCTTCGACGCTGTGGCCGTAAGCGTGCGCACGGGCGCGACGATGGTCGTGCGCGTGCCGGCGACGATCGCGGCCCGGATCATCATCCTCGTCGGGAACGGCCGGAGGGCGCGTCCCGGGTGGGAGTGCGTGAAGACCGGGCGGCTGCCGCGCAGGAGCACGGTGCCGGCGACCGGGTCGCGGTCGGTCTTCGCGGCGAGCGTCCTGACCCACTTGGCGACGCGCTCGTTGTCGAGTGTCGGCTTGAACGAGAGGAGAGTGCCGGCAGGCGCCGTGAGTGCCGTCTGGATGACGGGGCCGAGCCCGAGCGCGGTGTGGAAGTGGTGCGGCGAGACCGGATAGTTGCGGTGTCCGACGTGGACGAGCACCGGCGCGAAGTACGCCGTCTGCACGGCCGCGGTCGCCTCGTCCGCGGTCATGCCGCCCACGACCACGGAGCCGACCTGGACGCCGTCCGCGATCACCGCCGAAGGGGGCGTGCCGTCGGCGCGGGCGTGGCTCGCCCCGACGCCGAGGGCGTAGACGACGAGACACAGGATGAAGCCGGCGCGCTTGGCCACGGATCGCCTGGATTCTAGCTTTCGACGACGATCCCTCCGGTCAGGGAGCCGTCGGCAGCAGCCGCTCGTGGAGGTGCGCTCCGCGCGCCGCGTACTCGAGGATCATGCGGTCGGTGACCCATTCGACCGGCGCACGGTCGTCCGTCCAGGGACGGGTGCTCGGCGAGACCCCCCGCGCGTGGCGGGCGAGGAGCCGCGTCAGCACCCGGATCCGCGGCGGAGTGTCCGCGACCGCCGCCGCGAGCTGCGTTCGCGAGAGCGGGCGGTCGAAGCCGAGCACGAGCTGATTCAGCTCCAGTGCCTGCCAGGTGAGAACCTGCGGGAAGACGGCGCGCAGCGTGGCCGCCACGTTTTCCGCCAGCCGGTGATCTCCGGGCACGGTCGCGACGTTCAGCGCCACGATCCCACCCGGGCGCAGCCGCGAGCGGACGAGCCGGAAGAACTCCTGCGTGGCGAGGTAGAAGGGCACGTACGGCTGGCGATACGCATCGATCAGGATCGCGTCGAAGCGCTCGTGCGTCCGGGCGAGGAACGGCCTCGCGTCTGCGGTGACCACGCGCAGGCGGCGGATCCGGTCGAGCCCCATGTAGCGCCGAGCCGCGGCTGTCACGTCCGGGTCCAGCTCGACCCCGTCGATGCGCGCCGAGGGATAGAAGACGCCGTACGCCCGCGCGGTCGTGCCGCCCGCATTCCCGAGGATCGCGACCCGGCGGACGGTGCGGCCGAGGAGCGGCGGCACGGTGAGGAACATGTCCCACTCGTCGCCCGTGAGGACCGTGTGGGGCCGCCACTCCGAGTGCACGGCGATGCCCTCGTTGAGGTAGAGGTCGCGCACCGAGCCCTTCTGGACGACCTGGACGAACTGGTACGGCGACTCCTTCTCGTAGAGGAGCCCGGGCACCGGCTTCACGATGCCCGCCGGCACGGCGAGCACGGCGGCCAGCGCGACCGGGGCGACGATCCAGCGACGGCGCAGGAGCAGCGAGCCCCCGAGCGCGACGACGACCGCGGTGCCGACGAGCGTGCGCTGTGTCCCGAAGAGCTCGATCGCGACGATCGCAGGCACGAACACGCCGAGGATGCTCCCGACGGTCGACAGCGCGTACAGGCGTCCCGCCACGGTGCCCGCGACGGCGAGGTCCGAGACGGCGAGCCGGATCGCGAACGGCGCGACCATGCCGAGCAGGACCACCGGTGGCGCGAAGAGGACGAGCGAGCCGAGGAACGACCCGATTGCGGCGCCCGCCGACACGTTGTTCAGCCCGCGAACGGTCAGGTCGAGGAGCGGCTGCGCGGCGAAGGGAATGAGGGCGATAAGTGCTGCGGCGGCCACGACGATGCCTCCCAGCACGTTCGGGTGCGGGTGCCGGTCGGCGATGCAGCCGCCGAGCCAGTAGCCGAGCGAAAGCGCGGCGAGGACGAGTCCGATCACGTTCGCCCACACGATCGTCGAGGCGCCGAAATACGGGCCGAGCAGCCGTGCTGCGCAGATCTCCGTCGACGTCGAGCCGGCGCCGGCCGCGAGGACCACCCATTGCAGCCTCGCCGGCGGCGCGGTCAAGTGCGCCGGATGACGACGACGGCGAGGTCGTCCGAGAGGTCGCCGCCGGCGAACTCCCTCGCGTCCTCGGCGACGGCGACGGCGAGCGCCCGGGCCGGCAGGTCGTGCCGCTCGGCGAGCAACGCGTCGAGCCGGTCGTCCCCGTAGAGCTCGCCGTCGCGCCGAGCCTCGACGACGCCGTCGGTGTAGAGGACGAGGGCGGCGCCGGGCGGCAGCTCGGCGTGCGATTCCGCGTATTCCTGCCCGGGGTCGATCCCGAGCACCAGGCCGTGCGCCTCGAGCAGGCTCGTCGTTCCATCCGGGCCGACGATCCGCGGCGCGGGGTGGCCTGCGCTGGCGCCGGCGACGATCCCGGTTGCGCCGTCGACGACGACGTAGCTCATGCTGATGAACTTGCCCGCCCCGATCTCGCTGCAGATGACGTCGTTCGCGGAGGCGAGGAAGTCGGCCGGCTCCGTGTGCTCGCGGGCGAGCGAGCGGAAGACGAATTTCGCCATCGCCATGTCGGCCGTGGCGTCCACGCCGTGCCCGGTCACGTCCCCGAGCACGACGGCGAGCCGTCCGTCCTCGAGCGCGAGGAAGTCGTAGACGTCGCCGCCGACCTCGACGCGCGCCGACGGCTCGTACACCTCGCCGAGCTCCAACCCGGGGATCTCGGGCCGGGAACGCGGGAGGAGCGAGCGCTGCATCGTGTCGGCGAACTGCTTCTGCTGCTGGTAGAGGCGGGCGTTGTCGATCGCCAGCGCCGCCTGTGTCGCCAGCGCGGTGGCGGCCTCGACGGTCTCGTCCGAGAGGGGGTTGCCGGGCCGGAAGGAGTAGACCCCGAGCGAGGCGACCACCTCGGTCGGCAGCGCCACCGGCACGACCGCGCCGGTCCAGCCCTTTTCGAGGAAGGGGGTCAGCGCCGGCAGGTACTGGTCGCTCCGCTTGCGCCCCGACCTGAGCCGGAAGCCTCGCCGGTCGCGAAAGAGGCACTGTACGTCCCGCTGGCCGAACGGCACGGGGTGGGAGAGGATCGCACGAGCCGCCTCCGCGAACTGCGCGTCCCGCACGTGGACCGCCCGCGGCACCAGCTGCTCGCGCCGCTCGTCCGGGATCCGCACGACGGCCGCGTCGATGTCCAGGACCTCGACCACGGTGCGGGCGAGAGCCGCGAGGGTCTCCTCGAGCGAGAGGCTCTGCGCGAAGGAGCTGGAGACCTCGTAGAGCGCGCCGAGCCGGCGCCTCGCCGCCCGCTCGGCCGCGAGGGCCGCCTCGCGCTCCTCCCCCAGGCGGGTCGCCTGCTCGTGTAGCTGCGCGTTCTGGACGGCGACCGCGAGCTGCCCGGCGAGCGCCGCCAGCAACGCCGTCTCGTGCTGGCCCGCGGCCGGCCGTCCGGCCGGGTACGCGGCGAGGAGGCCCACGACCTCGCCTCGCGCGACGAGGGGGACGGCGAGCGCCGAGCCGATCCCGGTCTCGCGAGCCGTAGCGGCGGCCGCTCCGAGTCGTGGGTCGTGCGCGACGTCCGCGACCTCGAGCACCGTCCCCTGCCGGGCCGGGCCGAGCGCGACGTCGAGCAGCCGGTCGGCGACGCGCGCGTGCGGGCCCGCGAGACCGCGGCTCGTCGCCTCCTCGAGCTCGCCCTCGACCGCGCCACGGAGGTAGACCGCCACCCGGTCGACCCCGAGCAGCTCACCGACGCGCTGGACGGCCGTCTCCAGCGTGTGCGAGACGGAAAGCTCCGCCGTCGCCTGCGCGATCACCTCGAGCAACGCCCGCGTGCGCTCGAGCTCGAGCGCCAGCAGCCGAGCGCGCTCGCCGGTGCGGAGCGCGTCGGCCGCGCGGACGCCGAACGTCGCGAGGCGCGTGAGTTGCGCCGCATTCGGCTCCTCGCCCACGGGGTGGAAGAGCTGGAGGACGCCGAGCGGAGGCCTGCCGAGCGGCAGCGTGGTCGAGACGCCGCCATCGACTGCCGCCCCGGCGGCCTCGGTGCGGACAGGCCCGGGCTCGACGAGCGTATGCTCCGCCGCCTCGCGCGCCACGCCGAGATCCGTCTCGGCGTCGATGCCCCACGTCGCGCCGGGGACGAGCCCGCCGTCGCCGCTCTCCCAGAGGATCGCGGAGGACGCGCCCGCGACGGCCGCGGCCAGACGGACGACCTCGGCCGCCGCATCCTGCTCGTGCAGCGCCGCCGCGAGGGCCTCGCCCGCCAGCTCGAGTGCGGGGCGTGCAAGGGACGACGCGTCGCGGTCTCGCTCGAAGGCGCGGATGACGAGGGCCGCCTGCGCGGCGCACAGCTCCGCGGCGAGACGCTGTTCGAGGCCGAACGGCTCCCCGGAGCGAAGCAGCTCGAACGAAACGGAGTAGCCGTCCGCGTGTGCCGGCACCAGGAAGAGCTCGGTCGCGCCGGCGCGTTCCACGATCCGGCGCACGGCTGGCGGAGCCTCCGCGAGCCCGGCAATCGGCGCGGAGGGAAGGTCCTCGGCCGGAAGCGCGGTTCCCTCCAGCTCGGCGGCGAGCGCCTGCGGCGCCGCGACGGCCACGGCCTCGAGCCGCAGACCGCTGTCGTCCAGCGCGCGGACGAGCGCGACCTCCGCGCCCGACACGGCGCGAGCCGCCTCGGCCAGCGCGCGCAGCGCCTCCGGCGCGCTCGCCGAGACCGCCGCCGCCGTGACCGCCCGCACGAGGGCCGCGAGCGAAGGAGCCGAGAGGCGGACGTCGCCCGAGCCGACGTCGAGGAGGTTGCTCACGCCGGAATTATTCCGGCCGGGCGCCGCGGGCGGCGGGCGCGGAGTCAGCCGGCGTGCCGCGACCGGAGCGGCCCGAGGCTCTCCCAGACCGTGCCGCCGCACATCGGGCACGGCGGCAGCGCACGGTGGACGACCGCGCCGTAGCCGCAGTCGGGGCACCGGAAGTCACCGGAGACCACGGTGCCGGCCGCGGCGAACTCCACGAAACCGGAGTCCTCCAGCTGTGTCGCCACCATCCGCCCAGCCGGCGCCGCGGACTCGTCGATCTGGACCCCCACTGCTCCCACCGCCTCGCCGTCCTCGGAGAAGGCGCGCCCTGCGCGCGCCCGTGCGGATTTGTGCCCATACTGCGCCTGTGCAAACTCCCGAGCCAGCCCGCCCGTTCCGGATGCGGCCGCAGCCGCGCGCTCCGAGGCCCGAGCGCACGACGCCGGTGAGCGCGAGCTGGGGAGTGCGTCTCGCCTGGGTCTCGGGGCTCGTGCTCACGCTGTCGGCGTTCACCGACTGGTACACGGGCACGCTGCCGAACGGACTGACGCTGTCGGTGACCGGCTGGCACTCCGGGACGCTGGGGAAGCTCGTCTTCTTCGTCGGACTGGCCACGCTGATCCTCGAGGCGTCGCGGGAGGCCGGGATCGTGCTGCCCGCGGCCGTGCCGGACAGGCTCCTGCTGATCGCGCTCGGCGCTCTCGCCGTCATCTTCGTCCTCATCCGGCTGATCTCCGTCCCGGACACGTACTTCGTGACGACGGCCCGCGGGATCGGGCTCTACATCAGCCTGCTCGGCGCGCTCGGCCTGCTGGGCGCAGGGCTCCTCCGGACGGCCGAAGACCTGCCCTAGGCTCCCTCCCGAAGCACGTGTGACGACGGCCGCGGAAGAAGGGGGCGCGGCGAACGCCCTGAGCAGCCTGCGGGAGAACCGCAACTTCCGGCTGCTCTGGATCGGACAGGTGCTGTCGGACATCGGGACGCAGATCGGGACGCTCGCGTACCCGCTCCTGGTCCTCGCCCTCACACACTCGGCCGTGATCGCGGGCGTCGTCGGAACGGCGTCGAGCGCGGCGGCCTTCGCGGTGAGGCTTCCCGCCGGGGCGCTCGCCGACCGGCTCGACCGGCGCCGGACGATGATCGTCTGCGACGCCGTGCGCACGGTCGCGCTCGCCTTGCTCGCGGTGCTCGTGGCAACGGATGCCGTTGCGTGGCCGGTCGTCCTCGTCGTCGCGGTGATCGACCGCGGCGGCGACACTCTCTTCACGCCGGCCTCGATGGCCGCGCTGCCCGTGATCGTCGCCGACGAGCAGCTGGAATCGGCCTGGGCGATATCGGAGGGCCGCCAGTACGCGGCCAACCTCGTCGGCCCGCCGCTCGGCGGATTCCTGTACGGGATCGGGCGGGCCGTGCCGTTCCTCGCGGACGCGGTCTCCTACGGGATCTCCGTCCTCACGTCGCGCGGGCTGAAGGGCGCCTTTGCGTCGGCCGCCGAGCCGGAGTTGCGCCGGGGTCTCTGGAAGGAGGCCTTCGACGGGATGAAGCACCTCTGGCAGGACTCGCTGCTGCGCGCCGTCCTCATCCAGGCGCCCCTGATCAACTTCGCGTTCAACGGGGCGATGTTCACCGTCATCCTCGGCCTGCGCGGCCACGGCGTCTCGGCGACCGCGATCGGCGGCGTTGAGGCGGTGATCATGGTGGGCGGCATCGTCGGCGCGGTCGTCGCGCCGCAGATCGGACGCCGGCTGACGCTGAGGCAGTCGATCCTGCTTCTCACCGTCCTGGGCGCCCTGTTCATGCTCGTCGCGGCGGCCGTGATCCCGTCCCTCGCCGTTGCCGTGCCGCTTGCGATCCCGCTCGTGCTCGCGCCCGCGACGAACGCCGGGCTCTTCGCCCTGATGCTCCGCCGGACCCCGCCCGCGCTCCACGGCCGCGTCAACAACGGGCTGATCCAGGTCGCGGTGGCGCTGGCGGCGCTCGCGCCCCTCGCGAGCGGGCTCGTGATCGAACAGGCGTCGGCGCAGTGGGCAATGGGCCTCTTCGCCGCGGCGCTGGTCGCCGTAATCCCGATCGCGTTGGTGGCTCCGCTACCCGCGGAGTGAAGAGGCCGCTTTAATCGACAACGTAGGCGAAAGGCCGGAGGCCAAGACCCGGCGGAGCCCGTCATGGCCGGAGGCCGGACTGCGCTCGCGCCGGCCTCCGCCGCGCGCGAGCGCACGAGGAAGCCATCCCATCCAGGGATCCCAAGACAAACACAGCACGGAGCGGGCCGGAAACCGCGCTTTCCGGCCCGCGCAGTTCCTTCACCCCAGCGAGCCGACGCGCAGCGTCGGCGAGCTAAACGGGGACGATCGCCTTCGCCTGCTCCACGAGCTCGTCGAGGTCGAACCCTTTGCCGACGAAGCCGCTGGCGCCGCTCGTCGCGGCCTGCCGCCTCGCCTCCTCGTCGACCTGCCCGCTGAACATCAGGACCGGGATCGCGCCGGCGCCGTGGCGCTCCTGGATCCGGCGCAGCATCTCCCACCCGTCGACGTGCGGCATCATCACGTCGAGGAGGACGAGCTCCGGTTTCCGGCTCTCGATCGACGCGAGCCCCTCGTCCGCGCTCGCCGCCTCCTGCACCTCGTAGCCCTCGCGCTCGAGCTCGAGCCGGACGAGCTCGCGCATGCGCTCGTCGTCGTCGACCAGGAGGACGGCCGGGCCCGCCTGCTGGCGTCCGGGGCCGGAGCGGGCGAGAAACGCCTCGAGGTCGCCGCGCCGGAAGCGCCGGTGACCGCCCGGCGTGTAGAAGGCCGGCACGCGTCCCTGATCCGACCACTTGCGGATCGTGCTCTGAGCGACGCCGAGGAAGCGCGCGGCCTGCCCGAGCGTCAGCCATTCGGGATCGCGTCTCCCGCCGTCGTCCCCGTAGCCCATCGGAGAGAATATGACCAAATCTCCCGTTTATTACACCTGGATGTGGGTCAAGGCCCACATCTTCATGGTTCGTAATCGATAGCGCCGCGCTGGTAGGCGTCGAAGGCGGCGGCCAGGACGAGCGTGAGGTCGCGCGCCCAGCCTGGCTCCGGCGCGCGCTCCTCGACCACCTCGCGCGCCCAGCGCTCCGACTCGGCGTACGCGTCCACCAGCTCCCGCAACGTGTACGTCTGCCCGATCCGCTTGCGCAGCTCGTCGCGCAGGAGGTCGAGCCAGGAGACGAGCTGCGCGTACCGACGGGCTTCGTCGCGGGCCTCCTCGAGCCGGCGTGTCCCTTCCTCCCACTCCCGGCGCGCGACCTCGACCTGACTCACAGCGAGCAGCACCGCTCGGGCCAGCGCGGCTCGACCTCCGCAAGGATCCGCTCGCCGAGCTCGTAGCCGGGACGCGCCAGCGCGAAGGCCGTGTGCGCATGGAGGCACTTGAGGCTGCCGCCCCGGCGCGAGCCTCCGATGCCGTAGTCGAGAGAGGCGCCCTCGTCGCTGCCGACCCGATCCCCCGCCAGCTGCCGCCGCACACGGCGTTGCTCGTCGTCGCCGGCCGCGAGGCTCGCGGCGAGCGCCGGCTCGGTGCGGGCCGCGTCGCTCCAGCGTTCCACTCCCGCGGCCGCCTCCAGCCGCGACACGGCGGCCACGAGGTGCCGGCAGGTGAGGTAGTAGGTCGTCGGGAAGGGCTCGCCGTCCGCGCCGTAGGGGCTCTGCTCGGTCACGGCCGGGGCGCCGAACGGACAGCGAACCGCGACGCGGTGGAGCGTCCGTGGCTCCCGGCCCAGCTGGCGCGCTACGACGGCCCGATCAGCGTCCGTGACCACGGGAGGCAGCATGCCCTGCGCGATGCTGCTTCCGCTTCCACTGCGGAATGTCCTTGACGATGTAGAGGTGCTCTCCCGGCCGGATGTAGCCGAGGTTCCGGGCCTCGCGGGCGAGCACGGCGAGTGACGACGCCCGGCGGAGGCGCCGTTCGAGCGACGCCTGTTCCTTCTGCAGGTGCCGTACGGCTGCGGCCTTGGCGGCTCGCTGCGAGCTCGCGTCGACGTAGTCGTGCAGCGGCCGGTAGTAGAGGAGTCCGACGAGCAGGAGCGCTCCGACCGCGACCCAGCGACGGGCGACCGGGCCCACGAGCCTCCGGCGCGGCTTCTTCCTGGCAGCCATCCAGCCCGAGTTCTGCGGAGGACCCGCCGGTCCTGCGGGCTACTCGACGACGTCGACCTTGATCACGTTTGTCGTGCCGGGGATGTTCACTGCGGTTCCGGCGGTGATCACCACGCTGTCGCCGCTCTCCAGGACGCCGGCTTCGCGTGATGCCTCGACCGCGAGCCGCCACAGCTCCTCGACGTCGCTCGTCTCGGAGATCATCACCGGCGTCACGCCCCACTCGAGCGCGAGCTGGCGCATCGCCCAGTCGACGTGCGTGAGCGCGACGATGGGCCGGCGCGGCCGGAGCCGCGCGACCGCGTTCGCCGTCCGTCCGGTGAAGGTGGGGACGAGGATCGCCTTCGCGTGCAGTGCCTCGGCGAGGTCGCAGGCGGCGTTCGACATCGCATGGCCGATGGTCGGGTTCTCGGTCGCCTCCGGCAGCTCGTGCCGGTAGTCGAGACTCGGCTCGACCGCCCGCGCGATCCGGTCCATGTACGCGACCGCTTCGACCGGGTACTCCCCCACGGCCGTCTCGCCGGAGAGCATCACCGCCGAGGTGCCGTCGAGGATCGCGTTCGCGACGTCGCTCGCCTCGGCTCGGGTCGGCTCGGGCGAGTGCACCATCGTCTCGAGCATCTGGGTCGCCGTGATCACCGGCTTCCCGCGCTCGAGCGCCTTGTGGATGATCCGCTTCTGGACGAGCGGCACCAGCGCCGGCCCGATCTCCACGCCGAGATCGCCGCGCGCGACCATCACCGCGTCTGTCTCGGCCAGGACATCGTCGAGGACGTCGACCGCCTCGGACTTCTCGATCTTGGCGATCACGTGCGCGTGCGAGCCGGCCTGCTCGAGCAACGCGCGCAGGTCGCGCACGTCGGCCGGCGAGCGGATGAAGGAGAGCGCCACGAAATCGACTCCCGTCTCGACGGCCCACTCGAGGTCCGCGACGTCCTTGCGCGTCAGCGAGGGGATCGGTACCGGCACGCCGGGGAGGTTCACTCCCTTGTGGGAACTGACGAGGCCGCCGACGACCACCGCGCAGCTTGCGCGCCCTCCCTGGACCTCGTCGACGCGCAGGCGGACGAGCCCGTCGTCGATCAGCACCTCGTGTCCGGGCTCGAGGACGTCTCCGATCACGGCCGGCGCGATCGGCAGCTCGCCGTTGGTCGCAGCCTCCTCCGCGCAGACGGCGATGTGGTCGCCTGTGTGGAGGACGACCGGCTCGGCCAGCTCGCCGATGCGCAGCTTCGGCCCCTGCAGGTCGCCGATCAGCGCGACGGGGCGGCCCATCTCGGCCGCGATCTCCCGGACGAGCCAGGCCCGCTCGGAGTGCTCGTCGTGCGTGCCGTGCGAGAGGTTGAAGCGGACTGCGTCGACTCCGGCTGCGATCAGCGCGCGCAGGCGTTCGCGCGAGTCCGAGGACGGCCCGAGCGTCGCCACGATCTTCGTCCGGCGGTCGATCGCCATACGTCTGCTCAGAGTACTAACGGCGTGCGCGCGGGAAGGCCCCCCAACCGGGGTAGGCAGCACGGTCGCCGAGCTCCTCCTCGATCCGGAGCAGCTGGTTGTACTTCGCCACGCGATCGCTTCTCGCCGGCGCGCCCGTCTTGATCTGCCCCGTGCCGAGCGCGACCACGAGATCGGCGATCGTCGCGTCCTCCGTCTCGCCCGAGCGGTGGGACATGACCGCCGTGTACCCGTTCGCCTGCGCGAGCCGGACCGCCTCGATCGTCTCGGTCAGCGTCCCGATCTGGTTGACCTTGACGAGGATCGAGTTGGCGATGCCGCGGTCGATCCCCTGCTGCAGCCGCGCCGGATTCGTGACGAACAGGTCGTCTCCGACCAGCTGCACACGGTCGCCGAGCTGCTCGGTCAGCGCCAGCCACGAGTCCCAGTCGTCCTCCGCAGCGCCGTCCTCGATCGAGACGACGGGATATCGCTCGACGATCTCCGCCCAGAATCCCGGCATCTCGGCACTCGACTTCTCGCGCCCCTCGAAGCGATACACGCCGCCGGAGAAGACCTCGCTCGTCGCGGGATCGAGGGCGATCGCGACCTTGTCGCGGTGACCGGCACGCTCCGCCGCCTCGAGGATCAGATCGATCGCATCCTCGCTCGAGTCGAGGTTCGGCGCGAAGCCGCCTTCGTCGCCGACGAGCGTCGAGAGGCCGCGCTCCGTGAGGAGCTTCTTCAACGCGTGGTAGACCTCGACCCCGATTCGCAGCCCGGCCGAGAACGACTCCGCGCCGGCGGGAAC
>DASTZY010000093.1:0-14022 GCA_035764085.1 Gaiellaceae bacterium
CGGGGCTCGTGATCGCGGCCGGAGTGGTGGTCCTGCGGGCATTGCCGGATTGATCCAGGAACGAGAAAACCCGCCGTTTCCAGCGGGCTCTCGAGGTGGAGCGTACCGGGATCGAACCGGTGACCTCCGGCTTGCAAAGCCGGCGCTCTCCCAGCTGAGCTAACGCCCCGGGAGAGCCTCAGTGTAGAGCTCGATCCGGCTCAGGCCGCGCGCTCGAGCCGCTCCTCGACCCTCGCCCGGGCGACGATCTTCTCTCTGTCGCCGAAGCGGAGCGTCGCGCGGACGGCTCGGTGCTCGTCCCAGAGCCCGTCGAGCTGCGCGTCGATCTGGTGGATCTCGGCGCGCACTTCCGGATCGTGTTCGGCGGAGAGCCGGTGCCAGAGCTCGGTTCGCTCCTCGCTCAGGCGCTCGATCTCCTCGTGGATCTCATCCAGGGTTCGCATGGTGGCTTCAACGGACTGCATGCCCATCGCATTCCCGGCGAATCCTCAGCGTTAACCGAGGTACTCAGACGGCGGCGAGCGCCTCGCGGATCCGGTCGCCGACGGCCGCCAGCTCGAGCCTCTCACCGGAGACCTCCTGCAGCAGCTCGTCGGCGGTCGGCTTCTGGCCCTCCGCCCACAGCTCGCGCAGCAGCGAGCCCGCCTCGCGACGTGAGAACCACGCGCTGCCGAAGCGCTCGCGGAGGTAGGCCCGCAGCTGCGCCTCGAGCGCCCAGGCGCGGAGGTACTGCGAGGCGTAGAAGCCGTCGTCGATGTCGCCGAGGTAGTCGGCGGGCGCGGGCTCGACCTTCGTCGCCTCGGCGAGCAGCTCCACGTAGCGCGACCGCAGCTGCGTCAGGTCATCCGCCGTGTGGAACTCGAGCTCGTAGAGGAGCTTCGCGCAGTAGCGCCGCACCACCCAGAGGAGCTCCGTAGCCCCCTCCGCCGCGAACTCGTACGGACGCGGGAAGTCGAGCCGCCGCTCGAGCCAGACCGGGTCGATCGTGAGGTGCTCGAGCAGCATCGCCCAGCCCTCGGTGACGGCGTTGTCGCCGAGCCGCCGCTCTTCGGGCGAGAGGGAGTCCGACGTGTGGGCGAAGTGCTCGGTGTGGCCGGCCTCGTGGAACAGGGTGCGCCAGTCGGCGGGGCCGCCCTGCGGCTTCATCACGAGGACGACGCGGCCGGGTACCTCGATCGGCGAGCAGAAGGCGCGCGGATCCTTGTTCGGGCGCTCGTCCAGGTCGAGCTCGACGTTCTGCTGCCCGCGCAGGTCGATCCCGAGCTCGGAGAGGGTGACCTCGAGGGCGGGAAGCATGCGGTCGGGCGGGAACGCCGAGTCCCAGTCGGCGCCGCGCCAGGCCCGGCCCACGTCCCAGCGCTCGATCTCGCCGAGCCCGATCCCGACGCGGGAGCGGAAGAAGCGCTCGCCCGCCTCCTCCCAGAGGTCGTCGGTGTCGGCGAGCAAACGCCGGCATTGCTCCGCGAGGTCGTCCAGCGGGAAGCCGAAGTTGCGGTACAGCTCCGCGTAGTTCGCGGCGCCGAGCCTCTGCGTCTCGCGCTGCACGACCTGCGCCGCCTGCAGCTCGAGCGCGTTGAGGTGCTCCTCGGTCAGCTCGTTCCTGGCCGCCTCCATACGCGCCCGGGCGTCGCGATTCTCCTCGTTGCCCAGCCGCGGCTTGAGCATGCGGAAGGGAATCTCCTCGCCGTCGACCGTCGCCGTGAGCGTCGCCTCGAGCTCGGCGACGCGCTCGGCCTCCTCGCTCACGAAGTTCCCGAGGTAGCCCTCGCACGCGAACTTCCACAGCTCGCGCCGCCGCCGGTCGCCGTCGACCGAGGCGCCGAGTGCGAGCGCCGTGTCGAGCTCGGTCAGGCGCTCGTGCCGCTCGTAGATCGGCCCGAGGTCGTACGTCTCCTTCAGGCCGGCGAAGTGGAGGTAGGTCTCCTCGTCCAGCTCGGCGAGGAAACGGTCCGCGTCGACGCTCAGCGCCTCGATGTCCCCTTGTTCGAGCGGCTCCGCCATGCGGGTTCGTAGGATAGACCCGTGCACGAGATCTCCCTCAAGACCGATCGCAAGACACAGCTGATCGAGATCACCGACCTCGTGCGCGACACGCTCGACGGCGCCAACGGGGCCTCGGCTGCCCTCGTCTACGTCCCGCACACGACGGCCGGCGTCGCGATCAACGAGCGGATCGACCCGGAGCTCGTGACGGATCTCGAGAACGCGTTCCAGCGCGTTGTCGGCGACGACTGGGAGTGGCGCCACGAGGACGAGGACGGGCCGAACGCACCGTCCCATGCCCGCGCGTCGCTCGCGTCGAGCCCGCAGGTGCTGATCCCGCTCCGCGACGGCAGCCTCGCGCTCGGCACGTACCAGGGCGTCTTCTTCTGCGAGTTCGACGGGCCGCGCGACCGCAAGATCTTCGTCACGACGCTCTGACGCTACGGTGGGCGCCATGGCCGCGCCGGTGACGAAGGGGGAGGAGCTCGAGCTCGACGTCGACTCGCTCGCGTACGGCGGCAACGGCGTCGCGCGCCTCGACGGATTCGTGGTCTTCGTGCGGCGCGGGCTGCCGGGCGACCGTGTCCGGGCGCGCGTCACCAAGGTCAAGCGCAGCCACGCAGAGGCACTCGCGACCGAGGTGCTCCGGCCCGGGCCGGATAGGGTGGAGGCGCCGTGCGCGCACTTCCCCGCCTGCGGCGGCTGCCGCTTCCAGGATCTCGCCTACGAGGCGCAGCTCGCGCAGAAGGAGATGCAGGTGCGCGACGCGCTGCAGCGGCTCGCGGGGATCGCCGAGCCGCCGCTCGAGCCGATCCTCCCGTGCGAGCCCGAGATCTTCCACTACCGCAACAAGCTCGAGTACTCGTTCACGGCGACGGAGGAGGGCCCTGCGCTGGGCTTCCACCGCGCCGGGCGCTGGGACGAGGTGCTCGAGATCGAGCGCTGCTGGCTCACCGACGAGCTCGGCAACGGGATCCGCTCCGCAGTCCGCGGCTGGGCGCGCGAGGAAGGGCTCGAGGTGTACTCGCAGGCCGACGGCAGCGGGTACCTCCGCCACCTCGTCGTCCGGCAGGGCCGCAACACCGGCCAGGCGCTCGTCCAGCTCGTGACGGCCCCCGGCGAGCGGTTCGAGACGGGGTACCTCGTCGACGTCCTCCGCCGCTTCCCGGACGTGCGCTCGATCCACTGGTCGGTGAACGAGACGCCGGCCGAGGTGACGAACCTGCCGACCAGGCTGCTGTGGGGCGAGGAGTGGATCGAGGAGGAGCTCGGCGGCCTCCGCTTCCGCGTCAGGCCGAACGCGTTCCTGCAGACGAACACTGCGATGGCCGAGCGGCTCTACGGGCTCGCGCGCGACGCCGCGGGCCTCACCGGCGGCGAGACGGTCTGGGACCTCTACTGCGGCATCGGGACGATCGGACTGTCCATGGCGCGCGATGCGCTGACGGTCTGGGGGATCGAGGTCTCGGAGGAGTCGGTGGCGTGCGCGCTCGAGAACGCCGAGCTGAACACGATCACGAACGCGGCCTTCTTCGCCGGCAACGTGGGGGAGGTCGTCGAGGAGCTGCTCGAGCGCTCGGGGCCGCCCGACGTCGTGGTCGTCGACCCGCCGCGCGCGGGGCTCGCGGGCAAGGCGCTCCGTCGCCTCGGCCGCATCGGCGCGCCGCGGCTCGTCTACGTCTCCTGCAACCCGACGACGCTCGCGGGCGACGTCAAGACCCTCCGCGAGGAGCACGGCTACGAGCTGCTACGTGTGACGCCGGTCGACATGTTCCCCCACACACCGCACGTCGAGTGCGTGGCGCTCCTGGAGCGTGCGAGCGGCTAGGCGCGCGGACGGCGGCGGCGGTACAGCCGCCAGAGGAGGTCGGCGTTCGCGAGCAGGAAGCCGGTCGAGAGGAACGGCAGCGCGGGCAGCCCGTTGACGTTGGTGGCGGTGGCGAGCACGAGCGTCAGCCCGTACATCCCCGTCATCGCGAGCCAGGTCCAGCCGGGCCGGAGCCCCCAGCGCACCGTCGCCGCGAGGAAGAGGGCGAAGAAGAGGACGTCCGGCGGGCCGAGGCCCGCGGCGGCCCCACCGGGCGCGACGAACGCCACGGCGACGGCCGAGTAGACCTCGACGTGGTGGTTGACGATCTCCTTCGTGGGGCCGGCCGCGACGGAGAACGCGTCGACGAACGGGATGATCAGCGCGATCATCACCACCCAGCTGAGAGCGTCGAACAGCCAGAGGAACGCCCAGCCCGCGAACGTGTAGGCGCCGAGCTTCGCGAAGTTCGAGGCGAGGTGCGCATCGGCCCGCCAGGTCAGGACGGCGGCGACTGCGAACAGCACGAGTCCGACCACGACCACCCGCCGCTGCGACCAGAGCGGAAGCGCCAGGTAGATCAGGCCGAGCGTCGCCGGGAGCACGCCCGCGGCGATGATCGCCACCGTGGGCCAGAGCGCGATCGGATCCAGGTGCGGCGCGAGCGCGTCCCACGTGACGACCGCGGCGGCGAGGAGGATGAACGCCGCGACCCGGAGGCGCGCGTGCCGGAGCCCGGGCGTCAGTACGGGGGCGTCTGGCTCCACCACTCGCCGAGCACCTTGAAGGCGTTCCAGAACGCCGTCTTCGCCGGCTGCTCGTCGAGCGACTCGTCGATGTCGGGCGTGACGAGCCCCTGGATCGTCGGCGTGTACTCCTGCAGCTCGCCCTCCGTGGGCTCGAGCTCACGCGAGAGCGGGAAGCGAGCCGCATTGAGAAAGGCGAGGGCCGGCCCGCCCATCGCCACGACGAGCTTCGGCTGGACGATGTGCAGCTCGCGCAGCAGGAACGGCCGCGACTCCTCCTCGTCGCCGCCGGCGAACTTGAGGCAGTTCGTCCCGTAGATCGCCATCGGGTCGACGTGCAGCCGTTGCAGCGACTTGAGGAGCGCGTTGCCGGCGCGGCCGTAGAACGCCACGCCCTCCTGCAGCTCCGACGCCTTCGGCGAGTGCTTGAGCAGGAAGACGTCGGCGAGCGGGTGGCCGGAGCCGAGCACCGGGACTCGCGCACCGCCGGCCGCCTGCGCGAGCTCGTCACCGAGGGCGTTGCTCTCGGTGATCGCTTTTTGCAGGTACTTCTCGTAGATCTCGTCCGTCGCCACGGTCACCGGAAAGGTCAGCTGATCGTTCCGAAGTGGGGCTCCACCATGCCTGACGTTCCTTCGACGCGTCCGGGTGGGTGCCTGCCTCCGGGCCAGGCTAGCGACCGGTGGAAGATTCGAGGCCGCTCGGCCGTCGCGAATAGAGATGCACACGCGGATCGTGAAACCGAAGCACGGGCCTGAGCTCGTCGTCCGCCCTCTCCGAGACGGCGACACGGCGACCGTGCAGGCCGTCTTCGACCGCCTCGGCGACGCGTCGCGGGCGGCCCGCTTCAACGGCCTCAAGCGACGGTTGGGAGAGCAGGAGCTCCGCTGGCTGGCGACCGTCGGGCCCAACCATCACGTGCTCGTGGCGTGGGTCGACGGCGATCCTCGGCCGGCGGCGATCGCCCGCCTGGTGCGCTCGGGCGCCAGTGCCGAGATCGCGTTCGAGGTCGCCGACGCCTACCAGCGCCGCGGCATCGGCTCGGCGCTGACGCAGGAGCTCGTCACCGACGCGTGCCTGGCCGGCATCTCCGAGGTGACGGCGCTCGTCCGAAGCGACAATCGCGCAGCGCTCGCACTCCTGGGCCGCGTGCTCGGACAGCTCCAGGTCCGGCTCGAGGGGCCGGAAGTGCTCGTCCGCGCGCCGCTGCCGGCCCGCTGCTAGCGCACCCGCTCCTTCGCCTGCGCCACCCACTTCAGCCCCTGCAGGTAGACCAGCGACTTCGGGCGGCGGAGCACCTCCGCGTCGTGGAGCGAGACGAGGAACTCCTCCGGCCCGCTGAAGCGGCGCAGCCGGACTGCTCCGGTGCCGACGCCCGCCAGGACGTGCGCGTCGGATCCCGCTCCCTGGATGACGTTGTACTTGCGCGCGAAGCGGAGCGCCTCCTCGTTGTACGCCTCGAAGAGGAGCCTGGCGTTGTACACCTCCAGCACGTCGATGTCGGCGAGGTGCCGGTGCAGCGTCTCCGGGGGTGGGATCGCGTGCAGGCGGTCGAAGGGGTGCGGCAGGTAGACGAGGCCGCCCTGGGCCCGGATCGCCTCGACGGTCTCGCCGAACGACATGCCCCGCGGGATCTCCTCGCGCAGGAAGAGCCCGATCACCTCTCCCTGGTCGGCCGTCTTGACCTCCTCACCGGGGATGACGACCAGGTTCCGGCCCCGCGCGCGTGCGACGGCCTCCAGCGCGCCGCCGAAGACGTTGTGGTCGGTGACCGCGATCGCGCCGAGCCCCTGCGCCTCGGCGTGGTCGAGCAGGTCGTCGACGTCGATCGAGCAGTCGTGCGACCAGTTCGTGTGCAGGTGGAGGTCGGCGACGATCCATTCGCGCTCCTCCGTCGAAGGCCGCGCGGCATGGCTGCGCCGGCGCGCGGCAAGCCGCTCGTAGACCTCCTCCACGCGGTCGGCGAGCGCCTCGGTCGTCTGCGACTCCGCCGCCGCGAGGCTCTCGGCGGCGCGGCGGGCCCGGAAGGCCTCGTCCTCGATCATCCGCGCCGTCTCGGCGGCCGCGAGCTCGGGCTGGGTCGCGCGACCGGGCGGAGCGACAATCGCGGCGCCGGCGGTCTGCGCCTCGGCGACGGAACGCGGCAGACCTTCGGCGGCCGGGACGAAGATGGCGGCGGAACGCAGCAGCTCTGCGCGCGCGGCACCGGTGCGCGCAGTGCGCACCCGCATCCTGCCGCGCAGCCGGCGCGAGACGGCCGGCCGGGAGGCAGGGGTCCGCGTCCGCAGCAGCACGAGCTCCCAGCCGGGCTGCTGCGCCAGCTCGCGCACGAGCGCGCGCAGAAGCGGACGCTCGGTCTGGCGCCACTCGACCACGACGAGGCTCTGCTTCCGTGCGGGCATGAAGAGCTCGGGGTCGATCCCGTGCGGCACGAGCTCGTAACGGCCCGGGAAGCGTGCTGCAGCTGCCTCGGCGACTCCTTCGCTCGTGGCGAGGAGCGCATCGACGCGCGCGAGGAGCCGCTCGCGCTGCGCCCGGCCCGGCGGATAGCCGAGCCGCTCCGCGGAGAAGAAGGTCGCCGCCGTCAGCGCCGCCGAGTCGCGCAGCGCGAGGTACGAGAGGCTCGGGAGCGCAGGCTCGAAGCCGTGCACCACGTCGAAGCGGCCTCGGGCGAGCGCGAGGGAGAGGCTCGCGCGGACCCCGACCGGCACGCCCATCCGGCTCCGCCGCGAGATCGGGACGGCCGGGCCGAGCGCGATCAGCTCCGGGTCGTCGAGGTCGCCGAGCAGCGCCCGGCGTCCCGCCGCGAGGTCGCGGGCGCGGTTCGAGGGGGCGAGGACGGTGACGACGTGGCCGCGGCGCCGGAGCTCGCGTGCGAGCCCGTCCACGTGCTCGTTCACGTCGTGTGGCTGCGACCAGGCGAACGGCGTGACGAGAGCGACACGCACCTGTCGAGTCTAATCCGCGCTGCTTTACAGCTCGAGCAGCATCTCGTGCTGCCGGACGACGACCTCCGCACCGAGCGAGCGAAGCGCCTGCGCGGCCGGGTCGTCCACCGGCAGGTTGAGGACGCTGACCGCGCCGAGCAGGCGGAGCCGGCGGAGCAGCGGCTCCACGTCACCGGCGAGCTGGAGCGCCTGCACCGCGGTCGTGGCGCGAAAGAGTGCGGCTCCAGCCTCGGTCACGAGCCCGCGGGCGTCGCCGTAGTGCTCGACCGTCGCGTCGGCGCGCTGCCACGGCTCGCGCCCGCTCCGCAGCTCGCGGATCCGGGCGCACGCCTCGGCCGCCGGAACCTCGTTCGCCTGGCCGGAGTCATCCTCTTCGGCCGCCTCGGACAGCGACCAGACCTCGACGTCGCGCACCGTCCGGTAGCCGAGCTTTTCGTAGAGCGCGAAGGCGCCGGAGTTCTCGAAGATGACCTCGAGCCACACGCGGCGGATGCCGCGTTCGCGCGCCTGCTCGTGGAGCGCCCGCATGAGCGTCTCGCCGACGCCGGAGCGGCGTGCCTCGGTCACGACTCCGACGCCGCCGATCCAGGCGTCCTCGCGCCGCACACCGAGGTTGCCGAGCCCGACCCGCCGGCCGTCGCGCTCCGCGATCCTGGACGCGTCGAGGTCGATGTCGAACGCGTCGTCCATGAACGCCAGCATCGGCTCGTCCACGTGGAAGGGGAGGAGGTAGCCCTCGTACGCCGCGTTGAACAGCTCCGCGCGCTCCCCCGCCGTGAGCGAGCGCGCGGAGTGGAGCTCGATGCTCAACTGCGCTCGCGCAGGACGATCCCCTCGCTCGAGGCGAGGCGCGTGCGGCTGGAGCCGATCGTCACCGACCGTCCCTCGCCGCGGACGGCGAACACGTCGATGTTGCCGAGCGTGCCGAGCAGCCGTTCGGCGGCGGCCGGAGCGTCCGAGTCCGCCCAGAAGCGCTGGAGAGCCGGTGTCAGCGCGTAGCCGAGCCCGGTGAGGATCACGAGCACGAGCACGACCTGCCACGGGCCGCCGTCCTCGCCGAGGACCATCTCGGTCGACAGCAGCGCCGCCAGTCCGACTGCGCCCCAGGTCGCGGGCACGACCGTGGCGAGCAGCCGGGGCGAGGAAGCGATCAGCCGCAGCGTCGTGACGAGCAGCCCGGCGAGCGTCCAGATGCCGAGGACGCCGGCGAGCTTCCAGTACGCCTTGCCGGGATCCTTCTGCCACGCTGCGCCGGTCCACGCCACGAAGGAGGCGACCCCGAACACGATCGTGGCCCAGGCGGCCTCCCGGATGACGCCGCGGTCGAGGCACGCGAAGCCCGCAAGCGCTGCGCCACCGCACACGAAGGCGATGCCGCATGTCGCGAGAATCCGCGCCTGCGTGTCGCCGAAGTCGCCGCCGAGCACCGCCGCGATCGCGACGAGCGCGGCGATCGAGAAGAGAACTGCCGCCCCGAGCCAGAAGAGGCGGCGGATCCTCATCTCGCCGGGACCTCCTCGGTCACGGCGGCACGCGCATTCTGCTCGATGAACTCCTCGGTCAGCTCGTACGCCTCGTCGTCGACGATCTGCTTCGGGGGCGACTTCATCAGGTACGAGCTCGGGCCGATGAGCGCGCCGGAGACGCCGTTGTTGAGGGCGAGCTTCGAGAGGCGGACCGCATCGATCACGATTCCGGCCGAGTTGGGCGAGTCCCAGACCTCGAGCTTGAGCTCGACGTTGAGCGGCACGTCGCCGAACGACGAGCCCTCCATCCGGATGTATGCCCACTTCCGGTCGGTCAGCCACGGCACGTAGTCGGACGGGCCGACGTGGACGTTCCCGGAGCCGAGGTCGTAGTCGAGCATCGACGTGACCGCGTTCGTCTTCGAGATCTTCTTCGACTCGAGACGCTCGCGCTCCAGCATGTTGAGGAAGTCGGAGTTGCCGCCGACGTTGAGCTGCATCGTCTTGTCCAGGTGGACGCCGCGCTCGCGGAAGAGCGAGGTGAGGACGCGGTGCGTGATCGTCGCGCCGACCTGCGACTTGATGTCGTCGCCGATGATCGGCAGGCCCTTCTCCTCGAACCGTTTCCCCCAGTAGTCCTCGCGTGCGATGAAGACCGGCATGCAGTTCACCATCGCGCAGCCGGCCTCGAGCACCTGCTCGGCGTACCACTTCGTCGCCGCCTCGGAGCCGACCGGAAGGTAGTTGACGACGACGTCGGTCTTGGTCTCCTTCAGGATCCCGACCACGTCGTCCGTCTCGCCGGGCGCCTTCTCGACGACCTGCGAGAGGTACTTGCCGAGCCCGTCGTGCGTCATCCCGCGCGAGACCTTGACGCCGGTCTGCGGGACGTCGGCGAACTTGATCGTGTCGTTCGGGTGCGCCCAGATCGCGTCGGCGAGATCCTCGCCGACCTTGCCCTTGACGACGTCGAACGCGGCGGTGAACTCCACGTCCCGGACGTGGTAGCCGCCGAGGTTGACGTGCATGAGCCCGGGGACGAACTGGTCGTCCGGCGCGTCCTTGTAGTACTCGACGCCCTGGAGCAGCGAGTTGGCGCAGTTGCCCACGCCGACGATCGCGACGCGGACCTTGCCGTCGTCGAGCCGTGCCCTACCGTTGGTCGATGCCACTGTTGCCTCCGGAAGAAAGTTGCTTGCGGACGTGCAGGATGCGCTGGACGACCGTCAGCCAGGCCGTCGCGGCGAGCGCCACGATGGCCCAGGGTAGGCCGCCCCAGGGAGCGAAGACGAGCCCCGCGGTGATGACCACCACGCGCTCGGCGCGCGAGCCCAGGCCGACGTCGCCCTTGAGCCCCAGCGCCTCGGCGCGGGCGCGTGTGTACGAGACGAGGAACGAGCCCACCACCGCCGCGACTGCGACCACGACCGCCCAGTCCTCGCCCTGGCGGGAGAAGACGAGCGCGATCGCCGCGAGCATCGCGCCCTCGCCGACGCGGTCGGTCGTCGAGTCGATGAACGCGCCGAACGGTGTGCTCTTGCCGCCCACGCGTGCGAGCGCCCCGTCGAGGATGTCCAGCAGCGAGCCGACGACGAAGATGCCGGCGGCGAGCCAGTAGACGAGCAGCTTGTCCGCCCGGTCCTCGAACGGGACGAGGACGGCGGCCACCAGGCAGAGCGAGACGCCGGTCGTCGTGAGGATGTTCGGCGTGATGCGGGTGCGCGCCAGTCTCGTGACCGAGCGGCTGGCGAGGGAACGGGCTCCGGTCGTGTAACCGTGCTTGACGCGCCGAAGCCTTGGAGTCGAATTCATCTCCAACATCGCAATCCTGCTATGCCCGACTATAGCAGGTTTGCGATGGCCGGGCCGAGGCCGCGCAGGCGGTCGAAGACGCGTGGTGTCCACGTGACGGCGAGCAGCGCCGCGGTGGCCACGGCGATCCCGGCGAGCACGTCGAGAAGGTAGTGGTTCGCGGTCGCGATCACGCAGAACCAGACCCAGAGCGGCCAGAGCGCCCAGAGCGCCTTCGCCCAGATCGTCCGCGACGTGGCGACCATGAACCAGCCCACGATCAGGGCGTCGGCAGCGTGCAGGCTCGGCATCGCCGCGTAGGGGTTCCCGAGCGTCTGCAGCAGCGCGCTCGAGTGGTTGACGCCGTCGACGAAGCCCTGGCCCGGGAACATCCAGGGCGGCGCCGTCGGCATCACCGCGAAGCCGATCAGGCCGATGAGGTTCGCGAGCAGGATCGTGTTGCGGAACCGGCTGAAGCGCTCGTGCCGCCGGAGGTAGACCCAGAGCAGGGTCAGCCCGATCACCGTGAACTCCGAGTTCCAGTACGTCCAGGCCGCGGCCGTCAGGAGCAGCGAAGAGGAGTCGGCGACCCGCTCCACCGTGAGCTCGAGGAGGTGATGCGTGAGACGCTGCTCGAGCGAGATCACGCGCGCCCCGTTCACGAGCGCCCTTCCGGGGGTGCTGTACGTCAGGTGCCGGACGGCCAGGTACGAGAAGTAGAACCCGAACCAGATGACGAGCTGGAGCCCGAAGTCCCGCCAACCGCGTGGCAGCACCCGCTGTCCCAGAGCGACGACCCGCTCCATGGAGAACACTTTAAAGGTTGGGTCCGACGCGAGGTCTATCCGCCGATGTACGACATCTCGACCTTCGGCAGCGCGGCCGTCGCGGCGGTGCGCAGCTCCGAGTAGCGGTCGGTGCGGCGGGTCCAGATCGAGCGGAGGTTGTCGACGAGCTCCTCGTCGGTGGCCCCGAGACGCAGCGGCGCGCGGAGATCGTGGCCGCGCGCGGCGAAAAGGCAGGTGTAGAGCCGTCCCTCGGCCGAGAGGCGGCCGCGTGAGCAGCCGCCGCAGAACGGCTGCGTCACGGACGCGATCACGCCGACCTCGCCGGCGCCGTCGGCGTAGCGCCAGCGCTGCGCGGTCGCGTCGGGCCGCTCCGGTGTCACCGGCTCGAGCGGCCAGCGCTCGGAGATGCGCCGGACGATCTCCGCGGCGCTCACGACATCCTCGAGCCGCCAGCCGTTCGTCGAGCCGACGTCCATGTACTCGATGAAGCGGAGGACGTGGCCGCTGCCGCGGAAGTGCTCCGCGAGCCCGACGACGTCTCCGTCGTTCGCGCCGCGCTTGACGACGGCGTTCACCTTTACCGGCAGTCCCGCCGCGGCGGCGGCGTCGATTCCCTCGAGCACGCGGGCCACGGGGAAGTCGACGTCGTTCATGGCACGGAAGGACTCGTCGTCGAGCGAGTCGAGGCTGACGGTGACGCGGCTCAGGCCCGCCGCGGCGAGCGCCTCCGCCTTCTGCGCGAGCAGCGACCCGTTCGTCGTGAGGGCGAGCTCGAGCCGGCCGCCGTCCGGTCTGTCGATCGCGGCGAGCAGCTCGACCAGGTGCTCGACGTTCCGGCGGACGAGCGGCTCCCCGCCCGTGATGCGCACCGTGCGGACGCCGAGGCCCGCGAAGACGCCGACCACGCGGGCGATCTCCTCCAGCGTGAGCAGCTCGCGGCGCTCGAGGAACGCGAAGTCGCGGCCGAAGACCTCCTTCGGCATGCAGTAGACGCAGCGGAAGTTGCAACGGTCGGTGATCGAGACCCGGAGCGTCTCGAGTGGACGCCCGAGCCGGTCTACGAGCGGCTCCATGTCCTCAGTATGCGCGTTACGCCTCGGCCCACACCCGCGCGAGCTCGACGAGCGTCGCCGCGGCCAGTCCCATGTCCTCGACGCAGATCCACTCGCGCTCGCTGTGCGCGTCGTGCCCGCCCGTGAAGACGTTCGCCGTGGGGAGGCCCATCTCCGTGAGGGCCGAGCCGTCGGTTCCGCCCCGGATCGCCGTCTGCCGCGGCTCGAGGCCCACACGCCTGATCGCCTCCTCGAGGTTGGCGATGATCTCCGGCCGGCGCTCGATCGCCACCCGCGGGTTGCGGTACTGGATCCGGTCCTCGACCTCGATCGTGCAGCGTGGCTCGGCGGTGCAGACCTCGTCCGCGAGGCCGCGCAGGAAGGCGACGTGCCCGGCGAGCAGTTCGTCGTCGAAGTCGCGGACGATGAAGCGCAGCTCGACCTCCGACGAGTCGCCCTGGACGAGCACCGGGTGGACGTAGCCCTCTCGTTCCTCCGTCGTCTCGGGCGAGAGGGAATCCTGCGGCAGCCGCGCGAGGATCTCGCCGGCGATCTTGACGGCGTTCACGAGCTCGCCCTTCGCCCAGCCGGGGTGGATCGAGCGGCCGTGGATGCGCATTCGTACCGACGCGCCGGAGAAGGTCTCCGACTGCAGCTCGCCGGCCGTCGACCCGTCGACGGTGTAGGCGGCCGCGGCGCCGAAGGCCTCGACGGGGAAGTGCACGACCCCGCGGCCGATCTCCTCGTCGGGGTTGAACGCGACCTTGATCGTCCCGTGTGGGATTTCCGGCTGCGCGACGAGATGGGCGACGGCGGCCATGATCTCCGCCACGCCGGCCTTGTCGTCCGCTCCGAGCAGCGTCGTGCCGTCGGTCGTGATCACCTCGTGCCCGACGTGCCGCTCGAGCTCGGGCGACTGCTCGGGCCTGATCGTCTGGCCCGAGTCGCCGAGGCGGATCTCACCGCCCTCGTAGCGGATGCGCTGCGGAGCGACGTTCGCGCCGCTCACCTCGCGCGCGGTGTCGACGTGGGCGAAGAGCGCGATCGTTGGGACCTCCTGCTCGACCGTCGCCGCGAGGGTGGCGGTCACGTAGCCGTGCTCGTCGATCGCCGCGTCGGCGAGGCCGACCTGCTCGAGCTCGTCGCGGAGCGCTCGCAGGAGCACGAGCTGCTTCTCCGTGCTCGGGTAGCTGTCGGACTCCTCGTCCGATTGCGTGTCGAAGCGGACGTAGCGGAGGAATCGCTCGGCAGCGTCCTCCGCGAGCCGGGCGGCGAGCGTCGTCTCCGCGGGCATCGCGCGAGTGTACGTTCGCGGAGTGCGCGTGCGCCTCGCCCAGCTGTACGGCGGCCTGCTCCTCTACGGCGTCAGCTCGTCGCTGCTCGTCCTCGCCGGACTGGGCCTGGATCCGTGGGACGTGTTCCACCAGGGGCTCTCGCGGAC
>DASTZY010000094.1:0-11432 GCA_035764085.1 Gaiellaceae bacterium
CACCCCGCCGGGCCACGCCCGAATCCTCGCCAAGCTCGAGTACCTCAACCCCGGCGGATCGGTCAAGGACCGCATCGGCCTCGCGATGATCGAGGAGGCGGAACGCGACGGGAAGCTCAGACCCGGCGGCACGATCGTCGAGCCGACCTCCGGCAACACCGGCGTGGGCCTCGCCATCGCGGCCGCGGGCAAGGGCTACCGCTGCGTCTTCGTCATGCCCGACAAGATGAGCCAGGAGAAGATCTCGATGCTCCGCGCCTACGGCGCCGAGGTCGTGATCACGCCGACCGCGGTCGACCACGACTCGCCCGAGTCGTACTACTCCGTCTCGTCGCGGCTCGCCGAGGAGATCCCCGGCGGCTTCAAGCCCGACCAGTACTCGAACATGGCGAACCCGCAGGCCCACTACGACGTCACCGCGCCGGAGATCTGGGAGCAGACCGGCGGCGAGATCGACGCGCTCGTCATCTCCGTCGGCACCGGCGGGACGATCTCCGGCGTCGGCCGCTGGTTCCACCAGCGCAAGCCGGAGGTGAAGATCGTCGGCGTCGATCCCGAGGGCTCGATCTACACGGCGGAGAACGACTCCGAGCTGCACCCGTACCTCGTCGAGGGGATCGGCAAGGACACGTGGCCGGACACGATCGACCTGAAGGTCGTGGACGAGTGGATCCAGGTCTCCGACCGCGACTCGTTCCTCACCGCACGGCGGCTGGCGCGGGAGGAGGGCATCCTCGCCGGCGGCTCGGCGGGCTCGACGATCTGGGCGGCGATCCGCGTCGCGGAGCGCCTTTCGGCCGACGCGAACGTGCTCGCCATCGTCCCGGACTCCGGCCGCTCCTACATGTCGAAGTTCTACGACGACAACTGGATGCTCGAGCACGGCTTCGTCGAGCGGCAGGCGGCGCTGCCGACGGTGGACGAGCTGCTGCGCGCGAAGCACGGCGGTGAGGTGCCCGAGTTCGTCACGATCGCCGCCCACGCGAAGGTCGGCGAGGGGATCGACACGATGCAGCGCTACGGGATCTCCCAGCTGCCGGTCGTGCGGGACGGGCAGTGCGAGTCGCTCGCGGACGTGATCGGCTCGCTGCAGGATCGCGCGCTGCTCGAGCGCGTCTTCGGCAACCCGGATGCGGTGCACGAGGACGTGGCGTCGGCGATGCAGCCACCCCTCGCCGCGGTCGAGGCGTCGGCGACGCTCGACGAGGTGTTCGCGACGCTGACGGGCGGCATGAGCGCCGTCGTCGTCGCGCGGGAAGGGAAGCCGGTCGGCGTGCTCACCCGCTCCGACCTGCTCGACTTCCTCGCGCACCGGCGCTAGCGTCCGACCGTGATCGCCTGCGCTCAGTGCGGGTTCGAGAACGCGGCCGGCCGGAAGTTCTGCGGCAGCTGCGGGTCTCCGCTCGCCGTCGTGTGCGGCACCTGCGGCGCGGCGAACGAGCCGGGGATGCGCTTCTGCGGCGAGTGCGGCAGCGCGCTGGCCGGGGAAGCCGGGCCACCCGCGACGGGGGCGCCGGAGAAGATCGCCGAGCGGCGGCTCGTCTCCGTCCTCTTCGCCGACCTGGTCGGGTTCACGCCGAGTTCCGAGTCGCGGGATCCCGAGGAGGTGCGGGAGCTCCTGTCCCGCTATTTCGACACGTGCCGCCGCCTGATCGGGATCTACGGCGGCACGGTGGAGAAGTTCATCGGCGACGCGGTGATGGCGGTCTGGGGCACGCCGACGGCGCAGGAGGACGACGCCGAGCGGGCCGTGCGGACGGCGCTCGACCTCGTCAGCGCGGTCGCAGCGCTCGGCGAGGAGATCGGCTCACCGGACCTCGCGCTGCGCGCCGGGGTGCTCACCGGCGAGGCGGCCGTGAACCTCGCCGCCGAGGGCGAGGGGATGGTCGCCGGCGACCTTGTCAACACGGCCGCACGCGTGCAGGCGGCCGCCGCGCCGGGCACCGTCCTCGTCGGCGACGCAACGAGACGGGCGACAGCGGCGGCGATCGCGTACGAGCCGACCGGCGAGCACGAGCTCAAGGGCAAGGCGGAACCCGTCTCGCTGTTCCGCGCGCTCCGTATCACCTCGTTCCGCGGAGGCGCCCGAGTCTCGAGCGAGCTCGAGCCTCCGTTCGTCGGCCGCGCGCGCGAGCTGCGCCTCGTCAAGGAGCACTTCCACGGCTCGGCCGAGGAGCGGAAGGCGCACCTCGTCTCGGTCGTCGGCATCGCCGGCATCGGCAAGTCTCGGCTCGCGTGGGAGTTCGAGAAGTACCTCGACGGGGTTGCCGACGAGGTGCTCTGGCACCGCGGCCGCTGCCTCGCCTACGGCGACGGCGTCGCCTACTGGGCCCTTGCCGAGATGGTGCGGATGCGGGCGCTGATCGCCGAGGAGGACACGCCGGAGGAGGCGCTCGCCAAGCTGCGCGCGATGCTCGAGGAGCGCGTGGCGGACGCGAGCGAACGAACATGGCTCGAGCCGCGCCTCGCCCACCTCCTCGGTCTCGCGGAGCACGCCACGGGCGACCGTCAGGACCTGTTCTCGGCCTGGCGCCTCTTCTTCGAGCGTCTCGCCGAGCGGAGCCCGGTCCTGCTCGTGTTCGAGGACCTGCAATGGGCCGACTCCGCCCTCCTCGACTTCGTCGAGCACCTGCTCGAGTGGTCGCACGCGCACCCCCTTTTCGTGCTGGCGCTGGCGAGACCTGAGCTCGCCGAACGTCGATCCGACTTCGGCGCTTCGGGCCGCAACGCGACCACGCTCTCGCTCGAGCCCCTCTCCTCCGCCTCGATGGAGGAGCTCCTCGACGGCTTCGTCCCGGGGCTCCCGGACGACCTGCGCACACGGATCCTCGAGCGGGCCGAGGGCGTCCCGCTCTACGCGGTCGAGACGGTTCGGATGCTCCTCGACCGCGGCCTCCTCACCCGGGAGGGAGACGCCTACCGCCCGACCGGGACGATCGAGGCGCTCGAGGTGCCGGAGACACTCCACGCGCTCGTCGCCGCCCGGCTGGACGGCCTCGGGCCCGAGGAGCGACGCGTGCTCCAGGACGCGGCCGTCCTCGGCAAGAGCTTCACGAAGGGAGGGCTCGCCGCGCTCTCCGGCCTGAGCGAGCCGGAGCTCGAGCCGCTGCTCTCCTCGCTCGTCCGGAAAGAGGTGCTGTCGGTTCAGTCCGACCCACGCTCGCCCGAGCGCGGCCAGTACGCATTCCTGCAAGACCTGCTCAAGCAGATCGCGTACGAGACGCTGGCCCGGGCCGACCGGAAGGCGAAGCACCTCGCGGCCGCCGAATACCTCGAGAGCGCGACCGGTCGGGCCGAGCAGGAGGCAGTCGAGGTAGTTGCTGCGCATTACTTCGACGCGTACGAGGCAGCGCGGGACGCGGCCGACGCCCCGGCCATCCGGCGCAAGGCCGCCGAGCGGCTGGCGCTGGCCGGCGATCGCGCCGCCTCCCTCGCAGCGTCGGAGGAGGCCCAGGCGTACTTCGAGAAGGCCGCGACACTCGCCGAGGAGCGGCTGTGGCAGGCGGATCTGATCGAGCGTGCCGGGCTCGCAGCGCAGGGAGGTGGTCGATATCCGGATGCACTTGCGCTGTACGAGCGTGCCATCGAGCTCTATCGCGGCGAAGGGGACAGGAGGCGCGTCGCCCACGTCACGGGCGCGATGGGGATCACGATGGGCTTCTCCGGCGATCTCGCCGGCGGTGCGGAGCGGATGGAGGAGGCGTTCGCGGCGCTCGCCGACGACGAGCCGGGCCCGGAGCTCGCGGAGCTGGCCGAGGCGCTCGCCCGCCACCGCTTCTTCCTCGGCGACTACGAGCCGGCGCGCGAACGGGTGGAGCGTGCGCTCGAGATCGCCGAGGCACTCGTCCTTCCGGACGTTCTCGTGCATGCGCTCAACACGAAACACCTCGTCCTCGGTGGGGAGGGCCGGTACGAGGAGTCGCTCGCACTGCTCGAGCACGCGATCGAGCTCGGTCGCGCGCATGAACTCGGCGAGCCGTTGGACCGTGCCCTCTACAACCTTTCGTACCAGTTCGCCGCCCGCGATCGACTGGCCGACTCGGCTGCGGCCGACCTGGAGGGAATCGAGCTTGCACGCCGGCGCGGAGATCGCGTCGCCGAGCAGCGCGCGCTGGGCCACCTCGTCTTCAACCGCTGGGACCTCGGCGAATGGGACGAGGTCGAGCGGCTCGTCGCGGAGATGACGGTCGACGACATCCGTACCGTCGGCGAGCGAACGATCGGGGAGGTCAATCTCGGTTTGGCCAGAGGTGACGTCACGCGGGCGCGTAACGCGCTCGAAGCCGCCTCGGCCTTCTCCGACTCGGACGAGGTGCAGACGCGTGCGTTCTACCGGCTGATGGACTCGTTCGTCCTGCGCGCCGAGCAGAAGCCGCTCGAGGCGCTCGCGGCTGCGCGCGAGGCTCTCGCCCGCGATGAGCTCACGGCGCTTCATCCGATCTACAAGTACGCCTGGGTCCAGGCATGCGAGGTGGCGTTCGAGCTCGGCGACCAGGAGCAGATCGAGGATTTGCTGGGCGAGGTCGAGCGGCTACCGCGGTCCGAGCGGACGCCGCGCCCACTGGCACAGGAGGCGCGTTTCCGGGGGCGTCTACTCGCGCTGCGCGGCGACCGGGAAGGCGCCGCGGAGCTCCTCGCGCGCGCGGTCGAGGGCTTCCGCGCCCTGCAGACCCCCTATCCGCTGGCCATCGCGCTCGCCGAACAGGCGGAGCTCGGTGTCGGCGACCCGGCGACGCTGCTCGCCGAGTCGCGGGAGATCTTCGAGCGGCTCGGCGCGACGCCCTGGCTCGAGCGGCTGGACGCGCTCCAGCGCGCGGTCGCGGTGTAGGCCACGGCTACTCTCCGCGCATGGCCGTCGAACGCCTCGAGTCCCTCCTGCGCGACGCGTTTCCCGACGCGCCGGAGCTGCGCGTCGAGGACCGCACCGGCGGCGGCGACCACTTCCAGGTGACCGTGGCCAGCCGGCACTTCGACGGGCTGCCGTTGCTCGAGCAGCACCGGCTCGTCAACGACGCGCTCGCCGAGCCGCTGCGCGACGGCACCATCCACGAGCTGAGGATCAAGACGAAAGGAACGACGTGAGCGAGGTTTCCGAGCGGATCAAGGACGTGATCGAGAACGAGCCGGTGGCGCTATTCATGAAGGGCACGCCGCAGTTCGTGATGTGCGGCAACTCCGGCCGGGCGCTGGAGGCGCTGCGGGCGGCCGGCGCGCCGGTGACGGCGGTGGACATCCTCCCCGACCCGTCCATCCGGCAGGAGCTCTCCGAGCTGTCGGGCTGGCCGACCATCCCGCAGGTGTTCGTCAAGGGGGAGCTCGTCGGCGGCGCCGACATCGTGCAGGAGCTCGGGGAGAGCGGCGAGCTGCGGACGATCCTCGAGGAGAAGCTCGGCGCGGACTACGCCGACGGCGCCCAAGAGCGCGTCGTCGACGTCATCAGCGGCACGCGCGTCTAGCGATGATCCTCGCGCGTCTGCGCGGTCTCATTCGCAGGTAACCGAGCGAAGGAGATCCGATGACGAGCAGCAACCGCATCCTCGGCACGCTGTCGGCGGCCGGCGGCAAGGGCGTCGTGCGCATGGAGGACCGCTTCGACACGCCGATCGAGGACGTGTGGTCGGCGCTCACGGACCCGGCGCGCATGGCGGTCTGGTACGGCGACATCGAGGGCGAGATAGCCGCCGGCGGCGAGTACCGCGCCCGCCTCCACGCAAGCGGCTGGGAGGGCACGGGTCGCATCGAGGCGTTCGAAGCGCCGCAGCACCTGCGCATCGAGACGCGGATGGACTCCGCCCAGCCGAGTGACGGCGTGTTCGAGGTGACCCTGACCCCCGACGGCGGCGGGACGCAGGTGGTCTGGGAGGAGCGGGGCATGCCCACAGACCATCTCGCGGGCTACGGAGCCGGGATCCAGATCCACGTCGAGGACCTCGGCGCCTACCTCGCCGGCCGCGACCGGTGCGACGCGGGCGCGCGGTTTGCGGAGCTCCTTCCCGCCTACAAGGACCTGCCGGCAACTCCGAGCTAGCGCCTTGACAGCGCTCGCCGAGCGCATTAGAAGAGTGCCTTGTCCGAAAGTACGTGGAGCGTGGTCGACCGAGGTACTGCGCTGCCTCCGGTCCAGGCGGGGCTGCTCGGGAGAGCGTTCGAGACCTCCCGCCACGCCGTCTTCGTCTCGAGCTACGACCGCGAGCTGATCCTCGCGGTCAACCAGGCCGCGTGCGAGCTGCTGGGCTACACCCGCGAGGAGCTGCTCCAGGCCACGCCGTGGACGTACACGATGCGCTCGGAGGACGAGCTGGACGGCGTGTACGAGGAGCTGCGGGAGCCGGGAGCGACGCTTCGGGGCCAGGCCCAGCTCAAGCGGAGAGACGGCTCGGTGGCGACGATCGACTACTGGGGCAGCTGGGTCCGCGTCACCGGAGCCGACTACCTGCTCACGGTGACGGACCCGATCGACACCGCCCGCGTGGCGCCCGGGTAGCTCAGCCCCGTTCGGGCAGAGCGTCGGCTGCGGGGTTCTCCGGCTCGGCCTGCTCGGGCGTGCTCTCCGCCGCGCGACGCTCCGCCTTCTTGGCCCGCTTGAGCTCACGCCGTTCCTTGACCGCGAGCTCGCGGGCCCGCTTCGCGTGCGTTTGCTGCTTGGTCCTCGCCATCGGCCCGCTCCTTCTTCTCGGTCGAGCGGCAGCCGCGGCGTCGAGGGACGCCGCAGCTGCCCACTCGATGACTAGGCGGACGCCGGCGCGACGTTCGTCGCCTGCGGCCCCTTCTCGCCCTGCTCGGGCTCGTACTGCACCTTCGCGTTCTCGGCGAGCGTCTTGTAGCCCTCGCCGACGATCGCGCTGTGGTGGACGAACAGATCCTTGCCGCCGTCGTCGGGAGTGATGAACCCGTACCCCTTGTCGGCGTTGAACCACTTCACGGTTCCGGTTGCCATGATGTAACACCTCCTCTGCGACTCAAGAACGGGCAGAGGAAGCGCACTGCGCGCACCCGGTACTCGCTCAGATAGTCCGGCGAGCGTAGCAGCCGGAACTCGTAAGATCGCCCCGTGCCCTTCACGCTGAGGAACATCAAGGGCGACCTCGAGGACATCGGCTCCGTGTTCGACGGCCCGCCGGGCCTCGAGTTCCGCGCGGCGACCAAGCCGCTCGAGCTCGAGGAATGCGCCCTGACCCACCAGCACGTCCCGCCCGGCTGTCGCTTTCCGTACGGCCACACCCACGAGACGCAGGAGGAGGTGTACGTCGTCGTGCGGGGGAGCGGCCGGATGAAGCTCGACGACGAGATCGTCGAGCTGAGGGAGTGGGACGCGGTGCGCGTCCCGCCCGGAACGTGGCGAGGCTACGAGGCCGGGCCGGACGGCCTCGAGATCCTGGTCGTCGGCGCGCCGAATCTCGGCGACGATCCGCGCGAGGACGTCGAAGGCCGGCGCGACTGGTGGGCCGGCTAGCGGAGCCCTAGTTGCACGTCGTCATCAACCATCTCCGTCTACGCGAACCGGTCTCGGATGCGACCGTCGAGGCGGCGCGGGCGGGGATGCGGCTCGTGGTCGATGCAGGCGCGCTCGCGGCGCGTGTCGCGAAGGTCGACGAGCGGCACCTGATCCTGATCCTCGAGTTCGCCACGGCGGCGGACGCGGATCGCATCGCCCGCGAGGTCGGCGGACCCTGGATGCGGGAGAACATCAGACCGCTACTCGCCGGTGACACGGAACGCAGCGTCGCTGAGGTAATCGCCTCGGCCAAGACCTGACGCGAGTCCGGTGTTCGGCCGGAAGCTACGACGAAGAGAAGAATCGTCTTGGCAGAGTGTCGAATCCCGAGGCATCCGTTCGTCTAAGGATGAGAAGCGGCCCGAGGAGGTCGCCGGGAGACAAGGGAGGTCGAGATGACGCGATATCTGATCTCGTTCGGTGCCCACGCAATGGACCACATCCCCGACGAGGACATGCCCGCCGTGGCCGAAGCCTCGATCAAGGTGGTCCAGGAGGCCAAGGATGCCGGAGTGTGGGTTTACGGGGCTGGACGGAAAGGCGAGAGGGCGAGCATCGTGGACACCTCCGGGATGATCACCGACGGCCCGTTCTCGGAGACCAAGGAGGTCATCGGCGGGTTCTCGGTAGTCGACGTGCGCTCACGCGAGGAGGCGCTGGAGTGGGCTGCCAAGATCGCCGTGGCCTGCCGCTGTGCGCAAGAGGTACGGGAGCTACTTCCCGATCCGCCAGGGCTAGAGCAAGATCTCCCTCAGGCGCGCTCCAACGCCTGACCCGCTGCACCCCTCGAGGCGACCCGGCCCGCGACTCCCTCGACAGGGGTAAGGGGTATCCCTTGCATTACTACGGAAGACCCGGATGCGACAGCCGCGGTCTGGTGGCAGCTTTCAGGAATGGTCACCGCCGCGACCCCAGACTTCCCGAACACTCGCGAGCGGCGGCTCTGGGTTGCAGAGGTCGAGCGGGTTCGTAGTGGCCTCGCCGGTCTCACGCCCGCGCAGATCGAGGCCCTCGTGAAGGTGCTCGTCACGATCGCCGGGTCCGGTGCAGGTGAGTCCCCCCGGACCAGCCGCTAGGCGGCCGAGTTGCTCGACGAGGTGCGTCGAGCCATCGATAGCCGTCGCGTGGCATGAGCTTGCTCGCGGATCTCACCTGAGGAGGTCGTCGACCTCGGCCCGGAGCGTGCGGGCAGCGTCGACGAAGCCGAGCTGCTCGTAGAGCGCTCGCCCGGGGAGGTTGGGCGTGTCGACATTGAGGACGACGTACCGCCGCCCCTCGCGCTGGAGCGACACGGCGACCTCGCGCATCAAACGACGTCCGAGCCCCTGCCGACGAGCTTCGGGGCGGACGTACAGGCCGAAGACGTAGCCGAAGTGCTCATCGGGCAGGGCGACATAGACACATCCGAGCGGCCGCCCATCCTGTTCGGCGATGAGCGCGATCTGTCAGGGGCCGCACGCCGAACTTCCATCGACGAGAGACTAAGACGGGCGCCCGGGCCGGCGTTCCGAAATGAGCCCTGGCCTAGATGTGTTCGGGAAGACCGAAGCGGCCCGGCAGCGCGGGGTCGGCGAAGAAGGTGATCTCGTCGACCTGGTTGCCGCTCAAGGTGAGGACCATCATCCCCTGGGCCTGCGAGCGCAGGTAGTAGCCGAAGGCAGGCTGACCGTTGGCGCGGGTCGGCCGCAGCTGTAGCGGGGCGCCGCGGGCCTCGGCGCCGTGGTCGAGGTACACGCCGATCGCTTCGTGTCCGATGAGCTCGCCCGGGGTCGGCGGCATGGTCACACGAGCGTCGGAGCTCAGCAGAGTGAGGAGGCGCGCCGTGTCGCCGACTTCGACGGCCTCGCTGAAGGTGGCGAGAAGGCTCCGTTCGGTCGGCGAGTCGGGCAGCGGCGCCTGCTCGCGCTCGACGGTGTACGAGTCGAGCGTTGCGCGTGCGCGCTGGAGCGCGGCCTTGACCGACTGCGGCGTCGTCTCGAGGATCGAGGCCGCTTCGTCGGTGCGGAAGCCGAGCACGTCGCGCAGCACGAGCGCTGCGCGCTGCTGCGCAGGCAGCTGCTGCAGCGCGACGATGAACGAGAGCTGGATCGCTTCGCGCTGCTCGTAGCGTGCTTCAGGTCCGGGAGCGGGATCCGGAAGCGCGCTGTCCGCGTAAGGCTCGAGCCAGCTGGGCTCGACGGCGCGGCTGGTTCTTGACGGTCTCATGGTGTTCTCCGTGGCGGGGCGGCGCCCGCGTTCGCGAATCGCGTTGAGACTTCGGTGGGTTGCGATCCTGTAGAGCCAGGAGCGCAGCGACGCCCGCCCCTCGAAACCGTCGAGCCCGCGCCACGCGGCAAGCAGCGTCTCCTGGACGAGATCCTCGGCGTCCTGTACAGAGCCGAGCAGCCGGTAGCAATGCAGCTGGAGCTCGCGCCGGAACGGTTCGACCAGCGTCGCGAACGCGCGCTCGTCACCACCCTTGGCCCGCTCGAGATCGAGGGTCATCGCGCTAATGACACCAGGTCCGCCGTAAACGGACCGCGGTCCGTTTCGCGGCATCGCGGTGTCTTTGACCTCCGATGCACCCCGAGCTGATTCACCAGATGGTGCTCGAGCGGACGGCCAGCTTCCAGCGCGATGCCGAACGGTACCGCCGGGCCCGGGAGGCCCGCGTCCCCCGGCCCCAGCCCATGTGGACGGCGATCGAGCTGCGGCTGAGCGCCTGCCGCGACGAGCTCGAGCGCCTCGCCCGCCGTCGTGGAGCGGCAGGCCGCACGACGGGGTGAGCAGCCCGCTCACACGTGTGTTCGGCCTTTGGCGTACGGGCCTACCGAGGCCCGTCCTCGTGCTTCAGGGCGGGAACGCGCTCAACTACTTCGGCACGGGACTGATCCTCCCGTTCGAGATCATCTACCTCCACGCGGTGCGCGGCTTCTCGACGGCGACCGCGGGACTGGTGCTGGCGACGGTCATGGGCACGGCCGCAGTGGTCACGCTCCCTTCGGGTGCGCTCCTCGACCGGTTCAGTGCGAAACGGCTCCTGATCGCGGGCACTGTCTTGAACGCACTCGGCTACGCCGGCTTGGCGTTTGTCGAGCATCCTTGGCAAGGCTTCGTCTGCTCGGCCGTCGCCGGTGCCGGCTTCGGACTCGTGGGTACCGCCGGCCAGGTTCTGACCTTGACCCTTGTCCCGGCGGAGCAGCGCGCCGCGTCGACCGCCCTCCGCCGAGTCACAGGCAACTTCGGTCTCGGTCTCGGCGCGACGGTTGCGGGCTTCGTCATCGCGGCCACCCACGATCTCCAGGCGTTCCAGGGCCTGTACGTCTTCGACGCCGTCACCTACGTCGTTTTCGCGCTCGTGGTGCTCGTGTGGATCCCGGATCCCGGCCTCGCGGGTGCTCCGCCGGCCAGCGAGGGCCCACGGGGTTTCCGGGCTGTTGCTCGGGATCGGCTCTTGCTCTCCTTGATCGCCGGCAACTTCGCTCTCGTGATGATCGGCGGTGCGTTCTTCTCCAACATCCTCCCGCCGTTTGCGGAGGCGCATACGCCTGTCGGACCCGTCGGGATCGGTGTCGTCATCTTCATCAACACCTTCTTCATCGTCGTAGCGCAGGTGCCGGCGACACGGGTGGTGGCGGGGATGCGCCGCACGCACGCTCTGTTCGCCACCAGCGCCGTATTCGCAGTCGGCTTGCTCGCGGTCCTGCTCGCAACGCTCACGGACTCGACGCTCGCCGCTACCACGGTCCTGGCCGGCGTCGCGATCCTGATCGCGATCGCCGAGTGTGGCCAGTTCATCGTGCTCGGCCCGCTCGTCGCGGAAATCGCGCCGCCGCACCTTCTCGGCCGCTACATGTCGCTCTACCAGCTCAGCTTCATGGCCGGCGTGGCTCTCGGGCCCGCTGTCGGCGGCGTGCTGCTCGGAACCTCACCCGACGCCATCTGGTGGGGCGGCGCC